>NZ_JAWOTT010000001.1:0-357222 GCF_033338995.1 Vibrio sp. Vb0304
GATTGGTCGTCTCCGGTTAAAAAGCGTGCGGCAACTTCCACTTCTACACTTTGATCGCCAGTATCAATCCATTGGTAGTTAAGCCACTGCGTGACAATCACACCACCATCTTGCGGCGACAACATCACATCCAACGTAGGGGTTACATCACTTAGCCAGCCCATATCCGCTTTACCGTTCCATGCAGCCCACGCTTCCAAATCCCAACTCCAGTGCAGCATTAGGTTATGCTGAACGATATTGGCATGCTGAAACCCTTGGGCGTAGCTTGTCGCAAGTAGAGCGCTGCTAGCCAACAGAGAGTTGTTAGGTTCAGGGATCTGAGAGAGTAATTCGCCACGCTCTATTGCTTGTTGCCATTCGCTTTTCGACCATGCTTGGCTGTCGTACCAATATTCAGCAATCACGTTGTGTCCGGCTTGGTTTGCCCAATTCACCCCAACTAAGGCTTGGAATGCGCTGCCCTGCTCCTCAACCGAAACGGGTTGGTAAAGATCATCCTGATGAAACTGATAGCCAACACTTTGCTTTTGCCACAGCATGGAACCGTGCATGGCGATGGATTCATCCCACACCGCAATGGCACTGGCTCCGAGTAAACCTCGGCGCACATCATCGTAATAACCAATAAGTTGATACTCGGTATCACCCACCAGCGCATAACGACGAATACCAACACCTTGCTGCTCTGCGGCTTGATCCAGTGCACTTTGGTCTTGTTGCCCCCAACTTGAATCCGTTGCAATCACCGTCCACTCGCCTGCCATATCGTAGTGTGAGAGTGAAAACACACCCGCACCTTCTTCTGCTACTAAGCCAACAGGGTTTTGTCGATACGGCTTAAACAGATCCAAAGGTCGGTAGCCATAACCCACGCCCCAATCCACGCGCAACTTACCCAAACTCACATCAAGAGTGGTATCTCCGACTTGCCACTCCCCTAGCCAAGCCAGCTCTCTAATCAGCAATTGGTTATCAGCTTCACTCCACCAATCACTCTTTCCTTGTTGATTGAGGTACAAACCTTGGCTGTACAGAGCAAACAAGCCACTGAAGTTCTGATAATTCACCTGCACATCCAACAGTGCATTAAGTGAATCACGAGAACTGCCCTGCGCCTGCATAAATGCGCTGTCACGCTGCTTGGCAGTTTCGTAACTGACAGCCCAATCCCACTCAAAACTCAGCTCATCATTGGCAAAAACAGGGGCTGACGCGCCCACACACAATGAGGCAGCAATCAACAAACTGGTGCTTTTGTTAAGGTTAGGCTGGCGCGATTTCATGTGTCTTCCTTGCTCGTTTTAATGGTTCTATTTACGAAGCTCAGACTAAAGCTGAGTCGTGTTGGCTTTTGGCAAATAACTTGGATTGTAGAACTTGTTATCCAGCTGCCAAGGCACGATTTCTTGGTACTCGATAACGGTCTTTTTGCTCGGCTGAATGCTATCAAGCAAAGTCATCTCACTGACGTAGTCTTCGCCATTGTCGCTTGCACGTCCGTATTGCGCTTGCTTGGCGAGTTTGCCAGAGCGCAAGTAGAGATCAGCTTTAATTGGAAACGCATCTTGCTCAGACAACCATAAGTCGATCTTCTGATAGCTCGCCCCTTTGGTTTTCGCGGTTAAGGCAAGGTGATAAGCCGCAACACTTTCTCCATTCACCGAAACAGTTTCTGTCGCTTTCCATTCACCTTGATAATCTTGGCTCCACGTCAGGGTTGAGATGTCGCCGATAGACGCTTCACCAAGCAGCTTCTGCATTGGCGTAATGCGAATCGGACGGCGGCTCTTTGGCATTTGCAGCCAGTAGTTGTCGCCCATCATCAACATCTTTTGCCCTGCTTCAACCGCTGATTTGAATACCACCAACGATTCACGATTTGGACGCGTGTACACGTGGTAAAGGCGAGTTTTATCTAACTCTTGGTCTTGATATAAGCGCACCAGTGACACCACTTTGGAGGAATCATCTTGCAAGCGGTAGCTGTCGGCTTTTTCAATCAATTGCGCGACTTGCTGTGCATCTAACGCTGTTTCATTCGCACTGGCATTCATGCTTACAACGCCGCTTGCCGTCAGCAATGCAATTGGTAATAGTGATTTGAAATTAAACATAAATCAGTGCCTCCGTAATTGGCTTGTTCACCCCTTTGCGCGCCGAGAAAAACGCCGCAACCAAACAAATCATCAATACTGCGAATCCTGCTATAGCCACCAGCTCCCAAGAGAAGTAAATCGTTAATGGGTAACCTTCTGTGCGTCCTGGCGGTGGCGGCATTTGCACATCCACGACCATCAGTAAGACGGTGACTAACGCAGTAAACAAAGCGCCGATTAAGCTGCCAATCACGGCAAGTAACCCTGCTTCGCGCAAGAACCCAGCAACAATTTCGCGAGGGTAGCTACCAAGTGCTGACAAGGTGCCAATTTCACGGGTACGCTCGGTGACCGACATGGTCATGGTGTTAAACAGCGCGACAAATACCACCAGTGCCATTACTGCACCCATGATGCCGAAGATACGGTCGTACAAATCTTTCACTTTGAGATAGAAGAACGCGCGCTCTTGCCAAGGCGTAATCTCAATATCTTGGTCGCCAAAGTTCTGCTTTTGCTTACTCAGCACCGAAGCCACTTGTTGCTCGACTTGGTTAGTTAAACTGGTATCGAACAGGAAGACAGATAACGCACTGACTTTGTCTGAACCGAGCAACGATTGCGCGCTGTTGATGTGTATGTAAAGTTGGCGTTTATCAAGCTCAGGCACGCCAGTTGAGTAGATGCCACGTACTTTGAAGTCATACGCATTCAATGCACCGTCGGTTGTGGTCGCCAGCAAGGTGATCCAATCGCCAACGTGCACGCTTAAGTTGTTCGCCAAATCAACGCCAAGCATCACTTCCGGCTCTGCTGGGTCATAACGCGATGCATGAATGTTGGACAGCGTTTGCCCTTCGCGCACATCCAAAAACGGTCCTTTCATATCGAATTCGCGCTCGTTCACGCCAATACCGATAAAGATCGATGATTTGTTGCCGTTGGAAATCAAACCACTGAACTCAACTCGTGGCTGCACGCCTCGCACTTCGTTTAAGCCAATCAATTGCTTGGTGATGTCGTCGGCGTGAGTTAAACCGTTACTCAGTGGCATCTCTTCTTCTTTAGCGAAGTAACCCGGCGTGGTTAACGTCAGATGCCCCGTGTCACGTGCTGTCGATTCTTTCAAACTGTCGTAGGTGTAAAGACCAAAACCACCCGCACTGGTTAACGCAAACACGGCAATGGCGATGATCAGCATCGACAACAAACTGCGGCGGCGATTGCGTTGCAGGTTCAACCAAGCAAGGCGAACGGAAACTGGAATTAGCTTGCCCATGAAACCTCCTCCACACTTGCGTGCGTTTGGGTAATTTTGCCATCCACCAATTCAATGGTGCGATCACAGCGGGATGCCATACGAGGGTCGTGTGTGGCGACGATAAAAGTGGTGCCAAGCTCATGTCCAAGCCCTTTCATAATGTCGATGACCTTGTTGGCAGTTTGGCTATCAAGACTTGCGGTTGGCTCATCAGCAATCACCAACGCTGGTTTGTGCACTAACGCACGAGCAATTGCCACGCGTTGCTGCTGACCGCCAGATAGGTTATCGGGCATGTGATGAATAAACTCACCCAAGCCAACGTGTTCTAGCATTTGTGTGGCGAGCTCGGTTTGTTCTGCTTTTGAAAAACCGTTGAGATGTAGCGGATAAGCCACGTTCTCTAACGCTGTCATCACAGGGACAAGATTGAATTTTTGGAACACAAAACCAAGCTTTTCACGGCGCATTTTCGCCGCCTGCATTTGTCCGGTTGGGTATGGGCTGCCTGCAAATGTCACCTGACCTTGGTATTGAGTATCCAGCATGCCAAGCACGTTAAGTAAGGTGCTTTTGCCTGAGCCAGACGGCCCGCATAATGCCACCATTTCGCCGGCAAACACTTCACCAGACACGTCTCGCAATGCACGTACGGTTTGGCTGCCAAGGGCGTAATCGCGACTGAGTTGATTAAAAACGATCATGACGCCTCCCTAATACTTGGCTAACAACGCTTTCGCGGTTTGCGTTTCTAGATTGCTGTCGCCCAATTGCTCCATTTGCGCTAACCATATTTTGGCTTGTTGAACATCTTCAGCGCGCAGTGCCGCTTCAATGGCATAACGGTAAATCCACGAAGTAGCCGCGAAAGGTTGTTGGCTAAAACTCGGTTCATCGAGCAGAGAAAGGTACAGCTCGTAGCCACGCTCAAAGTGATTGAACATGTCTGGCAGAGAGGTAAACGTAGTAGCTGCCATGGCGGTAGCTAGCTGGTATTCCGGCAAGCCTTGTAAGCGTTGTTGCTCTTGCAGTGGTACTGGCTGATTCGCCATTAAATCCAAACCTTTTTGGATTGTGGCAAGACCACGCTCGGTAAACTTCATCTTGTTCCAAGGCATAAACGCCTCACGACCTTGCAACGTCTCCGCACTGCCTAAGTAAACCAAGGTCACTGGCGTTGCGCCCTGCTCTTCGAGTTGTTTGGATAATTCGCCGTAAACGGTATCAACTAAGCCAGAGTCACCTTGCGCTGCTTGGTTGAATTGACTGAGTGTGCGCTCGCTTGGATTAGCCAGAGCCAAATTGCTGCTGAGTGCAAATGCGGCGATAAACGTACTTGCCAGTTTAAGAGCTTTGATTGAGCGAGATTGAGAAACCATCATGTACTGTCCTTAGTTGAACGTGATTTGATGGTTTCAGGTTAAGGGAGAAGATCGCACGCTGCTTTTGCATGCGACCAATGGCAGTTATGCGGAGTGAATGGTATTGAGAGAGGATGAATGACATTCACTTAAACAGAAAATACAATTCCGTTCATTCGTAACGCTACATTTTTACGGCAGTCACAATAAAAACACTGGCTTAAAATCTGAGGCTAGTGTATTTATCCATCCCACAACTACCCATAACAGACAGTGCGCACTCTCCTTTCTTACACACCTTTACATGGTGTCTGTTGTTTCCAAATCGAGATTCTTAGCATCGGAATAGTTTGAACTCTTCGAGTTTTAGTTGTTTTCGCACTCAAAATAGGTGCGTTATTAGGTCGTTGACAATGAATAAGCGTTATTTCCCAAGAGTTGATTTGCCACTACTCATGGCGATCATTCCGATCATGCTGTTAAGTTCGCTCACTCTCTGGAGTGCCAGTAGCTTTAATGAGGCGATGCTCTTCAAACATTTGGCGCGCTGCGGACTGACATTAGTTTGCATCTTGGTCATGTCCTCGATTCCAGCGTCCAGCTATCAGCGCTCAGCTCCATATCTCTACATTATTGCGGTTGCGCTACTACTTGCTGTTGCTTTATTTGGTGATAGCACCAATGGCTCTCAACTTTGGCTCGATATCGGCTTCTTCCGCTTTCAACCGTCTGAACTAATCAAACTTTCCATTCCAATCATGATCGCCTGGATGCTTCATATTGAAGGAGGTCGACCAAACAGTCGGAAAATTGCGTTTTGCTTACTTATTACAATGATTCCTGCCGGGTTAATCGCGCTACAACCGGATTTAGACGGTGCAGTTTTTACCATCATTTATGCATTGTTCGTTTTGTTTTTGGCTGGCATGAGCTGGAAAATAATCTGCGGGTTTATTGCAAGCATTTTAACGTTAGCACCTATTTTATGGTTCTTCGTTATGGAAACCTATCAAAAGAGCCGTGTAACACAGTTCTTGCACCCTGAGTCCGATCCACTGGATTCGGGCTACCAAATCATCCAATCTTTGATTGCGATTGGCTCAGGCGGTATGAAAGGCAAAGGTTGGATGAATGCAACGCAGGGAACACTTGGCTTTATTCCAGAAAGTCATACGGACTTTATTTTTTCGACCTATGCGGAAGAATGGGGCTTTGTTGGCAGTTTAGTCTTACTCGCATTGTACTTGTTTATTACTGCACGCGTTATGTTGCTTGCATGTCAGTCTGACCACTTTTTTAGTCGGCTGGTAAGTGGCGCATTAGCGATGAGCTTTTTTCTGTATGCTTTTATCAATACGGGCATGGTGAGTGGCTTGTTGCCAGTAATGGGTAGCCCACTTCCCTTCTTTAGCTATGGCGGCACGGCGATGCTAACTCAAGGTATCTGTTTTGGTGTAATCATGTCGCTGTGTTATTCCAAATATCGTAACGCATAGCTCTGCTTGAGAAAAAGCGATCAAAAAAAGGCTTCCCTGAGGAAGCCTTTTTACAACGATATGAGCGAGTTAATTACAGCTCTGCGTTGTGGTAGACCTGCTGAACATCATCACAGTCATCTAGAAGATCTAGGAATTTCTGGAACTTCTCAGCATCTTCACCCGATACAGGCGTATGAGTTTGCGGAACGAATGTGATTTCTTCAACATCGATCGTTAGATCTGGGAATGCACCGTTAAGCGCAGTTTTTGTTTTGAAGAATTCTGTGTGAGGTGCGAATACAGTGATAACACCGTCTTCTAGCTCAACGTCAGTAACGTCTACGTCTTCCATCATTAGCGTTTCTAGGATGATTTCATCATCGTCGCCTTTGAACTGGAATACCGCTTGGTGGTCGAACATGTGAGAAACCGAGCCCTCAACACCAATTTTCGCACCGACTTTCACAAAGCATTGGCGTACATCTTGGAAAGTACGGTTACCGTTGTCTGTTAGACAGTCAACGATAACGCTAGTACCGCCAGGGCCGAAGCCTTCGTAACGTGCTGGAGTGTAGTCTTCACCACCGCCACCGTTCGCTTTGTCGATCGCTTTATCGATAACGTGCGCAGGAACTTGGTCTTTTTTCGCTTTTGCGATCAGGTGTTTCAAAGACAAGTTCATGTCTGGATCACCACCACCGTTTTTCGCGCACATGTAAATTTCTTTACCGTATTTGGAATAAACTTTAATTTTCGCGCCTGCAGTTTTCGCCATAGAGGCTTTGCGCACTTCAAAACTTCTTCCCATCGGGATGTCTCTCTAAATTCAAATTTAATGCGAAGGATTTTAGCAAAAAGCGAAACCTTTTCAATTTCGCTTAGCAAAGGAATAGGGAGGTTACCTCATTCGTCGCATTGGATTGAACCATTACCACGGTTCGCGTTAAGCGACACCCATTACTCGTTTGTACTTTTCGACCGATTGCTGGAAAAACGCCTTTTCATCAGCATCGTTAATCTTGGACAACTGTTCTTCTATTGCTTCAGGACCAGATTTGGCCTCTCTGAGCTTCCAAACCAAAAACGACGCCTGCTTATCCAGTTCGATTTTGTTTTTTTCGTCAGGCGGCAATAGGGATAGATTAAACGACATTCACAGCCTCAAGGTACTTTAAATACTAGCCGGGCACTATATCACACAGAGTTACAATTACAGAATAGAAACGCACTTAACTTGATCGATTTCAAGTTAACTATTTAGGCACAGCGCTGATTTTCAGTGCTTTTGGTAAATGCTGTTCGAATATTTGTTGTAATCGAGTCTTGGTAACGGGTTTAGCCACGAACTCGTTCATCCCAACATCGAAGCAATGTTGCTGATCCTCTTTAATGACATTGGCACTTAGCGCAATAATTGGAACGTGTTTCCCCCACTCTCCCATTTTTCGAATTCGCTCCGTAGCAATAAACCCATCCATCACAGGCATTTGGCAGTCCATAAAAATCAAATCGAAAGGCTGCTGATCACACAGCTGCAATGCTTCTTCGCCATGGTTGGCGACACTCACTCGCACACCCAGTTTTTCTAACATGATGCGAACTACCTTCTGATTGACGATGGTATCTTCAACAACCAATACCCAAGGTTTATCATTATCTTGAGGGCTGATTTCGTTGTCTTCCGCTTTCGGGAAATCTAATACATTAAGTTGGTCGGTATAGGTCGATTGCGCATTTATTACAGCAACAGGAATCGAAAATTCAAAACAGCTTCCCAGCCCAAGCTCACTTGTTATTTGTATTTCCCCTCCCATCAAGTTAACCAACTGTGCAGCTATCGCCAAACCAAGCCCTGTCCCACCATACTTTCTGGTGGTACTACCATCAGCTTGTTGGAAGCGTTCGAAGATTGCTTGTTGGTGCTCTTTCGCAATACCAATACCAGAATCCACAACTCGAAACCGTATATGAGCGGTCTCTCCATCAAGTCGAGATAACGCTACAAGAAGCTTCACATGGCCGCGCTCGGTAAATTTAATCGCGTTGCTCAACAAATTGTTCAGAACTTGTTTCAATCGTGTGGCATCACCTTGCACTTCCATTGGCAAGTGGGGATCAATATCGCTGAGCAGCTGTAAGTTTTTCTGCTTGGCTTTGACACTATGTAAACTGATGACATCGTCAAGTAGCTCGCGAAGATCATAGCTCGTGTATTCTAGCTCTACTTTGCCAGCTTCAACTTTAGAGAAGTCCAAAATGTCGTCGATGATCGTCATTAGTGAGTGAGAAGAACTGTCAATGATCTCTACAAACTCTTTTTGCTGGGGATCGAGGTCGGTGTCATTGAGCAACGACGACACACCAATAATGCCATTCATCGGTGTGCGGATCTCATGACTCATAGTGGCAAGAAACTCACTTTTCTTACGATTAGCGACTTCTGCCCTATCGCGTTCAGCCTCTAACTCAGTCTGGTGCTCTTTCACTTTCTCAACACTTCGGTTGTATTTCTCTGCCAAAACACTCACTTCATCAAAGCACCATCGTTTAGGGAGAGTCACTTTACTCGGCACTGTACCGCCACGAAAATCGCTCACCGCACCAGACAGCAATTGTAACGGATTGACCAACAAGCGAAACGCCACCCAAAGAACACCAATGATGAGGACAAGAATTTTGATCGCTTCTGTCGTAAGTAGAAAAAAGAACTGCTGCCAAAGATCTTCATATATCGCGCTAAGATCCGATTGAACCGTTAATATCGCGAGATCATACGTTTTATCGCCGACCCGATACTGCATCGGCCAGCTTCTCTCGACAACATCCTCAGAAAGCGCCGAACCTAATTCAATGATAACTTCGTCTTCACTAGCAATACGTAAGTAGTCCACCGAGGGCATACGCATTGCACCTTGAGCTTGTGTCAGCAACAGCTCCCTATCCTCTACCCACAAACTCGCAGAAAAGCTCGATAAATAGCTAGACTCAACCTGCTTTAATTCAACATCTAAATGGGCTAAATCTTCGTGAAAAACTCGATATAAGCTCACTGTAGAAATGATGACCGTAAAGATTAAACTCAACGTTAATACCGCCAACATAAGTTGGTTGCCGATACTAAAACGACGTTGAGATCGCTCTTTTTCATCCATATGAAACCGCTCCGATAAACTTGCGCTACTCTAAATATAGCTACGCACAAATAATAATCGAGGATACGATGAAAAGACTTCTACTTAGATTGGCTTTTAGCTTAATTGTTGTAAGTTCTCATGTGACCGCAAATCAAGTGAACTATTACGTCATTGCTGAACAAGCTCGACCATTTCAAATTGAACAACAGGGACAAATGCACTCCGGAATTGTGACCGATATCGTCAGCGCTATCTTCGCGGAGTCGGATTACCAAGTGAATTATCATACTTATCCATTTAAACGTATGATTTCCATATTGGAAGAAGGCGCTGAGCCAAACTGGTTAACTTATGGCAGCCCGAACTGGGGCAAGGTGCAATCGGAAAATTTATCTGAGGAGCCCATTTACACTGTAAAACATGTACTGGTGTCGAGTAGCGAGAAGCCTTTAGAATTCAAAAATATGGATACGATGCATGGTCGTTCTATTGTATTACTGCTGGGGTTTGATTATCCAAATTTAACACCGTTCTTTGAAAATGGCGTTGTCAATGAAATGCGTGTGAAAGACTACAACGCCGCATACCGAGTGATAAGCCGAACCCCTGGAGATACAGCTTTTGTCGAGATGGAATCCCGAGTCCTTTACAACTTAAAGCGACTCAATTTGCCGTTAGAGAATTTTCAGATACAGCCTTTCAGCTCGGTTATTCCTGACTACTCAATCTACCTGGCTTTTTCACCTCAAATGCAACCAGAAACTCAAAATTACATCAATACACGACTCGTTGAATTAAAAGCCTCAGGGGAAATTGATGAAATCATTCAAAAGTATCAATGAATCAACTCATTAACAAAAACGCCAACGATGATACGTTGGCGTTTTTGTTAATGAGAAATCTGTAGAACTTACTTAGTGTGGTTAACAAACTTAGGATCAAACATATGCCCCAATTTACTCGCCTTGGTTTGCAGGTAATGTTGATTACTTGGGTTATTCCCTTCTTGTAATGGCACTCGTTCAATGACGTTAATATCAACCGCTTTTAAGGCGGCGAGCTTGCGTGGGTTATTCGTCATTAGACGCACAGCGTCAATCCCCAAATGCTCTAGCATTCCTTTACAGAACGCGTAATCACGCATATCAGCGGCAAAACCTAAACGCTCATTTGCTTCCACGGTATCTGCGCCATCATCTTGTAAGTGATAGGCACGAATTTTATTAATCAAGCCGATTCCACGCCCTTCTTGACGTAAATAAAGCAGCACGCCACATCCCTCTTTGACGATGTTTTGTAGCGCTCTATTAAGCTGAAAACCACAGTCACAACGCGTGCTAAATAGAGCATCTCCGGTAAGACACTCCGAATGCAACCGAATAAGTGGAGCTGCACTTTTTGTTGGCTCACCATAGACCAGAGCAAGATGCTCTTTATTTGTCGCGGCTTCAATAAAGCCGTACATCATAAATGTGCCCCACTGGGTGGGCAATTTGGCTTTATCGATAAACTTCACGAGATTGTAAGGCTCAACATGTCTCAGCTCTGCCCGCACATTCATCAGAATCTCTCCTAGATGATTTTCTCCTTTACCATCTCCCCCGTCTCCCCAAAAGGCATCTTTATGAGAATGCTCTGTTAGGCAAGCGTTACCCGTTCTCATCAATTGCTGCGCTAATGGTGGATTTTGTAGAAACTTTTCCCTAACGATGAAAGCCATAACAGCCAACTTTATATCGTCCCAATCGCTTCTGACAAAGTGTTCGTATTTGCGGCTTAAAGCAAACGCTTCGTCAGGGGTGCTTGCGTGCTGAATTTTACTTTGCAACTGAGCATCGAGAAACTTTTGGGCTTGGTAATAATGTTCGCTGGTGGGCCAAGTTTGGGAGGAGATATTGACTGGGGCATGGCAAAAATTTGAGAGAAAACCGTGGGGCTCATCGGGCTCATAAAAAAGGATTTGATCAACCATACTTGCGCTCCTTGCTTTGTGGTTGCGATAATCAACAAAAAGCATATCGCTACTGATATATCTAGTAACACAAGGTCAGATTGTCAAACTTCTTCGGGACGGGACGTGAGTGTGAAACTCGTGCTTTTGAGGCGCAAGACAGATAAATGGAGGGTTTGAATAAGAGAATAATAGAGTGAAAAAATAAAAAGGGCAGTCCGTCGACTACCCTATGGGTTGCTAAACCAACCTGAGGCGATCAGTGTATCAAGCCAAGCTCCCTTGCTTCTTCAATGGTCAACCCACTTTCACGGATCTCACGTAACGCTTCAATGCGTCTTCTGGCTTCTGCTGATTTCACTGTTTTCTCTGGCTTCACAACGGTTTCCTCATCAGGTAATTCCCATTTGTGAGCGATGTTGGTCATCTCGTCATGGTCGATAGAATTAATAGACATATTTCCTCCGAACACACCATGTTTTCGATGCGTAATCTATAGCAAAACCGGAACAAGGTGGTAAGAAAAACTGTAGGGAAATGTGACCCCTCCCGCCCTTTCGTTAACTCCTTAATAGATTCATCATTTAAGTTTTGCCAAGGGACAAATTTACGATTAAATTTGAGTAATTCCCCCTACGAAAAGTGTGCTGATCTAGCTCTCAATTCTGCTCTTCTTTAGCTTTATCAACGACGAATTACACCACTTCCTGTTTCATCTAACTTTCGAGTCACTTCACTGATTCATGGTTTGATACTTTCTAAAAACCGCCACACCTGATAATGATAATAATTATCTTTTAGATTGGTTAGGTGTTTATATGGATGGTATTAACTTAAGTCATGCATACCACAATGACCCG
Source organism: Vibrio sp. Vb0304 (assembly GCF_033338995.1). Lineage (NCBI taxonomy): Bacteria > Pseudomonadati > Pseudomonadota > Gammaproteobacteria > Vibrionales > Vibrionaceae > Vibrio > Vibrio sp. Vb0304. The sequence goes on from NZ_JAWOTT010000001.1 coordinate 12,145, forward strand.
GTCATCCAGATCCGAGATTTGTGCGTCGATTACATCACTGATAATGGTGATTTTAATGCGGTAAAGTCCGTCAGCCTTGATATCGGCAAAGGCGAAGTATTTGGTCTTGCCGGTGAATCTGGATGTGGTAAAAGCACAATCGCATTCTCAATAAATCGTCTTCATAAGCCGCCAGCGTTCATTTCTGGCGGTAAAATATGGTTTGATGGCAAGGATATCCTTAGTATCTCAGACTCTGAGCTGACCGCTCTAAGGTGGAGTGAAATCGCCATGGTGTTCCAGAGCGCGATGAACTCACTCAACCCTGTCTTAACGATACAAGAGCAATTTGCAGATGTGTTACGACACCATCAAGGCCTCACTAACGCTCAAGCAAAAGATAGAGCAGAAAAGTTGTTGGACTTGGTCAATATTCCTCGAGAACGCTTAGCAGAATATCCTCATCAATTTTCAGGAGGAATGCGTCAGCGGTTGGTGATAGCCATTGCTTTGTCTCTAAATCCAAAACTGATCATTATGGATGAACCCACAACAGCATTAGATGTAGTGGTACAGAGAGAAATTTTACAGCAAATTTATCAGCTTAGAGATGAGTTCGGTTTTTCAGTCCTCTTTATCACTCATGACCTGGCACTCATGAGCCAACTATGTGATCGAATTGCAATCATGCGTCACGGAGAAATCGTCGAAGTCAATCGAGCATACGATATACGCAATCATCCTCAACACCCCTACACGCAAAAGCTATGGGCTTCTTTCCCAAACATCCATGACGTCCACAAACAACCAGAGTTACAAGGAGCGTAACCATGAGCCAGCCTATCATCCAAATGAAAAATGTGATTAAAGAATTCAAAGTGGGCGGTGGTTTAGCGAAAGAGGAAACCTTTCGTGCGCTTCAAGGAGTGACTTTTGATCTGTACGCAGGAAAAACCTTGGCTTTGGTTGGAGAATCAGGCTGCGGTAAGAGTACTTGCGCTCGCTTAATAACCAAAGTCTACCCTGCAACGCAAGGCGAGATCCTTTTCAATGGCACTGACATAAATGAGATCACGTCACGATCGGCTCTACAAGAATATCGCAGTAAAGTACAAATGGTGTTTCAAGATCCGTTTGACTCTCTCAATCCAACTCATACCATTCGCCATCACCTAACACGTCCTTTAAAAATTCATAAACAAGTCAAAAACGAGCGCGACATCCCAGCCCGCTTGGAAGAGCTCCTAAAGCTGGTGGAACTACCAGAAGAGACACTGAATAAGTTCCCTCACGAACTCAGTGGTGGGCAACGTCAGCGAGCAAACTTAGCAAGGGCTTTAGCGGTAGGTTCGCAAATCATTCTTGCGGATGAGCCTACGTCTATGCTGGATGTTTCTATTCGCTTGGGAGTGTTGAATTTAATGCAACGAATGAAGCAAGAACTGGGAATTGGTTTTTTATACATCACTCATGATCTGGCGACTGCGCACTACATCGCGGAAGAAACCGCAGTAATGTACAAAGGGCAAATCGTTGAATGGGGCGACACTCATTCAATACTTAAGAACCCGCAGCATCCTTATACTAAGCTGTTGATTTCTGCCGTTCCTGATCCTGACTTACCTTTTGGTAACTTAGTGAAAAATGAGCCAAACTATTCGATAGATGCCGATGAAATTCGTCAACGTAGCAGCATAATTGTCGACGAATTTGATCAAATAGGGCCAAATCACTATGTAAAACAATGGACTGAGGCAGCGTAATGGATTTGAGTACTTGGCAAGATCAAATAGCCATGTGGTACGAACAGCGGAAACATGATCAAGTAGAAAAATTGGAAACGATCTTATATCAGGTGCCTGATGACGTGTTTGGACCCGAATTGAGTGATCTTCAAAGTAAAGCGATTGCTTGCTGGTTGGATGGATGTTTACGCGTGTTTCAACATGCAAGGTACCAAGACCCTCAGAAAGCATATCAAACCTTGCTTTATACGAGTGCAAAGCTTGAACAAGCAGCATGCCAAGTCTCGACTGATATTCTGATCAAAGATTGGTGTTTGAGACGACTTCAGCATCTCACCGTTGTGGCGTTAGAGTTTTGTAATCAGCAGTGTGATCAAAACAAGTGGCAGGAACAAGCCCATAGCTTAATCGAATCACATGTTGCGTTGATGCGTTCATTACATTGGAATGAACCTAAGAAGCATGATCAAGGTTTGCCTCATTAGTCCGGAAAAATGATCAAGGCTTAATTAGCGGAATTTTAGGTAAAAAAAAGCGAGTTTCCTGAGGAGAAACTCGCGAAGTCTATTCAGAATGAATGTAACAATATGAGCCAATCTATTAATCATCAGAAAGGACAAAAGGTTGTCTATTCGGGATAAATAGTAGTAGTAGGCTTGGCTTCTAATGTCAGTGGTTTGTAAGAGTTAAGTCTGTTTTTTATCATCGAAAGACATTGTTACATTTCAAACCGATACATCACACCTATAGCTTGATACACATCAAGCGACACTTTTAAATCGCCATTTCATCCAAGGCACGAAATACCATTTCATCCATGTGACCATCGAAGATTTGACGACAAACTTTCCGACGCACCGCTAACCCCGCAATCAAGCGCTCGATGGTAAGATGCTTAACATCGTTCTGGGTGTTAAACAGCTCGACGGTTTTACTTAATGTCTCATAAGGAATCGGCTCATCCCCTACCCTTAGCCAGTCGAGCTTCTCTATGTAATCTGAGCACTCTTCTTTGATTGAGGCATACGAGTGCCCTGTCATCGCAGACAAAGCCGTTATACTGCGTTCTAGAGCCTCTGGTGAGGTGTATTTAGATAGAGTAATGGTGATCTCATCAGCATTGATCTCTACCAAATGCTTTCTTTGCTTCACGCGTCTCCCTAAATTTCCTCTTGGAGACGGTGCTTTGCGTTGAATAGGCTCAAATTCGCCGTCTATGATGCCTGAGAGCTCCTCAAGCTGTTGTCGGGTTACCATCTCATTACGAAGTGGATTTGGCAGCGTAGGCGCCATGTTACGCTTTCCTGCGTTGGTCGTTCGCGCTCGCGAGTAACGTAAGACCTCTTCGACATCACATTTGATGTCGATCTGGTAGTCCATCACTTTGTCATTTTCGATCATGGTTTCGATCGTCAGGTGATAACCCCACAAATTAACGACGAATAGATCATCATTCCCTTTTCCATCAGACAAACGCTTTAGTTCTCGGATCAGATCCATGGAGAAACGTCGCCATTCAATGTTACGTGCAAGTTTCTGGTTTAACTCACTCAATAGCATGCAATCCGTGTGACGACGAACCATGCGACTACGGAAGAAAGAGTACAGTTGAAACACCAAAGTATGTTGTTTCAAGATCTCTGGCGGAAACAAGAAGAAATAATCGCGCGTTAACAGCTCTTCATAAAACGAAGGTTCCCAAACTAAAATATATAAGTTTGGCTTGATACGAATTTCACCATCGCTTCCCTCAACTGGTGCCTCTTCAGAGGCTGTGATGGTTCGAGCAAGAAAACGAAAACGATCACTTTTGAAGCCCTCTGGCATGTTTTCACTTAGCCAACGTCCAGTAAGTTCATGGAGCTGAAAATCAGTGAATTCAATGCGATCAATGCTATCGCGAATGGAATCACGAGCTGGGCCACTGTCTTTTTTGCCTCTGAGCGACAAAATATCAGTGATGTATAGCGGCGTTTTGTTTGGTACGTGAGCCGCATCAAGCTGATACTGATCTTTGTGATGATCATGATATTGAACCGTTAACGTGAAGAGAGCGAACAGGGTCATGAGATCATCCACAGTCATGATATTTTTGGATGATCGCGTCTCAATAACGGCTTTTGTGCCAGAGATCGACACCATGGATTTCTGATAACTTTTTCGAGTTCTTGGTGGCGCAAGTGCTTGGTCAATTATCCCAGCCCAATTTGTTGGAGATACAACAAATTGATCGGCTTCATCTTTCATCGTGGGAGGTGTGTTTAACCCGTGCTCATTCAACAAACGTTTGTTTACTTGAGTCTGAGCCAATGCTTTCGAACGTTTTTGTTTCTCGTTCTGGCGAACTTTGTCGGTAACAAGACTTGTTGCTCCCAACACAGATATAAGCTGATTGGGATTCACAAATTTATGTAGCATCGTTTTACCAGCAAGTCCCTCTTCAAAACGCACTGGAGTTTGAGTAAATAAACCAATATTTACTGCCGCGCGCAAACGTTGTTGCAGGGCTGCGCGTGTGAGTTGCCCATCTGTTGCTTCCACAATCTCTGTGGTTGAAACCAAACCATCCTTGCTGCTGAAGCCTCGTAATGAGATCAGATTAAGCAACTCTAAGATGCTTTTGGTCACCCCTTTGAAATGTTGGTACTGCTCTACCCAATCCGCAGAGGATTCATGTACCTCAAAAAGATGGCCATCTTTGTGGCTTCTCGGTGCTTTAATCAGAATTTTTTCATCAGCCGTCATTTTAGATCCAGATCACACTAGCCGTAGTTGTGCTATGGTTCCGAAGAATAAAGAAAAACAGATCATAAATAAAGAAAAAAGATTGTTTTTTAAATAACTGATCTTTTTGATTAATCTGATCTTAATTGATTATATGATCTAATGATCTGGCTTGAAATTTCTTGCTAAGCTTTTGTTCTATAAGACTATTATTTCCATGTGCTTCGGAACTATGATCATAAGAAGTCTGAAAGTATGATCAACAATAACCTGAAAGCATGATCATATTTATTCGTAAGCATGATCATTAAGGTTATGAAAAGATGATCAAAAGAGTCTTGAAACGATGATCATGATGTTTTTACAGGTTATCCACAGATGCAGTATTTAATAATGATCTTCACGATGATTATATTGTGCATTGGTGATGTTATTTATACTCGGATCGATGATCAAGAGCCAATATATCTATCGTTCTGGCGCCCATATTGATGAGATATCACTCATCTGATTAAAATATATTCAAGTCGCTCATATTTAGAAGTAAATCCTAGTCTCTGCTTATTTACAGGAAGCATGATCATGAGAGCGTGATTTATCATAGCAACTTGAGCAATTTCATTGTTCCGGCTTCTATAACGTCAATTTCTGCTCAATCCCCCATTCTGTCTGCACTCAACCGTAAATCAGAGAAGAAAACTCATGCTTCCGAGAGATTCTAAGGCTTGATCATATTTCCGATTAATGGATCTTATTTTATTTGCGTGTTTACACCGTACTCTGCTCAATTTTGCCATGATCATGCTTTCGGATTTGTTTATTAACACGGAAGCATGATCATAAGTATACCTTGATCATACTTCCATAGATGTTTCGCTGGAACTGCCCTATTTTGTTCGGAGACATGATCAAGGTGTTCAGGTCTTTATTGTTCCGATATTACTTACTATTTTTCGTTTAAATTAGGTTGGTCTAACATAATCCGTAATTTAGCTTAAGATTATAATCGTTCCGGTAGAAAATTGATTTACATTGTAAATGAGTGACGCTGTAACACTTTTTATTTTTAAGTTTAGGTGTCCACTTATGAGAAGATTATTTGATTAAAAATAGTTATCTTTTTGACCATAAATCATAAAAGCGTCGATTTGGGTGTTTTTTTATGTGATGGTAATTCAAAATGTTCGTGCACCTTTTTGTTGTTTTTGGTCTTTACTGCTGTACAATTGCAATTATAAATCCTTCCAACGGAATTTGGCATGAAAAGAGAAAAAACGATTGAAAACCTTCTTGAGTTAGCGGAGCTGACTCAGCAGGTTCAAGCTGACCGTATTGAAATTGTTTTAGAAGAGCGAAGCGATAACTACTTCCCACCAATGTCGAAAGCGATGATGGAAACCCGTTCTGGTCTAACTCGCCGTAAGCTCGACGACGCGATTGGTAAAATGGAAGCCGCTGGGCATCAATTTACTAAAAACAACGCGAATCATTATTCAATTACGTTAGAAGAAGCACACATGCTCATGGATGCGGCTGAAGTGCCTAAATTTCATGAGCGTAAAAAGAATTCAGGTAACAAACCTTGGATTATTAATGTGCAGAACCAAAAGGGCGGTACAGGTAAATCAATGACCGCGGTTCATTTAGCGGCATGTTTAGCGCTAAATTTGGATAAACGATACCGTATTTGTTTAATCGACTTAGACCCACAAGGCTCGCTACGTTTATTCCTCAACCCGCAAATCAGCATGGCAGAGCATGATAATATCTATTCTGCGGTAGACATTATGTTGGGTAACGTGCCTGATGGTGTGGAAATTGACAGTGAATTCTTACGTAAAAACGTATTGCTGCCAACGCAATATCCGAACTTAAAGTCGATTTCAGCGTTTCCAGAAGACGCGATGTTTAATGCGGAAGCATGGCAAACGCTATCTGAAGACCCATCACTCGATATCGTCCGTCTGCTGAAAGAGCAACTGATTGATAAAATTGCTGATGACTTCGATATCATTATGATTGATACCGGTCCACACGTTGACCCATTAGTATGGAATGCTATGTATGCATCAAATGCCTTGCTAATTCCTTGTGCGGCTAAGCGTCTGGACTGGGCTTCAACAGTAAACTTCTTCCAGCATTTGCCTACGGTATATGAAATGTTCCCGGAGGACTGGAATGGTCTTGAGTTTGTTCGCTTGATGCCAACCATGTTTGAGGACGACAATAAGAAGCAAGTTTCTGTTTTAACTGAAATGAACTATCTTCTAGGTGACCAAGTTATGATGGCTACTATTCCTCGTAGCCGTGCGTTTGAAACCTGTGCCGATACCTACAGCACAGTATTTGATCTGACAGTAAGCGATTTTGAAGGCGGTAAGAAGACACTAGCCACCGCGCAAGACGCTGTTCATAAAAGCGCACTGGAATTAGAGCGTGTGCTGCACTCTAATTGGCCGTCATTGAATCAGGGGTAATAAGTAAATGGCTTTGAAAACGTCTGAATTAAACGCGAAATTATTTGGCAAAACGAATAAGCGTCGTGTTGTGACTCCGCAAGAGGCGCAAACTGCGGCAAAAGAGAAAGCTCAAACGATTGAACTAGCAGTTGCAGGTGAAAATATTGTTCAGTTTGAACTTGTGCGTATTCCTGCAAATAAAGTTGCGACAGAAACAACAGTATTTGTTGATAACGCTCGTGAGCAATCGTTCTTAAACGAACATGCTTTATCTGATGTTTTAGTCACACTCAAAGAGCGTGGCCAACAATATCCAGCTGTGGGTCGTAGAACTGAAGATGGCAAGATCGAAGTTTTAGATGGTAGCCGTCGTCGCATGTCTTGTATCCTCGCTGAACAAGATTTTTTGGTTTATGTTGCTGACAACATCAATACTGACCATGCTAAGTTTTTGTCTGATGTGGCAAATGCTCACAAACCGCTCTCTTTATACGAAAAAGGTAAAGAGATGCAGGCTAAGCTTGATAGTGGTGAAGCTGAGGATCAGAAAGCATTGGCAAAAATGTTCCAGTGCAGTGAAGCGTTGGTAAGTGGCGCTTTAAAAGCCGCAGCATTACCGTTAGAACTGCTTCAAGCGTATCCGAATGTTGGCGATCTCGGTCGCCCAACAATCGTGAAACTGCACAAACAGTTTTCAACGCTAACGCCAGAGCAGCAGCAAGAGCTGTTAGATAAATGTCGCTCTAGCGAAGGGTTTTTATGGCAGCGAAGCACAGCTCAAGGCGTTGCTCGTCTGACAAAAGAAGTCACGGAAAGCATCGAAAATTGGATTACTGAACTTGCACCAGCAAAACCTGGTAAGAAGACGGAAAAAGTCGACTTAGTTAAAGGTCGAGCAAGCTATAGCCGAAAAGGTAGCAGCCTGGCGTTGAACTTGAAGAAAGTTGACGACAGCTTAATGGAAGAGATTCTTGCGTTTGTACAAACCAAACTGCAATAACAAATGATGATTGAATCAACCGCCTCCGGGCGGTTTTTTTATATCTCAGAAGCGTCAAATTAAAGATGTGATACCATTGCGTCAGTTCAACGTTGGATAGACAAAATGCAGACACAATCTGATTTCCTTTCATCACTTCAACATCAAGCTCACCAATCTTTCCAAAGGATTGGTGTTGTCATTCAAGGCGAGGCTTCTTGGCAAAATGCGTTGATGTCAGAGTTCCATAAAACGCAGCGCCATCAACGTTGGTTTTCTGTTGGTGATTTTGGTTTGAAAAACGTATCCAGTGTTTCGTCTAAACAAGGGCACATGTTGCTAGGCAGAGAGTGTGACGTTCTATTGTTTGATGCTCGAAATGACTTTGACGCAAATAGTTTTACCGCCGCGCTTGGCTCATTGGTTGGCGGCGGTTTTCTTATTGTCATTACTGAGCCGCGACAAAATGCGAATTTTGCTCAGCAATGGATGCACAAACAATGGGAGAAGCTCGTTGTTATTGAGCAAGACAAACCATTGCCAACGGCTCCAGACATCAAGCAAGCAGAAAAAGAAAGCCACTACACGGAACAAGAACATGCCATTTCTCTAATTGAAAAGGTGGTAACTGGACATCGAAAGCGACCGTTAGTTTTGACCGCTGATCGTGGGCGCGGAAAAACAAGTGCCCTCGGCATTGCGTGTGCGAGCTTATTACAGCAGAAGCCACTTAGAATCTTAATTACGGCACCATCTATAAAAGCCGTTGAGCCTGTTTACCTGCATGCTTTGCGGCTACTTCCTAATGCGCAGCGTATTAGGAAGGACAGATTAGAATCAGGGCAGGGATCCATTCAATTCATTGCTCCAGATGAACTATTATTGAGTCGACCTGAATGTGATTTGTTACTTGTCGATGAAGCGGCTGCAATTCCAGTTCCTATGCTCAAAAGCATTACCGAACATTATCATCGACTCGTTTTTTCTACGACTATTCACGGTTATGAAGGTTGTGGCCGGGGCTTTACGATTAAATTTGTTGATTGGCTTCAGAAACAGCGTTCGGGAATGAAAACATGGCACATGACACAGCCCATCCGCTGGAGCATGAATGATGCGCTTGAATCATGGCTCTATGACGCGTTTTTGTTGGATGCGGAGTTAACGCACCATCAACTTAAACAGGTCGACTCAATTTCCCTTTCTAAAGCCGATAAGAACAATTTGATATCGCAGCCTAGTTTGCTGCGTGAGTGCTTCGCTCTTTTGGTGAATGCTCATTATCAGACCTCGCCGAATGATTTGATTCACCTATTGCAAGACGACAACAGTCAGCTCTATTTTGCTAAGCAAGATAATGCGGTTGTGGGGGTGATATTAGCGGTCGAAGAGGGGGGCCTTGACGATGAATTGATTGAAGAAATCCAGCTTGGTAAGCGTCGTCCTAAAGGACACTTAGCCCCAATTACGATTGCAAACCACCTAGGATTCCCGAATGTCGCGAATCTATCGACGCTGCGAGTCATGAGAATTGCGGTTCATCCAGCATTGCAAGGCAAAGGCATTGGTCAAAAAATTCTGCAGCAACTTGAGCAAATGGCTGCTAAACACATTGCCTACTTATCCACGAGTTTTGGTGCGACGGAAGAGTTGCTCTATTTCTGGCGACAATCGAACTTCCGTACAATTCGCTTAGGGTCAATGCGCGATGCTGCTAGCGGTTGTTATTCAGTCTTGATGGTCAAACCTTGTGATTCCCAACAGACGGCTTGGGTCGATGAATCTCAGGCGCTATTTGAAGAAATGTTGTCTAACAATGTGGCTGACGTCTATCCAAAATTAGAAGCCTCTATTTTTCGAGCTCTATTACCGCAACCTTTGGGAATGAGTCCACTTCATCCCGCTAAGTTATTACTAATTGAATGTTATGCTGATGGTGGTAACAGTTATGAGTCTGTGTCTGTGTGGCTTCAACAGTGGTTACTTAATTTAGGTTTGAACTCTGCTTCCGACTTGATGATTAGTAAGCTTTTTCTTAACCGTAGTTGGACTGAATGTGCTCAGCAATTTGGTTTACCTGGAAGAAGGCAAGTTGAGCAGCAGTTAAGGGACGAAGTAAGACACATTTGGAGCGATTTACACTGTAAACAATAAAGGGAAATTTACACTGTAAATGAAGTTATTGGGAGCTGATTTTACACTGTAAATCCAGCTCCTTTTTGTTTCAGCGTGTATTTTGATTGAGCTTTAGGTTAAATCGAGTTTTCTCTTAATATGCTGTTTAACCGTTATTGATGGATTACTTTCTTTAGTGACGTGAGCCCTATAATAAGAAATGCGAGGTTTGTTCAGAAAACGGATTTGGTTAGACTGAAAGTGTTGATGGGAAGCAAAGTGGTAAGGGTATGTGGAAGCTGTGTCTTGAGTTATCTGAAGATAAGACCAAGGTGATAGCCCGTCTTCCGGGAGAAGTGGACCTCGGTGGTGAGCTAAATCAAAATGAATTAAACGAGCAGCTCGTCGCAATGAACGCTGAAAGGATGTTTGTTGTTGAGGGGGAAGTCGTGAGATTCATTAACTGCGCCAAAGAACGTAAAGCCGAAGCTTACGAAGGCATCGTCATTGCGGAAAAACGCAACGCGCAAGTTGAGGTCGAATTATCGAATAATGACATGCTCGCCAGTATGAACGTTGTCGGTGCGTACGGAGGCCGAGGTTTACGTGGCCCCGAGATTGTTCAAGCCCTTGCTCAAGCGCGAGTTTCGAAAGGCATCAACAAACTGGCTTTGAAGAAAGTGTTGGTTGTCAGCACTCAGCTCAAACCTGGCGAAACTTTTTCTCAACCTGTAGCGGTTGGTAAGCAACCTAGCAAAGGCAAAGACGCTCTTTTTACTCCTCTTGTTAAAGACATCACCAAACGCATCCTCAAACCCAAAGACGGCCAATCTGCTAGCGACAAAATTGATTTACGTAACCTCGGTGAAACTATCGCGGTTGACGTAGGCGATGAGGTGATGCGCCGCACGCCTGCGACCAAAGGTACGCCAGGTTTTACTGTTCAAGGGCGAGTTATTCCTCCACAAGCTGGAAAAGACAGCCCAATGAAGCCAGGCAAGGGCACCGAGATAAGCAAGCACGACCCAAACCTATTGATTGCATCGGTATCCGGTACGCCTCTAATTAAAGACAAAACCATTGAAGTTGATAACGCACTCTGTCTCAATAGCGTTGGCGTGAATACAGGTCACGTGAAATTCAAAGGGAATGTGATTATCGGTGGCAACATTGAATCCGGCATGATTGTTAAAGCGACGGGTTCTATTACTGTAGGCGGCTTCATTGAATCGGCTGACGTACAAGCGCAAGACGACATTCAAGTTGGTAAAGGGATCATTGGCCACACCGTGAGTGATGGCCAGCCAAAGAGTTGTCACGTCAAAGCCAAAGGTTCGATTCGCGCAAGCTACGCCCAATATTGTGATTTGCAAGCCGGAGAAGATATTGAATTGGCGGTGCACAGCATGAATAACGATATTGTTTGTGGGCGCAATCTGACGGTGCTGGATGCGAACGGTAGGAACGGCACGCTCAGCGGCGGAGATGCAAAAGTCGGTGACAAAGTGGTGTGCTTACAATTGGGCGTAGAAGGCGACACCGCCACTAAGGTAGAAGCGTTCGCGCACTATTCTGCATTTAAGGAGCGATTAGCTGAGCTCAAAGATCAATACAAACGCGCTCAAGAAGGAACGATGGATGTGATTCGTAAAGAGCTCGAATTTAAGAAACGTCCTAAAGCCGCACGTACCGACGAAGAACAAGCTCAGATTGATGTGATGAAAACACAAAACAACGAGCAGCTTGAAGCGATAAAGCAAAAGCTAGAACAAACGGAACATGACTTTGAAGTCGCGTTAGAAGAAAATATTGTCGAAGCCAAAGAGCGTGTCTTCACTCGCGTGACGGTGCAGTTTGGCGACGAACAAGTAACGACAAAGCGTACTCATGGCGGTTGTTCGTTCCGTTTCAATCAATACGAAATTAAAGTCTCGGCGAACTTGGAAGAAGAGGACGTCGCTGCGGTTTAAGCTTTCTTACTCACTGAGCCCACACGTCGCAACAAGATGTGTGGGCTTTTGTTTATCTACAAATCGACAATGTGCTCTTGATAGTAGTCCGCAAGCGCACCGACTTGGCTGCTACACATTACTTTCATTGCTTGTTTAATGTGTTCTATTGGCCAGTTCCACCATTGGATATTGAGTAGAGTTTCAATCTCTTTATCGCTGAATCGTTGACGTACGACTTGGTTGTTTCCAACCACTACCGAATAAGGTTGCACGTCTTTCGTCACTACGGTGCGTGTTCCGATGACGGCTCCATCGCCGATGTTTACTCCGGGCATGATCATCGCCTCGCTGCCAATCCAAACATCGTTCCCCACCACTGTATCTCCGGCACGCTCGAAACCGTCTTGTACGCCTTCTCCAAATTCTTCAGGAGAGAAGGGGAAGGTCGAAATCCAGTCAATGCGATGACCTTGGTTTCCTGCCATCATGAAGGTGGCTCCAGAAGCGATGGAACAAAACTTGCCAATGATTAATTTGTCGATGCTATCGGGTTCTCTACTTTGCCATTCTTGAAGTGTGACGGGGTCACCCAACAAGTAGCGTACCGCTTGCTCTTCGAAGCTTTTTTGATGATAGAAGCCCGAGTAATAGCTGTAATCGCCAACGATGATATTGGGATTAGTGATGTGATCTTTAATGACTTGACCTTTTAACCACGTGTCGAAAACACTCATAACTCATCCTTTCAAATTTAGGTTGTACAGAGTTTAGAGGCTTTCTATTATTTCCAGTAGTTTGATTTTAGAGATTCAGAATTACTGTATGGAAATAAAATGGCTCAGCTACGTACCACTTTACGTCGCTTTGTGTGAGGAACGAAGTATTGCTGGTGCAGCAAAGCGACTGAATTGTTCGAATGCGCATGTAAGTCGGCAACTTAAACAGCTTGAAGACATATTGTCGGTGCAGCTTATTCAGCGAACTACGCGCCAGTTTAATTTGACCTACGATGGTTTGCGGTTTTATCAGCAGGTAAAGCAACTGCTCGAAGGCGCTGAGCAGATCAATGAGCAAGTCATGGCAAACGAGATCGTATCGGGAAAATTGAGAATAGCGGCGTCCGCTTCTTTCGGAGCTGCGTTACTCAGCCAAACATTGATCGAGTTTCGATTGCAACATCCACAAGTGAGTGTTGAAGTGATCTTCACAGAGACACCTCTCGACTTGATTGAGGCTGGGTTTGATATCGCATTCTACTTTACCGATACTCCCCCAGAGGGATACGTCGGCCATCAGCTACGCACTTTACACTGTAAACCGATCGCTCATCGCTCGTATTTAGCTGATAAACCAAATGTAAGTACGCCAGAGGAGCTTGGTGACTTAGAGCACATCCTTTATAAAAGTCGTGACTTGGTGTTAGACAAGTGGACGTTTACGCATAAGCAAACTCAACAGCAGTGCAGCATTGAGTTAGAAAGTACGCTGAGTTTTAATCTTGTCCAGTCCATGTTGGATGCTACTTTGACTGGCTGTGGTGTAGCCATGTTAGATGAATTTGCACTGGCTAAACTCGACCCTGCACAAAAAGAACAACTCGTGAGTTTGCTGCCAGAATGGCAAACGGATGCGATTTTGCCGCTTTATCTGCTTTACCCAAAACGTGAGCACTTACCAAGAAGAACGCGAGCGTTCATTGATCACTTTAGGAACATATATTCTGTCGGCGAATAGCGACAACAAACTTAGCAACAATTGAGGAAGCAAAGGAATGCGAAAACACTGTATTGCGATTGGCGGTGGGGGCTGGATGATGGGAGAGAATCCGAGCCCGCTCGATCAATACATTTTGTCTTTGTCTGGTAAGGAGAATCCAAACATTTGTTTTCTACCTACAGCCACGGGAGATGCCGATGAAGTGATTGAACGTTTTTACGATGCGAAGCTTAGTGAAAACGTGACCCATTTTCCGCTGTTTAAGTTTGAAGCTGGTTGGAAAGAAACGCTATTTGAACAAGACATCATTTACGTCGGTGGCGGTAATACGCGTTCGATGTTGGCCATTTGGCGCGAATGGGGAATCGATAGAATACTCAAGCAGTGTTATGAACAAGGCATCATCATTTTTGGCATGAGCGCTGGTGCAATTTGTTGGTTTGAGTTTGCGGTGACAGACAGTGATCCCGAAGCATACCAAGTTATGCGTTGTCTTGGATTTATTGACGGTTTGGCTGCGGCGCATTTTTCTCATGTAGGTGAGAAGTTCGAGGTTTTCCAAGCCTTTGCTCGTTCTCAACCGAGCATCACTTGTTATGGCATTCACGATTATGCGGCATTGCACTTTGTCGATGGAAAATTGTTAGCTACAGTCACCAGCTTTCCTGATGCAGGCGTGTTGATCAAAACAGGTAACGAAGAAAACATATTGCGAGGGTGAGCTTCTTCAAATCAGCATTAAAGGCAATAACTACTGACCGGACATAGAAGAAGCTCATGGATTCAGCTAACTTACATTAAGTATCGTGCTTACAGCTCGTAACGCAGACCTAAGTGGTAGTAGCTTTCGTCTGCGTGTGCACCGCCAAACGAGACTTCTTGTCCATTGCTGTAGCCATGCGAACCGCTACGATCAACGTAGTTTGTGTAGATAGAAGAACGAGGCGTCAGTTTGTATTGCACTTCTAGCGTTGTATCTTTCAGCTCTAGCTCGTCACCATCACTGTTTTCTAAAGAACGATAACCAGCACGCAGTGCCCATTTGTCATTTACACTGTAAACCGCCGTCAGTTCCATCACTTTGTCGGTGCTGGTTTGTGAGTAATAGCCCTCTAGTTCATCTTCCGAGTACAACGCACCCAACATCAAATCACCTAGGTAGTAACGCGTACCTGCGCCCCAGAATGTGTAATCGGTGTCGTTGCTTTCACGTGCATTACCTTTATTTTTCTGCATCGCTACCACTGGTGCCAAGGTACCCAAATTCCCCATGTCTAGCGTATAACGCAGTGCAGCGTTGTAACCGTAGTCGAGCTCAGAAGTGTTGTTTCCTAAAATGTACGCGACAGAAAAATCGAAATTACCTAGGTTGTTTTGGTATTGCAGCGTGCCATCTTGACGGAAAACTTGCGTCGCGGTTTTGTCGACTTTATTCGCTTGGCGCGCCATAGAAACATCGGAAGAGGCGAACACATCACCAATGTCGGTAAACATAATCAATCCAGATGCCACGCGACCACCAGTAATGCGACCATAATCTTTCGCATCAATCCCCGCCCATACATAACGTGCGGTCAGAGACGGTTTGTCGTTTACTTGGTTTGCGTATTCAGCTGCACCCACTTGGTATTGCGCTTGGCCGATGATCGACGCGTACTCGTTGATGGTTTGTGAACCGTTTAAACCAATACGGCCATCAAACTCGCCATTTGCATCGCCGTGCTCGTCATTTTTACTGGTGACATTGAAACCAAGACGAGAGTAAATATTTAAAACTGACCCATCTTCCGCTTGATACAGCTGCGCTGCCATTGCGTTTGATGCCATCAATGTAGGGAGAAGTAGAGTCAAAATGTGCTTTTTCATGATTAACGACCTTTCATTTCTATTGTTTTAGGTACGACAAAGCCCCTTCCGAGTAACGGAATAAGAAAAATTGTCGTGAAGTAGAGAGAGGGTGCGCCCTTGTTTGCCAAGGGCGCGAGCTAGTCCATTCCTATAGGGGAAGAATGATTTAGCTTAAATCGACGTCTTTGCAGCCAAAGAAGTAAGTCGCGAGGAAGCCGACGATGTAAGAGATAAGCAGGCCAGCAACAAACACCATCATGCCCGGGAAGATGCCATTTTCAGATGTCATGAGAGGAATCGCCACGATACCGGACGGGCCAAACACCGTATTAAGACCAACTGGTAAGCCAAGGTAAGAAACTAAACCGATAAAGAAGCCGCCCGCAGCACCACCAATACAGGCGGTAACAAATGGTTTTACGCGTGGTAATGTCACGCCGTAAATCAATGGTTCGCCAATGCCTAGAAGGCCCGGAATAATAGCGCCTTTAACTTGAGTGCGCAGTAGAGCGTCTTTTTTTGCTTTGAAATACAGCGCCATTGACGCGCCAACCTGACCGCCACCAGCCATCGCCAGGATAGGAAACAGCGAGTTAAAACCCTGTGCTTCCATCAATGCGAAGTACACAGGAACAAAACCCTGGTGGATGCCAAATACCACAGAAATTAAGAACAAACCTGCCAAGATTGCAGCGCCTAATGGGTTATCGTTTAAGTTGAGGAACAACCAAGACATCCCTTTAAACAGCTCGCCGCCGATTGGCATGATGATCAAGAAGGTTACCGCACCCATGATCAACAGAGTGATAACGGACGTTAAGATCATGTCCAGATCATCTGGCATGTATTGACGAACCTTACGCTCGACTTGCGCACCGATGATCGCCGCCAAAAGTACGCCGATAATGTTGCCGCGCGGATCAATCGCAAAGCCGAAAAACTCGTTCATGCCAGAGTAAATACCGGATGTAGCCTCTGGGTTGTAACCCAGCACAAACAAAGAGGCGAGAATGGCACCATTAACACCAGAGCCGCCAAACGCTTGCTGCGCGTTGTAACCAATCAGAATACTTAGGAAAGCAAACAGACCCTTACCAAAGACTTTCATGTAGGCGATCAAATCCAACATAAACTGGCTTGGTGTCTGGTCGAGAACAAACATTTGTTCCAATAACGTCGCAAAACCTAGCAACAAACCAGCGGCAATAAAACCAGGGATCAACGGCGTAAAGATAGTGGCAAACTTGCTTAAAAAACGCTGAACCGCACTGGTTTGTTTGCTCTTCATCTGCTTTTTCTGCTCGGCTGCGACGGCAGAAAGATCTTGTTGCGGCATATCTGCTTCTTCACTGTCACCAGAGGTTAATCTGTTGATCAATTGATTCATCATCTCAGCCGCTTGTTGAGCTTTTCCGGGACCGAGAATGATCTGAAACTGCTCATCGCTTTCCACCACACCCATTACGCCGGGAATTTGCTTGATAACTGATTGATCAGCCAAGCCATTGTTGGCGAGCGATAAACGCAAACGCGTCATACAGTTACCACATTTGCTTACGTTGCTACTGCCACCCACTGCGGACAGCAACTGCGATACTGTGTTTGAAGTTATTTTTGCCATAGGGTCTATCCTTCAGAACTCGGATTATTTAGTTATTATTTAGTGCTGCGCGAATAAAGCCGTTGTGCGCGGCGAGGCGTGATTTGGCTTGTTCGGCATCCAAATCGGCCAAAATCATTAAGATGGCAGTTTTGCAGTGGCGATCGCAGGCATTTAATGCTCGCTCTGCTTCTTCTTTTGATGCGCCAGTTGCTTCTACAACAATGTTAGTTTGGCGTTGGATGAGCTTGGCGTTGGTGGCCTCTACATCCACCATTAAGTTACCAAATACCTTACCGCTACGAATCATTGCACCTGTCGTGAGCATGTTTAGCACCAGTTTTTGTGCGGTGCCGGATTTCATGCGAGAAGATCCAGTGACAACCTCTGCGCCAACTATCGGCAGAATCGCGATGTCGGCCGCTTCTGCCATGGCACATTCTGGATTACAGGCGATAGATGCGGTCGTGGCTCCGATGGATTTAGCGTAGTCCAAACCACCTATTACATAAGGTGTACGGCCACTCGCTGCAATGCCTACAACCACGTCATGCTTGGTGAGGTGAAGTGCTTTTAAGTCGTCTTGACCCATTTTCGCGTTGTCTTCTGCGTTTTCTACCGCTTTTAAAATCGCTTGATGTCCACCAGCAATTAAGCCAATCACCATATCTGGATGCGTGCCGTAGGTAGGAGGACACTCGCTTGCATCAAGAATGCCTAAGCGACCTGACGTACCAGCTCCCATGTAAATTAAACGGCCACCATTTGCAAAAGCTTGGGTAATTGCGTCAACTGTCTCTGCAATTTGTGGTAGCACCGCTTTTACCGCGAGCGGGACTTTTTGATCCTCTTCATTAATGACTTGCAGCATCTCGATGGTCGAAAGCGTATCGATCTCGGCACTGGCTGGGTTACGGCTTTCTGTCACCAATCTGCTTAAATCAATTTTCATGTTTTGCACTCTTCGTAATGTTCAATCTGAGGGCGATTTTATGGAATAAAATATTCAGGTTTGGTGATAAAAATCACACTTGAGGTTATTCTTTATGCAGGAGAAATTTGGAATAATGAGAGAAAATATACGTCTATTACATCCGGGATTAACTGTCTTGGTTAGAATAATCAGGGGGTTAAATCAAACGCCTATTATTTCTGTTTTGGAATAATTTATTTAAAATTTTTGAGGTTTTTGTTGTGTCAGTTATCAATAGGATAGTCGCGAGGCGTACTCAGCTTTCGCAAAGTGGTCGTTTGGTTGGCGATTGGATTGTTGAAAACGCAGAAAAGGCGGCGCTGCTCACCAGCCAAGAACTTGCGGCGCAAGTAAAAGTGAGTCAATCGAGCATTGTGAAATTTACTCAGCGTATTGGCTTTAAAGGTTACAGCGAGTTTAAGTTAGCTCTGAATGAAGAGATTGGCCGTAAGCATGCGATGCAGTCGACACCGCTGCACAGTGATATTTTGGCTGACGACCCCATTGCGGTTATTTCACAGAAACTGGTGAAAGCGAAAACCGACGCTATGTTTCAAACCACCAATACGCTGTCTTACGAAGCGTGTCACCAAGCGGTGAAATGGTTGAGTGAAGCGCGTCGAGTGCAAGTGGTCGGGATTGGGGGCTCTGCACTGACCGCGAAGGATTTAAGCTTTAAACTGCTTAAACTTGGTATTACGGCGCTTTCTGAACAAGACAGCCACGTGCAGATTGCTGTTGCCCGCACGCTCTCTCCAGAAGATGTTCAGATCGCAATCTCGTTTTCGGGTGAGCGCAAAGAAATTCTCGTCGCGGCAGAAGCGGCAAAAGAGCAGGGCGCGAAGGTGATTGCGTTATCTGCGCCTGGAAGAAGTCGCTTGCGCGGTATCGCCGATATTACGTTTGATACGATTGCCAATGAAACGGAACATCGCAGCTCATCCATTGCTTCGCGTACCGCGCAAAACGTGATCACCGATTTGCTGTTTATCATCTTGGTTCAACAAAGAGACGACAGTGCCCGTCAGTTGATCAGCGATATCAGTACCGACATTAAACAGATCCTCACATGATCGCTTAACCAACAGCGGACTAAAGATCCGGATCGTGCATCAGTAAAGCAATAAAAGCGGACAGATGCTTTTCAATGGTGAGATCGGCAGAAATCGCGGGCAATTCCAACGTGATGCAAGGTAAATCACGTTCATTACACCAAGTGCCGAATGAGCCGGGTGTTTCGTAGTCGACATCGTCAACGATTGGCAGTTGAAACTGCTCGCCGAGCCATTTGGCAAGGTTGGAATGTTTGGGATCATCCACAAACGCAAGCGGTTCATGAAATGACACCACAAACTTTGGCCTACGTAGTTCAATCAAGTTAATTAATGCGCCAACTTCTGGCTCTAGCTGGTTTTTAGAGCCTGTTTTCACCTTTACGTCTCGAACGGGTGTGTGAGAGCTCCATCGATACACGGTGCCATGCTCTGTCCAATTTGGGGTTGGAAACGCGCGATTGAGATCCACTTGGTTTGCATTTGCACGTGTGCCTAGCTGGTTGCCGTCCGGATTCATTGACAGAATCACATCATGTCGTAAGTTTTCAGCAGGCAAGCTTCTTAGCGCGCAGGACAAACCTGCAATCGAGGCTGTCTCATCCCCGTGAGTGCCTGCCAAAATCAAACCTCGTGAAGCACTTTCGACTTGAGCCGGAAAATACAGTAATGGCGCACCAAGCACGGATTGACCGTATGATGTTGGCCGAATTAAAAATGCCGCTCTTTCCGTTCTTGGAATTAGACTCACCGTAATCTCCTGATTGATGAAGTAGTATCAATATCTAAGCTAATTACACCTAGCTAAACTGAACCGTTTAAACTCGTCAACGGTTGAAATGTTAATTGTGGCACTTGCTTCACAAGACGCGTTAGGAGAACGAAAAACGATATGGATTTTAAAAAACATTCAACGGCGTTGCTGATTTCCTCTTTATTCACCCCTTTTCTTGCTACATCGGTTGCTGCGGAGACCTTACCTAAAGGCATTCAACTTGCCGCAGAACAGCATTTAGTACGTGCGAATGACGCAGAGGCGGCGACGCTTGACCCAGCGAAAGCCGAAGGTCTGCCAGAAATGCATGTGATTCGTGACTTATTTGAAGGGCTTGTGATTCAAGATCGTGACGGAAACATTATTCCCGGTGTGGCAGAATCATGGGAAACCAAGGATAACCAAACCTTTACTTTTCACTTGCGCAAAGACGCGAAATGGTCGAATGGCGAGCCTGTGACAGCGGATGATTTTGTCTATTCACTGCGCCGAGCGGTGGACCCGAAGACCGCTTCTCCAAATGTTTGGTATCTCAAACTCACCAAGATCAAAAACATCGCCGATGTAGCAGAGGGCAAAAAGCCTTTGGACGATCTCGGTATCAAGGCAGTGGATAAATACACCCTACGTTTTGAGTTGGACAGTCAAGTGCCGTACTTTGTTGCTATGACTGGGCACACGTCCATGATGCCAGTGCATCAAGCGACAGTGGAAAACCGCGACAAGCCGTGGAGCGATCCAGACCAATTTGTTAGCAACGGTGCATTCACATTGGATAAGTGGGTCGTGAATGAACGCATTGAACTGGTTAAGAGTCCAAGTTACTGGGACAGCGCAGATACGCATCTAAACAGAGTGACTTACATTCCGTTTGAAAACCAAAACGCGTCTATCAATCGCTTTGCGGCAGGAGAGCTGGATATCACGTCAGATGTGCCGACTCATATGGCGCAGAAGCTTAAACAAGATTACAAGCAGGCTTACACGGTGGTGCCATTATTGTGTACGTATTACTACGCGTTCAATACCACTCGTCCGCCATTTGATGATGTGCGAGTGCGTCAAGCGGTGTCGTACTCCATCATGCGCGATGTGATTACGAATGGTGTCACGCAAGTGGGCAACCTTCCTGCTTATACTTTTGCGCATCAGTACACCGCAGGGTTTGATGCGACGCCGCCTGAATACAGTAAGTGGAGTCAGCAACAACGTGACGAGAAAGCGCGTCAGTTGTTAAAAGAAGCGGGTTACAGCCAAGACAAGCCGCTCGATTTTAAATTGCTGTACAACACCAGTGAGGCAAACAAATCGATCGCGGTTGCGATAGCGTCGATGCTACAAAAAAATCTCGGTGCAAACGTGGAGTTAGAAAACCAAGAGTGGAAGTCGTACTTAGTGGCGCGTAAACAAGGCAATTTCGATGTGATGCGCGCTTCCTGGTGTGGTGATTACAATGAAGCGTCTACTTTCCTGAGCTTACTTCGCTCAGGTTCCTCGGGTAACTTTGCACGTTACAGCAGTGAAGCGTACGACAACGCGATGAACAGTGCATTGGCTGCAACCAATGAGAAAGCACGCCAAGGTTTCTATGATCAAGCCGAGCAATTGTTGGCGGCGGATATGCCAATCGCACCGATTTACTACTACATGCAAGCGCGTTTGGTTCGTCCTACGGTTGGCGGTTTTGCCAAGAACAACGTAGAAGGTCGTATCTACTCGAAAGACCTCTACATCAAGAAGTAGCGCTCAAAACAAGCGATAAATATGAAGCCCCGAAGATGTATCTTACGGGGCTTCTTTTTATTGTTAGCGAGTGGAGAGCTTATTCACGAGCATAGCGACTCGTTTGCCAAGATACTCCGCCGTTGCAACATCAGAAGCATGCAACTGACCACCTTCACCACCTTGTGCAACAATACCACCTTGTACACCATAACGATTCAGGTTTTGCTCCCCAGAATTGCTGATCTTATCCAACCCGACCCACATCATGCCGTGTTGGTTAGCGAGCGTTTGTAGATATTGTAATGTGCAAGATTGGTCGCCATTCATTGCCCCACCACTGGTAAAGCCAGCCGCGATTTTGCTCGCCCATTTTTGGTAATACCAAGATTCACTGCTTGCATCTGCAAATGCTTTAAACTGCGCTGCTACACCGCCCATATAGGTCGGTGAGCCAAAGATAATCGCATCACACTCAGCAAGTTCATCCATTAGTTTAGGGTTCACAAAACGTCCCTCAATAATCTCACTGCCTTCAATTCGGTGAGAGAGGATTTCACATTCATCTTGCTGCTTAATGCCTTGTTGTTCAACACCTGCGGCAATCGCGCGAGCAAGCTGACCAGTAACGTCGGTTTTAGAGAAATAAATAATCGCAATTTTGGACACAATGGTTCCTTTTTTCATTGTTGATTTTTAATCGTGCGACTAAGGCTAAAACCTCAAGATAAGTTGAGGTCAACACTAAAACTTAAAAAGAAGTGCATTAAAAAAGCCGATGTAGATACATCGGCTTTTTAGTGGGTTATTTCTTTCTGCGAGTATAAATCCGAGATTTTGCTTTACTTGGCTCTGGCTTGTTTTTTGCCAGCTTTAGCACTGCTTTTTGCAAAATCTGGTTGTTTGGGTAAGTGATCAAGTTACCGTTGTCGTGCTTAATTAACACGTGAAACATGCTGATTTCTTGAATCTCACCGCAGATGTCTTCATCTTTGTCTACGACTTTAATTCGGTCACCCACTCGGTATGGGAAGACAAAAAAGATCAAAAAGCTGGCAGTGATGTTGCTCAGAATTGACCACTGCGCAATAAACGCCACACCTAATACGGCAAAAATGGACGATAGGAACAAAGACACATCGCCATAGCCAATACCTGTGATAATGGCAAAAATAGAGGCGGTCAAAAATAGCAGCGCGACATTGAAACAGCGCTGAATAAAACTCAAACGAGCCTTTTTTACACCTTTCGTTGTTGCCAAATTTAGGATGGCTCTATTTACAATCCTCTTCAGGATGCGATACGCGATCAGGACAAAAATGCCCATCAATAGTTTGTAACCGAGGGAGCCCGTAGTGAAATACTGGCTCACTTGCTCTAATTGGATCCAATCATTCATTTCTTCATCTCGACGATATCTACAAAGCGGCTTTTATAGCTGATTTTTTGCTGTAAGTAATCACAATTTTTCTTTACACCATTTGTCTCTGTGTTGAGGTACCACAGAGTACTATATTGGCTAATCAAAGACTTAGTGAGCATTGCGAACTCTTTGGCTTTATTACTTATATTCAACCAAAGCTGACGTGATTTTGAATAGAGCAATCTTTGAGCTGTATCCCATATCCGACATTCTATGATGCTAGTTCCTCATAAACGAGCTGAATATGACTTTTGTCCTGATAACCTAAGGTGTATTAATTGAAATAGCTTTTAGGGCGTTGAAAAATGGAAGAAGATGAAAAGGCGATTATGATTTTATTCGTGATTGTTGGCCTTGTACTCGTTTGGGTCGCGCTTGAAGAACTTAATTATCTCGGGCTCCCAATAAAATAAGCCCCGTTAAACACAAGTTAAACGGGGCCCTTGTCTTTTATCAATGTGAATTCAGGCTAGCTAACCGCACGCACTTTGCCTTGTTTCAAATCGTTCAGCACTTGCGCTTTAGGGCCATCTGCGATGATGCTGCCTTTCTCCATCACAATTACGCGATCAACGATGTCGAGCATAGACGTTTTGTGCGTAATCAGAATCAGCGTTTCACTAGGTTTCAACTGTGCTAATTGATGTTTAATGTGCATCTCTGAGCGATTATCCATCGCACTGGTTGGTTCATCCATTAGTAGAACAGGAGGACGACCCAAAAATGCACGAGCGATCGTGACTGCTTGACGTTGACCCCCCGAAAGCATTGCACCACCTTCACCAACTTGGCGTTCTAAGCCCGCTGGGTCAGATTGCGTAAACGCAGTAACACCGGCACGATTCGCTGCGTCTAGTACGTCACGGTCATCGGTTAATGGGCGACCTAGCGTAATGTTGTCGCGGATAGAACCAAAGAACAGATTCGAATCTTGCGGCACACAACCAATATTACGGCGAATGTCGACATGATGCAGCTGTGCGATGTCGGTATCATCAATGCGAACATGACCTTCCGTCGGCTGATACAAGCCCATGATGAGACGCTCTAACGTGGTTTTACCCGAACCGATACGGCCTATGATCGCTACTTTTTCGCCTGGGTTAATGGTCAAGCTCAAATCTCGAATCGACGCCACCGGTGAATCTGGGTAGTGGAAGGTCACGCGTTCAAGTTCAATTTTGCCTTGTACTATTGGACGGTGAATGTAACGTTTACCTTCTTCTTGTTCATCCGGCATTTCCATGACTTGATTGATAATTGTCATAGAAGACTTCGCTTGGTTGTAGCGCGTAGAGAGTAAGGATAACTGAACCAAAGGACCAATCGCGCGGCCGCTAAGCATGGTTGCGGCAATCAAACCACCCATGGTTAAGTCGCCCTCTGCAATCAAGTAAACGCCTAGGATGATCATCCCTACGTTACTACTTTGCTGCACAAAACCTGCTGCGTTTTGAATGCTATCCGTAATTCGGCGGCTTTTTATATTCCAGTTCGCCATGTGTGCAACTGCCTCTTCCCAGCGGTATTGGAATTGGCTTTGCGCACTGAGCATTTTTACGGTTTCTAACCCAGCCAAGCTCTCTATCAAATTGGCATATTTTTGCGATGCTAGGCGTGAACCCTCCTCAATGGAGCGGCGCAGCGGCCCTTGTATCAGTAGCGAATGAATAATCAAAATGACCACGCCCACCATTGGAACATACACAAGATCGCCAGCCATTAGCCATATAATCACTAAGAACAGAATGGCAAAAGGCAAATCAATGAGAGCACTGACGGTCGCTGAAGTAAAAAACTCTCGAATAGATTCGAATTCTTGTAAATGGCGAGCGAAGGCACCGACCGAAGGCGGCTTCGATTCCATTCTAATCCCCATCACTTTGCTGAACAGTTTGGATGAAATCAGAATGTCAGACTTCTTGCCCGCCACATCAATGAAGTAATTTCTCAGCGACTTGAGAATGAAGTCGAACAGGAACACGACAAAGATGCCACTTGCTAGTACCCATAGGGTTTCAAACGCAAGATTCGGAACCACTTTGTCGTACACCAAGCGAGTGAATAGCGGAGCGGCAACCGCAAAGAGGTTGATGAGAAGTGATGCGATTAAAACATCACGGTAGATGCGTTTTGACTGCCACAAGGTTGACCAGAACCAGTGGCCTTCGTTGGTTTTGAGCACTTCGGGAGAGCGCTCATCGAAACGGAATTGCTTTTTAACTAAAAAGTACCGACCAGTGTATTGCTCAAGTAGGTCTTCTAATGGAATAGAGATCGGCACCATTCCACTTTCTAGGGTGGTGACTTCGGCCTCGCGTTTCTCCATATTGATGCTGTTGAGAACGCAAGAGTCTCCGCCTTTAAGAACTAAGATTGCCGGCAGAATTAGGCTGGAGATGCTCTCCAGCTCTGCGCGGTTTTCCTTGGCAACCAATCCGGCCCTTTCCGCTGCTCTTGGTAGCAAAAATGGGGTCAGTTTACCGTCAGATAGCGGTAGTCCGTTGACTAGCGCTTCTGGCGAGTTAGCTAACCCATAGTAACGGCTAACGTAGATGAGCGAATTCAGTAAAGGGTCTTTCATCGTTGATAAACCTTTTTATTCCTTGTCGACGATGAATCCTTGGAATACCTCAACAAAATGTTCAGTGAGGAAGTCCAACTGGATTTGAGTTTCGATGCGCGATGCGATAGTCGTAATACCAAGGTTGTGGGCAGTACGAGAGATCGACGTTAGCGTGAATTTCTGTTTTTCGTCGTGCAAGTTGTGTGTGAATAGGTAATCGAGCTTCACATAGTTCGGGCGGAACTCTTGGATGTATTCCAAAGATTGGAAGTTACGTCCGTAGTTATCTACGCCGAACTCAGCACCTGATTGGCGAATGGCATTACATAACAGTGCTGTGTGGTGAGGCTGATCGATAAAGCATTCCTCTGGAATTTCAAAATGTAGCTTAGAGGCCACTTTGGCGTGTTTTTCCAGCATGCTAGTTGTCCAGCGAATAAACGATGGTTGAGATAAGCTGCTTTGCGCGATGTTAATCGCGACTGGGTCATTAAGTTCACCATTTTCTAGCATCTTAATCATTGATTCAATGACATACTGGTCAAAGATGTTGGTGGCGTCTAACTGTTCTAGTGCGAATAGGTATTGATTCGCACGATACGTTTCACCATCTTTTTCGATGCTTGAAAATACTTCGTTGTGGAATACTTTACCCCATGTGTTTTTCGCAGCTTGGAAACGGAATTTAACCCAATCACTATGAATGGCTTCTTCAACCAACGCTTTCCATTGCTGTTTACCCATCAAACTAGAAGGTGTATCACTGCCAATGAAGCCGTATGGCTTGTCTGGTTGCGCTTTGGCTTTCGATAGTGCGTTGTCCACCATCGAGAGGATTTCAGAGCGCGTTTTCTGATCTTTGCTGTGTGCAACCCCTAGTGACGCTTTAGGTTTTGCTAAGCCTGTTGGGTCAGTATTTAGGCCGTTAACACAATTGACGATGCTGTCCGATAAAATGCGTAACTCGCTCTCATCCATATGAGGGAAAAGCAAGCCGAACTCATCACTAGACAAGCGAGCAATAGTGGCACCCGGTACATCAATGGTGTTTTTCAAACGTTGAGACAGTTCTTTAACGTGGGCATCTGCGCGTTGGTAATCTTTGGTCTCGTAAATGTCCCCAATGTATTCAGCATGGAGTAGCGCGATACCCCCTTGCGTTTGCTCTGCAAGCCATTGGTCGATTTGGTTGATGTAGAATGAGCGGTTACCCAATTTAGATATAGGATCGAGGTAAGCCTGAGCACGCAGACGTTGCGCCTCTTTGGCTTGCTCTTTGAATGATAGCTCGATTTGAGCAGACATCATGTTAATGCCATCTACCACCGCGATAAGATCTTTGGTTCTTGGACGAGCAAGCGGTTCACCAAATTGGTTATTCGCGATTTCATGCATTTTATTTACGATGGCCGTTAATGGTTTTAGCGAGCGACGTAGGATGTATGAAATTGCCACTAAACCAGCTAGAAAAATAACACTGAATACAGACAGCAAGCCAATAAAACCTTGCCAGAGCTGCTCGTAAGCTGCGCCTGGGTGACTAATGATTTCTACTTCGGCGAGCTGCATCCAACCACTGGTCACAACACGCTTATCGTGAATCGCTTTAAATAGATTCATGTCGATAAACCATTGTGGCACCGTACTTGGTTTAACTGGGTAAGTACGCACGATCTGGTAGTCAGAATCTAATGCTGTAAGACGAACAACGGAGTAGGTGCTGCCGTCAAATAGAGCATTAATCACGGACTCAACCGCGACTTTATCTTTGTCCTTTAGGTAAGGAGCCAGTGCCAAACCTACGGTGTTAATAGTGTTGTTGACCTCTGAACGTTGCTGTTGCTCCAAGCTGTCTCGAGTCGTGTTGAATTGGATTACGAATACTGATGCCAACAAGAGTATAAAGACCGTAACCATCCCCACCACAAGCTTCTTATATAGGGTCATGTTTCTCACTCGTCATAGTTAATTTTAGGTTTATTTAACTGCAACTTACGTTCGCGCGAGCGTAAGTCATTCCAAAGGCTCAACCGTGATGCTTTCCCTGCTAGCTCTCCAGTGCTAGCAGATGACTTCATCAACCACAGGTTTGTACCATTAAAACTGTATATCGGTAGCAAGTCGCTACGCTTAGAGGCTCGGACAATGTCAGGATTGATATTATCGAGAATGAGCGGCTCAGAACTTGGGGTAGGGTAGTAAGCTAATACCATGTGAAACTGATTCAGTTCGATGGCTTTTACGTATATTAAACGCATCTTTGAATCTGGTATTCCTAGCTCGAGTAAAGAGAAGTACTTAGCAATAGTGAAATCTTCACAGTCTCCTGCGTTACTCCCTAAAAATTCGAGTGGCGTAGCCCAATAATCTGTCTTTCCCCACAGTTTTATGTCGTCAACGAAATACAGCTGATTAAAAAAGTCGTTAACGCCAGCGAGCTGTTCATGAGTCTCTAATTGTTTAAATAAGTCGAGGTTCTTTCGCCATGTATTTACGCGCAATCCCGCACGTTCGCCGTACACCGCTGTGACCGTATTGACCCATCGTTGTTCTTTACTGTTCAGCGCACCAAGTTGGAACGACAAACAACTTAAGCTGATTAATAATGTAACTTTACGCTGCAAATTGGATCGCATATTCGACTCGTATCACAAGTATACTCTTCTAGAGAGTTCGTCAGTGAGAAATAAGTGCTTTTTATTTAATCACTTATCGCTCAATACTCCCTATCGCGAGTATCTTAATGTGGTTTACTCCTTCAAGGCGTTCGTTTTGGCACTTAAAATCGGTTTAAGTAGATATTCCAAAACGGTTCGCTTCCCTGTGATGATATCGACCGATGCTGTCATTCCTGGAATGATTGGTAAATCTGCATCTTGACCAAAGTTTGTTTTTTCGGTGCGTACACGAACAATGTAGAAGCTGTTGCCTTCTTCATCTTGAGTGGTATCCGCGCTGATATGTTCCAACTCTCCCTCTAAACCGCCGTACTTTGTGAAGTCGTAAGCTGTAAATTTCACGATAGCATGAAGATCTGGGCGTAAAAATGCGATGTCTTTTGGCGCAATTTTCGCCTCTACCAATAGTGTGTCTTCTGTTGGTACGATCTCGACGATATCCATACCAGGTTGGATAACACCACCGACAGTATTGATGTTCAGTGTTTTGATTTTGCCTGTTACTGGCGAATTCACAACCGTTCGGTTTACTCTATCTTCCAAGCCCACCGCTGATTCAACCAAAGCAGATAACTGGTCTTGGGCGCTGTTGAGTTTCTCTTGCTGTTCAGAGCGGAATTTGAGTGCAACATCAATACGGTTGAGCATGGATTCTCGAATCGCTGATTGCAATACGGGAATCTTGAGCTCACTGGACGTCATTTCACGACGGGTATCGTTGACTTGGCGCTGTAATTTGAGCAGTTCAATACGAGGAACAACGCCCTCGTCTGCCAAAGGTTTGGTGATATCGAGTTCTTTTTTCGCGTATTGGTAGCTTTGACGCAAGTTCCTTACTCGTGCTTGGATCTCTACCAAGTCCTGCTGCTTTTGCTGCACTTGTTGGTCAATAACAGAAAGTTGGTTGCGTAAATTATCTAGATCTTCGCGATATTCTGCTTTTTGACGCTGTGTGAGTTGAGGTCGAGTCTCTTCCAAGGTTGGTGGGAAGGTCAGTTTACCGTAATCAAGTAGTACACTTTGACGCCAGTTTTCCGTTTCAAAATCACGATTAACGGCAACACTGTTAATAGAAGCGGATAGTTGCAGCACAGATGCGGTAAGGTTGGCAACTTGTTGCTCACGTTCACGAAAATCTGAGCGAAAGCGGGTGTCGTCGATAAGCAGTAACTGTTGGCCTTTTTCAACCAACTGGCCTTCTTTGACCAAGATTTCTTTGACTAAGCCACCTTCTAAGTTTTGGACTACTTGTATCTGTGAGGAGGGAATCACTTTGCCTTGACCAACCGTGACTTTGTCGATTTCAGCCCAAGATGCCCAACCTATTGCTGCAATGAAAAATAGCACCATAACCCAGAGCATAAAACGCGCGCTGTTGGGGGTATTGAGGAGCAATGCTGCAGTTTTGTCATCAACAAAATCCAACTCTTCATCGTTGAGTTTGTTGTAGTTATCTCGGCTCATCACAGTCCCTGCTTATATAATTACGGATTATCTTTTTGATCTTATTATTATTAACCGATCATGTCAGCATGCTCGGCTAATAAAATATGAGAAGAGGGTTATTCTCTCTTCAAATGAGCTTTCTTACACTTTCTAAATCAAACAAAAGCATAATTAGCGCCGGAGTATAGCTATTACGCCTTGAACTTGGCTTTATCCAACTGATGTTTTTTTAGTTTGTCGTACAAGGTTTTGCGTGATACCTGTAATTCTAGTTGAACCTCTTTGAGTCTGCCGCGATGTCTTTGCAATGCATCGAATAACAAGCAATATTCAAAGTATTCTGTGCGCTGAGTCATACTCTGAATTTCAAGACTTTTCTCACTGTTCCAATCTTCCATTCTAAAAGTATCTGGCTTGAGGGCACGAAGTTCAGCAAATTGGCGTAGCTGCTTAACGTTTTCTGGCCATTCGAGACTGGTGAGGTGTTTGACCTCTTCTAGGCTGATATGTGGCGGCTGTAACTGATATCGACTCGCGGTGTGGCGCACAAAGTGCTTGTATAAAGGCCCTATATCTTCCTTTCTTTCATCGAGCGTCGGTAAGTGAATTAGAGTCGCCAGGGATTTTAGAGGTGGCTCGGCTTGGGTGGTCGCGCCAAAAACACGCTCAAGTTTTGGGTGCTTGAATAAGTATTCCCATTGCTCAAATGATACATGCTCTGCGCTATGTAAGTACAAACTGCAGTGGCGTTTTCCTTCACTTAAGCGGTGTATGGCTTTGTCGAGCGCTTCTAATGAAAGCTCATAGAGGTCTTCACCAGAAGCGGCGATTAGCTCACTATCCGGTGTTGCATGTATGTCGTGGGCAAATTGTGCAGCGAGTCGCCGACCCGTACCATCTTGACCTACAAAAATGAGCGGCTGGCTTGTGGGCGCACTGATCAAGGCGCGACGAATGCTCACCATGGCCTTACTGTGACCAATCATTTTCGGACCAACATGAGTTTGCATGTCGAGCTCTTTCTTAAGCCAGATGTTTTCTTGCAACAAGTTCAGTTTATCGCTGGCATTGTTGAGCGATTTCATGAGCTGTTCCGTTGAAAACGGTTTTTCTAGAAAGTCGTACGCGCCGCTTTTCATCGCATCTACCGCGGTTTTCACATCTCCATGTCCAGTAAGTACGATGAATTGAAAGTGATCGTTTTTGCTTCGCAAAGTTCGCATAAACTCCAAGCCATCCATCACGGGCATATGGATATCGGTAATGATAATCGCAGGCGTATTTGAGTCGATTACGCGTAAGGCTTCTACTGCGTTTGGTAAGCAGGTGACGTCTATCCCTTCAATCAGCAGGGCTTGAGACACGGCATCACGAATGTGTGGTTCGTCATCAACAAAGAAAACTGAGTTATTCATGGTCGTTTTCCACTTCTGGAGTACGTTTATTCTGATTGACTATTGGTAGCGTCACGATAAAGGTCATGCCTCCTGCTTGTTGTTCTGTGTTCTGATGTTTATAGGCACAGAGGGAGCCGTGATAGCTCTCTAAAATGCGTTTGGAGATGGTCAAACCTAATCCTAAGCCCTCTGGCTTAGTCGTAAAAAATGGGTCGAACACTTTTGCTAGGGCTTCGTCTGACATCCCTGGTCCGTTATCGGAAACAAGAATGTCGCAACTGTCATCATGACACTGAACAGCAATGGATATTTGCGGATCGATACAGTGGTTTTCCATCGCTTGTGCGGCGTTGTGGAAGAGGTTTATCAGCACTTGTTCTAATTCAACGCTGTGAATGGCCAGCTTCACATCATAGTCGATGGCCGGAACTTTTAGTGTTACTCCTTGCTTAATAAGCTTGTTGCTCAAAATGCTGGTGGCAGTATGTACCGCGTCGTGCAGTACCGCGATTTCATTGTGTGAATCGTGCGTGGCTTTCCGAGTAAAGACTTTTAAGCGGGCAATGACTTCCGAAATGGTGTCATTGAGTGTCAGCATTTTGCCCAAGTTGTCAGCGACCATTGGGTATTTTTCCATTGCCAACAAACGCTGCGAGTTTTCGGTATAGGTTCTTAGTGCGGAAAGTGGCTGATTTATCTCATGATTAATACTGGCTGATAGCTCGCCCAACAATGCCAATTTCGCGGCTTGCGTCAGTTCTTGTTGTGTTTGTTTAAGCTCTTGTTGGCTTTGCTCATATTGGCGGATGGTCTGTTGTAGTTTTTGGTTGGCTTCACTCAGAACTAGTGTCCGTTGCACTACTTTTTCTTCTAGGCTCACATTGAGATGGGCAAGGCGTGCTTTGTTAACTAGGGTTTGGAACCACGCTAACGCAATTAGAGCAATGAGCGCATATAAGATCAGGAAGACGATATCGGCCTGTAAAACGGCGGCAAGAACGCTGTTGTGGTTAATTAAGGCAACGACGCGAAACCCTTTATCCAATAAGTGTGTTGCGTATGCGAGGTAATTCGGTGATAGAAGCAATTGATTGTCATCAAACTCCGTGACACCACTGTGTGCCGTTAACTCACCAAAATATTCGGGTAAGGTATCGCCATATTGACGCGTTTCGGTAAGTTCATTTATTGCGCTCGATGACAGTGGGAAAAGTGCACGATAGCGCCAGTCTGGTAAATTGCTCATAAACACGACATTGTGTTTATCTGTAATGAGTACGTCAGTCGTGGTTTGCGAAAGGCGCTGTTCTAATTGCTCCAAATTCACTTTTACTGTGATCACGCCAACGACTTCCTCATTTACCCACAGCGGAGATGAGAAGAAGTACCCACGTTTATTCGAGCGCACGCCTAATCCAACATATTGAGCGGGCTCACCGCGTCGCGCATTTTTAAAATAGGGGCGATAGCTAAAGCTAGAGCCAACAAACGTATCTTCTTGCTGAAAGTTACTTGAGGCAATGACTAACCCGGTGCGGTCATGAACGTAAATCGTATCGGCCAAACTTTGCTTCAACCAATCTGATAACAGTAGGTTGAGCTCTTGAGAGGGCGTTCCGCGCTCTACTGCTTTGAGTAGTCTTGGGTCGTGACTTAATAGGTTTGGTATCTGTTCAAACTTTGCCAGTTCGTAGTCCACTTCTTGTGACACTTGCGCGGCTTGTCTCTCTAGCTTTTGTTGCCATTGATCATGTTGGTATTGAGTTGCGTAATGATGAGTAAGCGCAAGCCCTGAAATGCCGACGGCACACAGTAGCAGTAAAAAATGACGTAGGGCTTTGGGGTTGAGTAAGTTCACGATCGGCTCACTGGTTTTTTGTGTCATGGTATCAAATGACGCACTGTGATGCTGTGAGCGGCAACGATAACAAGCACAATGATGTCCTTGTATTTCCTCAGTATCGGGAGCACAATCGACAAAAACGAGTGAAGGAGTAAAGATGGAACTTGCTGATATTCGTCGTGAGTACACCAAAGGTGGGCTGCGTCGTAAAGATTTGAAAGCTGATCCTATTGATCAATTTAATCTGTGGCTAGAGCAAGCAGTTGAAGCGGGTTTAACGGACCCGACTGCGATGACAGTTGCAACGGTTGATGAAAATGGCATGCCGTTTCAACGCATTGTTCTATTGAAAAACGTCGACAAAGATGGTTTTGTGTTTTACACCAACCTAGGCAGTCGCAAGGCCCAGCAGCTAGAGCATAACAGCAATATTAGTTTGCACTTCCCTTGGCATCCGTTAGAGCGCCAAGTTCATATTACTGGTGTGGCTGAAAAGCTTACCGCCGTAGAGAATATGAAATACTTTACTTCTCGTCCTAAAGAGAGCCAGTTGGCCGCAATCGCGAGCAAACAAAGTAGCCGTATTTCTGCCAGAGGTGTGTTGGAAGGTAAGTTTTTAGAGCTAAAACAGAAGTTTGCTAAGGGTGAAATACCAGTACCAACCTTTTGGGGGGGCTTTCGCGTAAAACCAAAGAGCATCGAATTTTGGCAAGGTGGCGAACATCGCCTTCACGATCGTTTTCTTTTCTCCCAGCATGATGGAAGTTGGGACATTGATCGTTTAGCGCCATAGGCTTATGGTCCCTGATGAGTAAACAAACACCGCCGAATTGGGGCGGTGTTTTTGTAGGTAGAAGCGATGCGAATTATCGCTCTCCATTCAACACAACCGATAATTGATGCTTAAGCAGCGTTTTGGGTACAACAGAGCCGTAGCCTGCTTCCATTGCTTTATCTATTAGCTCGTTCTTGCTGTTCGCTGCAAACTTATTACGTAAGCGTGCGACGTGACCTTCAACGGTTTTTGTTGATATGCCCATGACCTGAGAGATAAATTGAGGCTTTTTGCCATAGAGCAAGAGGAAAAGCGTTTCTTGCTCGCGGCATGTGAGCTTCTCTGGTTTTGGTTGTAAGTCAGAAAAACGAAAGATGGATTGTTGATTTGGGTTGGTACTGATTGCACGACAAACCCAATACCCGACTTCAATCACGGCGGTGTCGGTGAGTTCCCTTCCGTAGAAAATGGTGCCTACGATGTCGCCTTTGTCATCTCGCCACGGTGTTTTAGTAAATATATGTGCTCGCCAGCGGCCATCTGGATAAGGGTGGATATCCAGAATTTTTAGTGACTCGCCAGTTTCGAGAACGTGTTTATCCTGGCGTTGAAATTCTTGCGCGCATTCAGTGGTTGGGCTGGCCATATCAAAATCAGTTTTACCCAAGCACTCCTCGGGCGACGTGTGCCCTAACAGTTCTGCGTATTCCTGGTTTACGTATAGGAATACCGAATCTTTATCTTTGCATCCCCAACAACCTGGTAGCTGTTTAAGGAGGGATTGTTCTATGGTATCGACTGAAATATTCACAAAAGGACTCACTACATACTGCTTTTACCAATACAGAGACGTCCGTGTTACATGGCTCGTATTGATGTTGCCAAGTAGGCAGTTACGTTGCTAGAACACGTTCGTTGATTGGCGCTCAATCCAATTAAATTCATGGTGTTCGATGTTTTCGTCAGGTAGTCATAGACAACGACGAAATGGAACGAAGAGTTTAATTGGGAAAATGGTCTGTTTCATTACAGATATGTGCGCTCACGGATGTCCGCCAATGTTCGGCTTACAACTCGTATCGTCCTTGATCATGCTTCCTACAACTCAGTTGTAATGTGGTTGACGTTCATATCACTTGTGAGTGAAAGAGCAGCACCTAAGCATATGAGAGGGACAGTGAGACAAAAGCTATGATATCAGCTTATGCCATTGTTTTCATTGTTGAGAAGCGAAAAAAAAGCCAGCCTGAAGACGGGCTGGCAACACAAGATATAATCTTGTCGACGTGTAGAAGAGGTTCTAAATTACCTAGCGAGGGTCTGCTAAGTAAGTTAGAGGTATCAATGAGATACCGAGAGCTTTAGATCGTATGCATCTTAAAGCTCGATAACTAATGTATTGAATCAGAAGCATATTAGTAAGGGGGGAAATCCCTCTATGTTGAGTTTAAGAGTGGGTTTCGATCCGTTTCAGGGACGAGTTATCTAATATGGAGCACGGTGTTTTACAAAATAACAGATTGTTCGGTAATAAGGATCTTTACATTGATTGATTATGTATACGTAAGGTGTTGCCTATCTATCCGTTTTTGTTAATAAAATTGGTTGCTCACTGACCGTAAATTAACCTCGCATGATCATCGTTCCGGAACTATGATCATGTAAATGAACTTGATCATGCTGATTTGATCTTGTCGATTGAGTTGGGTAAAAGTTGCAACCCAACAAAGAAGGTATATGATGCGAAGACGTAAGCTGACCGTGTAAAGACGACTGTTTAAAATGAGTGACTCAGATAACCAAGAAATCCTTTCATATCAAGAGATTATGCTGCCAAAACCGGCGGAGCTGATCACACTTCCGTCTTATATGGATTGCCACGATCATTCTTATACGCAGATCGTGATTGGTTTAAAAGGGCAAGCCGAATTTGAAGTGCGCGGGCGAGGTAATTTTGTCGGCCCTGGTCAAGGTTGTGTGGTCACCGCATGCTCTGATCATGCTTTCGGTGGCGTCATCAATCAATCGGATATTTTGGTGCTGAATATGCCCAAACCGACAAATGATGATCCTGAAATGCTTCAAAAAATCAATAACCTGGAGAGAGACCATGTCTACTTCCAGTTAGATAGTCAAATTCAGAAGCTGATACAGATGTTGGTTCAGGAAATGCGAAACCATCCGGATGACCTGCTGTTAAGTCGTGCGTGTAACGACACTGTGATTGCGTTAATGCAGCGCCATATCTCGGCATTTGAGACCAGTCGAAAAGAGTCGCGCTTTGATTTGGAGGCGATTGATCGTTACATTGAGCAGCACCTGAGTCATAAGATTAGTGTGGCTCAATTGGCCGGGCGAGTGTTTCTTGGGGAAAGTCAGTTCCATTGCTTGTTTAAAGAGCAGATGGGGATTACACCTCATCAATATGTTCTCGGAAAGCGAATCGACATGGCTCGTGAATTAATCGAGCAAGGGCACCTTTCTTTAGGGCAAATTGCCGAGTTTACTGGCTTCTCAAGCCAGAGTACTTTTACTCATACTTTTACTCGCTTACAGGGAATATCACCTTCCCGTTATAAAAAACAAGTTGGATAACAACGCGTTTTTTTAGGTCAAATAATCATCAATCAGAATGAAGCCATGCACTATGCATGGTTTTTTTATGTTTTATTCACGTGACCTATCTCTCGTTTTTTTAAATTCTCTGTTCTTTGCAGTGGTTGATATGCCACTTGATCCTACATTTTCTCTTAGAACGAGCTCTTCACAAAAATCTTATTGATATTCTTGATATTTTGTTGTGAATGCAATGAAAAAATTAAAATTTACAACACAAAATATTACCTATTTGAATGTGACTATGTGGATGTTTTGTTATAAAAGCGAGTTTTTGGCAAAAATGTCGTAGTTTTTGACAAGTATTCTTATCGGCCTCAAAATACACTGCCAGCCATTGATAATCCTCGAAGCGGTTTTCGAGGAGTGAGATTGAGGAACACACATGTTTACAGCTACGAACGTGTTGACACCGGAATTTATCGGGCAGCCGCTTGATAAGTTGTGGTCACTGATCTCGCCATTATATATGGTGGACGAGTCTCAATGGCTAGAGCAACTATTGCCACTAGCGACGCCGACAGAGGATGAAAAATCGGCGATCACTACCCAAACGACCCACCTTATCGAAGCCATTCGTGCCGATAAGAAGTCAATCCAGATGATTGATGCTTTATTGCTGGAATACAGCTTAGATACTCAAGAAGGTATCTTGCTGATGTGTCTTGCAGAAGCATTAATGCGCATCCCAGATGCCGCGACAGCAGATTCTTTGATTAAAGATAAGTTGAGTGTCGCAGACTGGAAATCTCACCTGAAAAACTCTGACTCTGTGTTTGTTAACGCATCAACATGGGGCCTCATGCTAACAGGTAAAGTGGTTGGTCTTGGTGAGCAAGGCACCCAGAGCCCAGGTCAGGCTGTAAACCGTCTGGTAAATAAATTCTCTGAGCCTGTGATTCGTAAAGCCATGTATCAGGCAATGAAGATCATGGGTCACCAGTTTGTTCGTGGTCGTACGATCGAAGAAGCGCAAAAGAACGGTCGTCCAATGCGCGACAAAGGTTTCACCTACTCATTTGATATGTTAGGTGAGGCGGCGTTAACTACAGCGGACGCGAACAAGTACTTCAAAGATTACCTAATGGCGATCGAAGCGGTAGGTCGAGAAACTTACGGCAATGACACCAGTCCAGCGCCTTCGATTTCCATCAAGCTTTCTGCATTACATCCGCGCTACGAAGTCGCAAATGAAGAACGTGTAATGACAGAGTTGTATGACTCACTAATGCAACTACTAAAACGTGCTATTGAAGTCGACGTTGCAATCACAATCGATGCAGAAGAGGCGGATCGCCTTGAGCTTTCTCTGAAGCTATTTGAGAAAGTGTACCGTAGCGATCTTGTGAAAGGTTGGGGCAAGTTTGGTTTGGTTATTCAAGCCTACTCAAAACGTGCGCTACCAGTCTTGGTGTGGCTAAATGCACTCGCAAAAGAGCAAGGTGACGTTATTCCTCTGCGTTTGGTTAAAGGCGCGTACTGGGACAGCGAAATCAAGTGGTCTCAACAAGCGGGTTATGCAAATTACCCAGTATACACTCGCAAAGAAGCGACGGACGTTGCATACCTAGCTTGTGCTCGTTTCCTACTTAGCGAAGGGGTTCGCGGTAATATCTACCCACAATTTGCAAGCCACAATGCTCACACGGTGACGGCAATTGCTGTCATGGCGGAGCACAAAGAATACGAGTTCCAGCGCCTGCATGGTATGGGTGATTCACTGTATAACCATGTTATGAAAATGTACGGTCAGCCAGTACGTATTTATGCTCCTGTCGGTAGCCATGCTGATCTTCTTCCGTACTTGGTTCGTCGTCTGCTTGAAAATGGTGCGAACAGCTCGTTTGTACACCGTCTAGTTGATGCGCGTTGTCCGATTTATGAGTTGACCCATCACCCTGTGGATGTGTTGACGGGTTTTGACACGCTACACAACGACAAAATTCCATTGCCTGCCGATATTTTCCCTGAGCGTAAGAACTCATACGGCGTCAACATTGACATCGACAGTGAAGCGAAGCCATTTGAAGCTCAGGTCGAAAGCTTCATGGACAACCAGTGGGTTGCAGGCCCGATGATCAATGGTGAACGCTTTGCCGAAAGCATGATCAAGGAAAATGCGGCTGAGATCATCACCGCACCATACGATCGCCGAATTGAAGTCGGCAAAGTGGCATTTGCAACTCTTGATCACGTTTCCGCTGCAATTGATGCGGCGCAAAGTGCTTTCTCTGATTGGAAAGGTGTTCCTGTTGAGCAAAAAGCGGCTTGTTTAGAAAAGCTTGCTGACTTAATGGAAGAAAATCTGGCTGAGCTGGTGGCGATTTGTCACAAAGAAGCGGGTAAAACGATTCACGATAGCATTGATGAAGTTCGTGAAGCAGTGGATTTCTGTCGTTATTACGCGAAACAAGCGCAAAACCTACAGCCATTTGAGCTAGAAGGCTTTGATGGTGTGAAACGCATTTCTAGCCGTGAAGGTCTTGGTGTGTTTGTGTGTATTAGCCCTTGGAACTTCCCGTTGGCTATCTTCCTTGGTCAGGTGACGGCAGCACTGATTGCGGGTAACACAGTGGTTGCAAAACCTGCTGAGCAAACAAGCTTAATTGCCGCTCGCGCTATTGAACTAATGCTTGATGCTGGCTTCCCTGCAGGTGTGATTCAGTTACTTACTGGTCGCGGCGCTGAGATCGGTCATGCACTGACTTCTCATGATGCTATTGCTGGTGTGGCATTCACTGGCTCAACGGCAACGGCGCAACGCATTAACGTTACGCTCGCGGAGCGCAGCGCGAAACCAGTTCCGTTTATTGCGGAAACAGGTGGCCAAAACGCAATGATTGTGGACAGTACTGCATTGCCAGAGCAGGTGGTGCGTGATGTGATTCGTTCGGCGTTTGCATCTGCTGGTCAGCGTTGTTCTGCCCTCCGTGTTCTATTTGTACAAGAAGATGTAGCAGACCGTATGATCAACCTGATTCAGGGTGCGATGAATGAACTGCATGTTGGTTTACCTTACCTACACAAAACAGATGTTGGTCCGGTTATCGACAGCAATGCAAAACAAAAACTCCTCGCTCACCTTGAGCAAATGAGCAAAGCACAGACTAAAGTCGCTCAGCTACAGCTGGATGAATCGTGCCAGCATGGTGACTTTGTCTCACCAAGTGCGTTTGAAATCTCGGGCATCGATGTGCTGAAAGAAGAACAATTTGGTCCAATCTTGCACATTGTTCGCTTTAAAGCGTCTGAATTACCGAACGTGGTTGCGCAGATCAACAAAACGGGTTTTGGCTTGACGATGGGTATCCATAGCCGTAACGAAACCACGTACCGTTGGATTGAGAAGCATGCTCGAGTAGGTAACTGCTACATCAACCGAGACCAAGTTGGTGCTGTGGTTGGTGTACAGCCGTTTGGTGGTCAAGGCTTGTCAGGTACTGGCCCGAAAGCTGGTGGTCCACACTACCTATTCCGATTTACTCAACATCTTCTTGCTCAAGCAGAAAACGCATAAGGAGTCGCATTATGGTTCATCAGATCACCTATTTTAAAGATGCATTCTCTGCGTGGGAGCAGTGGAATCTGACTGATTTTGATTACAAATGCGAGCATGTTCTGGCATTTAAATCTGCACTAGAAGGGCAGCAGTCTACCGTTGCCAAAGTGGTTTCTTACCACTTGCAACAAGCATCAGCTCTTCTTGCAGAAACTCACCAGTTAGTTGGCCCTACAGGGGAAACTAACGAACTGTATGCCGCAGGACGCGGTGTGGCTTTGGTGATTTGTGAAAACAACATCGAGCCTGCTGATAATGCGTTATACAGTGCTTTTGCGATGATCACCTGTGCCTTAATTGCAGGCAACAGTGTGGTCGTTTGCAGTGACAATGCAGAGCTAAACCAATTGGTTAAGCAAGCTGTAGCGTTGGCAAACTTCCCATCTAACTTAGTCCAGGTTGTTGCGTACGATGCGTCTGCCCCGTTGCTTGAGAGCGATGTACGTAGTGTGGGTTATGTTGGGCGTTCACAGATTGAGCATGCGCTCAATCTTCAACTAGCTAAGCGTGACGGTGCAATCGTCGGCTTAGTTTCTGAAACGGATTTAGAGTCACCGAAATTGGCTCATGATCCTCATCTCTCGTTGCGCTTCATTACTGAGCGCACTCGAACGATAAATATTACCGCGGTGGGTGGTAACGCAACTCTACTCGAGTTGGGGAACGAAACTCACTAACCTGACTTGTAATGCCAATCTGGAGTAACTGGACTGAGAGCCGGTCCAGATTGGTTTTTTATACTCTGATG
Organism: Vibrio sp. Vb0304; assembly: GCF_033338995.1. Taxonomy (NCBI): domain Bacteria; kingdom Pseudomonadati; phylum Pseudomonadota; class Gammaproteobacteria; order Vibrionales; family Vibrionaceae; genus Vibrio; species Vibrio sp. Vb0304. The sequence goes on from NZ_JAWOTT010000001.1 coordinate 52,835, forward strand.
TATTGCTGAGACGGTAAAATATCAGGGCAGGCAAGGAAGGAAATAATTATAACGAGGACTATCTAATGATAGAAAATAGCTTTGCTATCACGTCCACTTTTGTGGCGTATTTACTGATTATGGTTGCTATTGGCGTTTACGCGTATAAGAGGACTTCCAATTCATCTGACTACTTCCTAGGTGGCCGTAGCCTAGGTCCGTGGCCTGCTGCATTATCTGCAGGTGCTTCAGACATGAGTGGTTGGTTGCTGCTAGGCTTGCCTGGCTATGCGTACGCTGCGGGTATCGAGGCCTTCTGGTTAGCCGGCGGTCTACTTCTTGGTACATGGGCAAACTGGCTCATCAGTGCAAAACGCCTCCGTACCTACAGTATCCAAACTGACGCGCTAACGTTGCCAGAGTTCCTGTCACGTCGCTTCAACGATAAGTCGAAACTGATTCAGACAATCTCTGCGTTTTTCATTCTTCTATTTTTCCTTTTCTACACCAGCTCAGGTTTGGTCGCAGGGGGCAAACTGTTTGAGACGGTATTCGGTCTAGATTACACCTACGCTGTTATCATCGGTACGGTGTGTGTCGTTTCTTACACACTATTCGGTGGTTTCCTAGCGGTATCTTGGACTGACTTAGTGCAAGGTCTGCTAATGGCGGCTGCGCTAATGATTGTTCCTATAGCGGTAATGGACGGTGGTTTAGGTCAGCTAAGTTCTGATCTACATGACATCAACCCAGAACTTGCAACGCTATGGAATGACGCGAAAGGCGAACCATTGTCTGCGATTGCCATTATCTCTCTAGCGGCGTGGGGCCTTGGTTACTTTGGTCAGCCACACATCCTAGCGCGTTTTAAAGCGTCTCGTTCAAACAAAGATCTAACGACTGCACGTCGTATCGCAGTGATTTGGACGGCACTATCTATGGTTGGTGCAATGCTTGTTGGTCTTGTTGGTCTGGTTTGGGTTACGGGTCATCCGGGTACTCAACTAGAAGACGGCGAGAAGATCTTCATGCTATTGGTTAACGCAGTATTCCACCCTGTCGTTGCGGGTATGTTGTTAGCAGCAATCCTAGCGGCGGTAATGAGTACCGCTGACTCACAGCTCCTTGTTTCATCTTCAGCGCTTGCAGAAGATTTCTACAAGCAAGTATTCAAGCCAGAAGCGTCTTCTGAAGAAATCGTAATGATTGGTCGTATCGGTGTTATCGTTATTTCGCTTGTTGCGCTATTCCTAGCGATGACGCCTGATAGCTCAGTACTTGGTCTTGTATCTTACGCTTGGGCTGGTTTTGGTGCGGCATTTGGTCCTGCGGTTGTACTTAGCCTTTACTGGAGCGGTATGAACCGTAACGGCGCGTTAGCAGGTATTCTTGTTGGTGGTATCACTATCGTGGTTTGGAAGCAGCTAACTGGCGGTTGGTTTGATGTGTACGAAATCGTACCGGGCATCATCTTCTCTACGCTTGCTATCATTGTGGTAAGTAAAGCAACGGGCGGTGCTGCGCAAGACGTGTTAGACCAACACCAGTCGTTCGAGAAAAAACTGGTTGAACTAGACTAGTAACTTCCCGTATATGAACACAAAGCCCGCTATTTTAGCGGGCTTTGTTTTATCTGAAACTTAATTAACGTTAATGGTGGTAGCTTGAGATCAAAGCTTAGCATTGCTCGGTTAGATTGGAGTGTTAGTCGCGACGAATTTTGGCGTAAATAACGGTGTTACTCAACTCTCCCGATGTAGTCAGACGTTCGTTTCTGAGCTCTCCTTCGAACTCATAACCACAGCGCTCGGCTACAGCCCGGCTCTTTTGGTTGGTGCTATCAGCATGAATTGCGATTCTCTTGGCGCCCAAGTCATCAAACGCATAGCGCTCAACTTCGAGTACAGCCTCGGCAACATAACCATTGCCAACGGCAGCATTATCTAACCAATAACCTATCTCAAAGGATGGTACGTCGGGATCTCGAATCATCAAGCCGACCGCACCCAGTAAGCGATCGCTTTCCTTTTCAATGATGTAGTAACGCAGCTCTTCTTCGAAGTTTTCAAAGTTTGCGATGGCTTTCTCTGTCCCTTCTATCATCGCTTCTAATGTCAGCACATGAGGCACCCACGGCAGATAGACTTCGAGAGTCTTTTGGCTGCGAACGACAGCTTGATGCGCCTCTTCGGCTCGTTCTAAACAAGCAGGGATGAGTTTGAGACGTTTCGTTTCCATGCCGACTCTCCTATGGGTGAAAAATGAGCGGAAAATCATTTAAACAGATGTACTTAGAATGATCTAGTCAACGCCGTCATATTATTCACTTGGTTTGCCAGAGAGAAACTGAGAGAATCGAACCGTTATCAAACCAACTAGGTTCATTATGAAACTTTTAGTAAGAAACTTGGCTCGTCACATGACCGAGCAAGATATCCGCAAATTATTCTCAGCGTACGGCAAAGTAGAACTGTGTTCGCTAGTGCTTGATCAAGACACGGGTTTGTCGAAAGGCTTCGGTTTTGTCATCATGCCGGACGAAGCAGAAGCCATTTCTGCTCTTGAAGCACTGAATTTGACGAACGTAGAAAAAAGCAAAATTCGCGTGAAAGTCGCACAAGACTAACACAGAGAAAAGCCAGCGTTATTGCTGGCTTTTTTGTCTTTCTATTTAGAGACCAAATTGGCAACATTCTAGAATGTCTTCTCTTTTCGTTTTAGCGAGATTGATCATCAATTCTCTCTTCAAGTTGTTTCATTAAATCCTTTAACTGTAGAGAATCGAAATTGTTTGAATTCGGCACTTGGTAAGCGTCGTTGACTGTGTAGAGCATCAAACTTTTGCTAGAGAAGAACTCTTTCTGTATTTGGACTTTGACAATGTCATCAAGAGGTAGACGGAAGTAAACCGTTGAGCCCTGGCGGTACTTCAAGGTGTTGGTGCTTGCATCGATATCTAGCGTTTTAGGATTGAACACGCGGCGCGTGAAGTACGTTGAGAGAAGTTTCAATCCTATTATTGTGAGTGCTACGAGTCCAAACTCGACGATCTTGTCTGCTAGGTAGGAAAAATAGAACAGCGACAAAAATACAGTTCCTAGCAAGAAAGGGTTGTTCTTGGGCAGATTTTGTGAAGTTTCATGGATGATCATCCGACATATCCCTCTTCGATACGCGGTAAACTCACTGCACCAAGTAACTCCCCAGTGTTTTGCAAGGTAATAGCGTACGCCACGCCTTGATGCTGCTGATACATCGGATCGTGCCTATCTATCCATGCTTGCGCCATCGGTCGCTCATAAGGATGAGGGATGTTTGCTGTCATGTCGGCAATTCGCTTATCTCCAGCGAGTAAAGCCACTTGTTGGCAGTCATCGATATTGAATGGCCGGAGGACGAGTCTTTCGGTAGTGAGAATCGGTTGTATCGTCATGCATTTCTTCCTTGATGAGACGGCTATAGCTGCTAGCAACTGGTTTGCGGGGTAAATCAAGATAACAAGGCGTCTCGAAAGCTCGATCTAGCCAGCTGTAAAGTTGTCATGCGCCTTACTAAATAATAAGCCCGAACAATTGCTTATGTGTAATGTGTCGTATTATTACACACATAAGCACGTTTGCTCATATTGATGGTACAAAAGTTGAGGTCTGACCAATGTCTCAGTTTTTTGATACTTTCGTTCAATTTTTTGAAGATAGGGCACAAAAAATTAAAGGAGCTTTTTAATTGTGGAATTATTTTGAACAAAATATGTCAACTGTCAGTAGGACGAAAAAGTAGGGAGAAGAGAAATGCCGGATATATATTGCGCAGCTTGTAGAAAATCAACGCAACATAAAGTGATTATGAAGCGTTGCGAGCCTCAGTCTGTTGACTCGTTAACAGGCAAAATGGTGAGTTTTACACAGCTGATGGCGAAATTTGTATCAGGTGAACATTATTACGAGATGGAGCCTCAATACTACTGCCGTTGTTGTAATCATCGTGCAATTGGAGAGGTTGTTCCACATCCTACACGGCATACATCGGCCGCACTCTAACTCTGAGTGATAGCCATAATTAATGGCTAAATAGGGCGGCGTTGCCCGAACGACATATCTATACAGGCGTGTCATGCGCTTTCAAATTTGCGACTCCGCGGGAGCCGCTAGGTTGCTTTTTATCTTCATATCACGGTTACTAAGTGAGCGGCAATAATCATAGCACTTTCCCTCCTTCGTTGTTTTCTGGTTATTCTCTGCTGAATTTCACATGCTGTGCATTTGATGGTTTGCAATTTTTTGAGCAACGATTAATGTGATGCTTTCTAAGTGGTTACAAGGAAGTGGGTTAATGAGTTATCAATTGGACCGGATTGATTTACATATTTTGAGAGTGCTTCATTCGAGAGGCAGAATTCCAGTTGTAGAACTAGCAAAGCTGATTAACTTAACGACTTCTCCATGTTCTGACCGTGTAAAGCGACTAGAAAAAGAAGGGTATATCAATGGTTACCATGCAGAGTTGAATGCGGAAAAGTTGGGGCTGGATGTGCAGGTATTCATCCATATTCGTTTAGACCAAACCAGTTTTTCTATTTTTGAAAAGTTTGCGAAAGCGGTGGAATTGATGCCTGAAATTGAAGAGTGCTACTCGCTCTCTGGAGATTTCGATACCATGATAAAAGTTCGTGTTAAGAGCATGAAAGCGTATCAGGAGTTTATGTCGAGCAAGTTAGGCACGCTTCCGGGCGTGATTCAAACTCGTAGTGAAGTGGTCATTGAAGAACATAAAACGGGATTTGGTGTTAATCCCGAGCTCCTTGGTTAGGCGAGGCATGTGTTGAGCCTCCTTATTTAGCGTGGCTTGGTATATTACTTTTTCTCGATTAAAAAAGGAGCCGAAGCTCCTTTTTTAATAAATCGGTGAGCGATTATGCCCCGATAAAGGTACTGATAAGGCCAATTAAACCTCCAAAAACACCGCCCCAAACGACTAGCCAGCCAAGGTGTTGTTTAATCATCTTTTGCACCATTTCTTTAACTAATGCCGGTGTTAATTCGCTTAAACGTTGATCGATGATACCTTCAATGTTCTGCTTTATCTCATCCATCATTGCAGGAGATTCGAATTGCTCTTTCAGTGCTTCTTTGATGTTATCGCTCTTGCTCAACTCAATGATGGATTCTTGCATTTTTTCGACGAAAGGTTGGCGCATGGGTTGTAGCGCTTCCGAGCCGCCAAACATCGCTAGCATGCCGCCAAATTGAGAGCCTTCAATTACTTCCACTAGGGAATCAAATGCTGGATTTAAATCTACTTTCTCAATTACTGGTTGAAGATCGATGTTCACACCGCCCGCCATTTCTTTATTCAAGAATCGGTCAATGTTCGCTTCAGTAAAAAACTGTTCCATCATTAAGTTTTTGATAGCCAGTTTAAACTCTTCAAATCGCGCGGGGATCACGCCAGAACCGTATAATCCAGGCACTTTCTCAAATAGCATATGGATGGCAAGCCAGTTGGTGATGGCGCCTGAGAACGCAAACAGCCCTGCATACCAAAGATAGTCGTTTTGTAATTGATGACCTCCAGCCATCAAAGCGATAGCGAGGACATTCGTTAGCAAACTTTTGTTCATAGTGACCAGTTATATGTGAATATCGGAATAAATAAGTGGGCCTGATTCTATACCTAAGTCACATTGAGATGCTAGGTTTTGCCGTGATGAGTGACCGTGTTGCGAAGGGATAAAAATGGATGTACAGAAAAACAAAACCCGACAATTACTGTCGGGCCACTGCTTTTTCTTAGAAAAACTAAGATTCTATTTTTAATTTTAGATGCGGTAGATCTTACAACAAAGTTGGCATTTCCATCTTTCTGAGTAGCCGAATAGCTTGTCAGCCCAACTTGGTTTGAGTTGTACGATCTGCATTGAACCACATTTACACATAAGCTAATTACCTTATTGTTAATATAATAACTAAGCCATCTATTGAGTATAGCTGTTTCTCAAAAAGTGAAATGACAAATGAAGACGGCTCAATACTCTGTATTGTGTTCATTGCAATGGATACGCAACGAGGCGGTATATTAGCAGAAAAAGTGTGAGCTTTATCATGGAGAGTGTTTCATATATGAGAAACCACAATGGCTATATGAGCGTCTAGCCATGGATTAAAATAAAAAACGGCGCTTAAAGCGCCGTTTTTATTGAGCTTATCACTCGTTAAGAAGCGTGTTGATTGTCTAGTTCTTCAGCGATAAATCCGCCAGTTTGATGCGCCCAAAGCTGGGCGTAAATGCCGTTATTCGCAATGAGTTCTTGATGAGAACCTTGTTCAACGATGCTGCCTTTATCTAGCACGATGAGGCGATCCATTTGTGCGATGGTCGATAATCGGTGAGCGATAGCAATAACCGTTTTCCCTTGCATTAATTCATTTAAGCTTTCCTGAATCGCTGCTTCGACTTCTGAATCCAGAGCCGATGTTGCTTCATCCAATACCAGCAATGGTGCATCTTTGAGTAGCACACGAGATATTGCGATACGCTGACGTTGGCCGCCAGACAGTTTCACACCACGTTCACCAACTTGCGCATCGTATCCGACATTACCAAATGGGTCGGTCAGAGTTTCAATAAACTCATGGGCATGCGCTTGCTTAGTGGCTTTCAGCAAATCTTCTTCTGTCGCATCTGGATTGCCATACAAAATGTTGTCTCGAATTGAACGGTGTAGCAGAGAAGTATCTTGGGTCACCATACCGATCTTTGAACGCAAAGAGTCTTGTGTGACTTCTGAGATGTTCTGTCCATCGATCTTAATGCTGCCGTCTTCGACATCGTGGAAACGAAGTAACAAGTTCACCAAAGTCGATTTTCCGGCGCCGGAGCGCCCAACCAAGCCTACTTTCTCTCCTGGTTTGATGTTGAGATCGAGATGGCTAATCACGCCTTTATTCTCACCGTAATGGAAGCTGACGTTATCAAAGTGAATGCCACCTTCAGTGACTAATAAGTCTTTTGCGCCTGGTTTATCTTTAATATCAATAGGCTTAGAGAGCGTTTTCATTCCATCGACTACGGTTCCCATATTTTCAAAGAGGGCGCCAACTTCCCACATGATCCACATCGACATACCATTTACGCGTAATGCAAGGCTAACAGCTATCGCAATCGCGCCAACGCTGATGGCACTATCCAACCACAGGTAAATCGATAAAGCAGCAACGGAAAATACCAAAATATAGTTTGAGATCTCTACAGCGACGTCGAAGCCGGTCACTAGGCGCATTTGACGATAGACCGTATTCAAAAATCCTTTCATGCCTTGCTCGGCATATTGGGTTTCGCGCTGGCTATGAGAAAACAGTTTGACGGTTTGAATATTGGTATAACTGTCGACGATGCGCCCTGTCATTGTCGAACGTGCATCGGCCTGTGCTGAAGCGACGTCTTTGAGCTTAGGGACAAAATAGATTTGGATAGCGATGTAAGCGAGTAGCCAGACAATCATTGGGATCATCAAACGCCAGTCTGCCGTCGCTAACATAATGATCATGCTGGTGAAGTAAACCGTAACGTAAACAAACACATCCATAGCTTTCATCACGGTTTCGCGCACAGCTAATGAGGTTTGCATGACTTTCGTTGCGACTCGACCTGCAAAATCATCTTGATAGAAGTTCAAGCTTTGATTGAGCAAATACCGGTGTGCAAGCCAGCGGATAGACATTGGGTAGTTGCCCAATAACGTTTGATGAACGAGCAACGAGTACAAGATCACCAATATAGGCATGACAACCAGCAATAAGGCTCCGTAGAAAATCAAATCCGATTTGTTGTCTTGTAAGAACGTTTCTGGATTGCTGGTAGACAACCAATCAACCAATTGTCCCATGGCGCCAAACAACATTACCTCAACAACAGCCACAATTGTGGCCATCAAAGACATGATGATCAAAGGCTTTTCATAACCACGAGTGTAATAACGCAGAAAAGCGAACATCCCTGAAGGAGGCTGATCCGGTGTAGATTTGGGGAACGGCTCTGTAAAGCCTTCAAATCGTTTAAACATAACTCATCCTAAAGTTAAAACAGTGCCATTTGGGGTGGCTAAATCCATCGATTCACGCTGCTTTGGACGAAACCGCGTGTATGAGAGTTTTTTGCCTGCTCCTCGATAAAGCAGACCGATTGACGAGAGGGGCGAAAAAATAGTCTAACCGATTGTGTCTTAAATGTAACTAGTTGGTTATGAGTGTGATTGTCTATGGTTCTGATTCTTATGATGAATTCTTATCATGTTCATCGTGGTGCCATAAAAGCTTAAACCTGCAAAGTGACAATAAAATTTAAGGAAAAATGAACTTAATGCAGCAAAAATTACTTTTGTGCAATTAAATTAATTGTCAAAACAGCAAAACTGAAGTTAACAATAAATTTACAATCTCCTCATTCTAGTGATAAGGAATGTATTGGATGCTATTACACGAATCAGTGACCCAATTTGCTAATGGGAAAGAAGAAAGCACGCAAAGTGCTCAGCGCCAAACCGCAAACTGCGTAGTGATGGTGCCACCGAAAGAGTTTCGTTTTAATGAAGAAACCGCACAAGATAATGAGTTCCAACATAAAGTGTCACTCAGCCAAGAAGAAGTCTCACGTCGAGTAATGGCCGAGTTCGCGAGTATGGTTGCAACGCTGCGTCAAGAGGGCGTTCAAGTTGTTGAGTTTGATTATCCAACTTCAGATGTTGCAACGCCAGACGCGGTATTTCCAAACAATTGGTTTAGCACTACGCCAGATGGCACGTTGTACACCTTTCCAATGGCCTGTGAAAACCGTCAAAAAGAAGTACGTCCCGATGCACTTGTGGCAGCACTAGCGCAAGCAGGGCGAGAAGTTCATCGACGCAGCAGTCTAACTGAATATCTTGACGAGCAAGCGTATTTAGAAAGCACGGGTGTGATGGTGTTTGACCACCTAAATAAAACGGTCTACGCCGCACTCTCACAACGTTGTGATCGTCTGGTTTTAGAAGATTACGCCGATCGTATTGGCTATGAACGAGTGATTTCTTTCCAAACTCGTTTGCCGTCTGGTGCGCCGATTTATCACACCAATGTGATGATGGCGGTTGGCGAACAGTTTTGCGTGATTTGTGACGAAGTGATCCCAGAATTTGAGCGTCGTTTTGTAATGAAGTCACTCGCCAAAGACAAGCAAGTCATCTCAATTTCGCTTGATCAGATGAACCAGTTCTGCGGTAACATTCTGCAACTAGAAACGATCAACGGCGACAAGGTGATTGCGATGTCGCAATCGGCGTACGATGCATTCTCACCAGCACAAAGAAACCAATTGGCGACGCACGGTAAATTGCTGCCATTCGACGTTTCTACCATAGAATCTATTGGTGGTGGTTCGGTTCGTTGCATGTTGGGTGAAGTGTTCTTACCGAATCGTAAAGCTGTGCTTTAATAAACTGCACATTTCTTTTCAGCCGCAGTGAAAGGCTGATGAAGCGTTCTCTTCAAGGGTTTTTAGCCGTTAGCTCTGTGGCAGTACAGACTAACGGCTTTTTTGCGCTTTTTAGTTTTCTGACGATTTGCGTAGGCTACGCTTGGTTTAAGCGCCTAAAATAGGATGGTTCACCTAGCAGATTGTGGTAAAGTCCGCGCCTGCGTTTTACCGCATCTTCATTATTTTTATTGCTTCTTCAACCCAAAGTACAAGGTTTTCGTTAATGCCATTTTCTACTCTCTCATTGAGTTCTGAGCTGATTCACGCACTGCCAAAAGACTTCAAGAAACCGACCGATATTCAAGCGTTGGCCATTCCTGAGCTGTTGGCTGGTCAAGATCTATTGGCTTTGGCAAATACAGGCAGCGGCAAAACCCTTGCTTATGGTTTGCCTTTGTTGGAAAAGCTGGGTGTCAATCCAGAGCAAAAAGCGCTGATTCTTGTGCCAACTCGTGAGCTGGCAATGCAAGTGAGTGAAGCAATTAACCAAGTTGGTCAAGTTCTTGAACTCAACGCAGTGTGTTTGTGTGGCGGCGTTGATAAAGAGCAACAACAGCAGGCGCTAGCGACAAATCCTCATATCCTTGTCGCGACGACAGGTCGTTTGGTTGATCTGGCAAACAACGGTTTAGACTTAAGCAATATCCATTACCTAGTGTTGGATGAAGCGGATCGTCTGTTGGATATGGGCTTTTGGCCTGACGTACAAAATATTGCGGGGCTGATTTCAAACCAGCGTCAAACCGCGATGTTCTCGGCAACGTTTTCAGATGAGTTGAAGGGTAAAGCGAAGCTGCTTATGCCGGCACCAAAGCAAGTTGCAGCGCATCAAGAAAACAGCACCAACCAAGATATTGCTGAAACGCTGTACCTCGTTAACAAAGGCAGTAAAACCAAGGCATTGATTGAACTGATTCAAAAAAACGCGTGGACTCAGGCATTAGTATTTATTGGTGCGAAAGAGAACGCCGATGGCTTAGCGAAGAAGCTGAATAAAGCGGGCATCTCAACCAATGCGCTGCATGGCAATAAGAGTCAAGATGAGCGAGAAGAAGCACTGGCGCAGTTTAAATCTGGGCAAATTCAGGTGTTGATTGCCACCGATCTACTAGCGCGCGGCATTCACATTGAGCAATTGCCTGTAGTGATCAACTTTGAACTGCCAATGCATGCAGAAACCTATGTTCACCGAGTAGGACGCACCGCTCGCGCAGGCGAACAAGGTGTGGCGGTGTCATTGGTTTGTCATGGTGAAATGGACGCACTAAGCGCGATTCGTCACCTGACTCAACGTGCATTACCAGTGCAAGATCTGGCAGGTTTTCCAGTAACGGATAAGCCATCAACTGGCGAGAGCAAACGCGCGCCACGCGATAAAAAAGCCAACCGCCGAACTAATGCTAAGAAGAGCATTAAGCAGTTTCAAGGTAAGTCGAAACGCCCAGCCCCGAGTGCGAAGTAAACCAAAAAAACACGCTCTGACGGCATAGTCGGTTCAGAGCGTGGCTTAAATTTTACTTTGGGGTGTTAACCCACAGTTGGGCCAACCAAGCGCATTTCCCAATCTTCAACTTCGCCAGTTTCTAGGCGGCGCTCGACCAACTTGCCCCAAGACTCGACTAACGGCAGCTCAGACAGCTGAGTGAGTTCTTTTCTATCTAAACAGCCAGTGAAAACCGCGCCCATGATGCGAGCCAGTGGCCATTCTGGATAAGGTCTTTCGCACAGAATAATCTCGTCACCTGCACCGATATCGCCTTCTTCCAACACTCGGAAATACCAGCCTGTTCGAAGCGTATCTTGCAGTTTTCTCGCCATGTCGTGTTGGTCAAAACGTACGTTAAGTTTCCAGCAAGGCATGCGACCTTGCGACACTTCCAGTTGTGTTGAGCCGATGCGAATTTTATCTTTCAAGCAAATCGTGGATTCGGTGACGCCTTCGGAGCTGATGTTTTCGCCAAAGCCGCCGGCGGATTGGAAAATTGGTCTTTCGCCTAATTCTTGTTGCCAGATTGGGTAGTGCTCGCTTGGGTAAATATGAAGCGCTTTTTGAATGCCACCATGAAAGCGCGGATCACCTTGCTCATCACTGGTAAAACCAAGCTCTGTTGCGTGCTGGCGCTCAGGTAGCACTTGTTTGTTGATTGCGCTTTGCGCTCCATGAGCATAAGGGACGGTTTTCCCTGCTAGCACAGCTTTTACGACGCCGATTTTCTTCATATAACCTCCTTATATTTGAATGAGAGATAAAGTGTTTACCTTCATTCGCAATGCGGAGCATGATAGCCTAGTAAACTTGTGTCGGTGTAGGGATGAAAAGACAACTAACAATGCTAACTCGCCAAATTGATTCGAAGTCAGGCGTCGTCACCTCCAATGAGATGATGGCCGCGAATCCCCATTCTCCTGTTTTAGTGAAAACCATCGACATGCCAAAAGGTTACATTGATGCGCTGCATCAACACACTTGGCATCAAATCATCTTTCCTATCAAAGGGTTATTGCAAACACAAACTGAGCATTATCAGCATTTGGTTCCGCACACCTCTGCGTTATTTGTTCCTGCGGGTGTTCAACACGAGTCGATTGCTCTAAGCAATACGATATTTGTTGGCATTTACCTCAACCCTGAGTTTGGCGCAACGTACGAGCCACAAGTGAGAACCATTGCTTTAACGCCGTTTTTAAATGAGCTTTTACAAGAGATCCGCAGACAGTGTGAAGGTGAGACAAGCCACGAAGAAGTGCTGCATTTGCTGGCGGTGTTGCATGATCAAATTTTGAAACGCAACGTGCAGACATTTCAGTTATTGCTACCACAAGACAGACGACTAAAACTGATTTTCGAGCAATTGACAGACGAGCCCGCGTTAAGCTGTTCGCTAAAAGAGTGGGGGGAGAAAATTGGGGCGTCTGAGCGTACTTTATCACGGCTGTTCGCCAAGGAATTCAACACTTCATTTCTGCTTTGGCGGCAACAAATTCGGCTAATTTACTCGCTTTCTTTGTTAGATGAATCGTTGCCAATCCAAGCCATTGCAGACCTAGTGGGTTATCAAAATGACTCATCCTACATCAAAGCATTTAAAGCCTATTTTGATATGACGCCACAACAGTTTAGAGTGAACGGCGCATCGCGCAGGTAGAAATACAGAGTTTCGACTTCACTTAATGCTTTTGAGTAGAAGTTACGAAACTTCCTTTTTGAATTTCAATTACATGGTATGAATAACAATGGCACCAACGATAAATACTCGAGTGAATCAATTCTGTTTTGGCCAACCCAAAACGTCGCTGTCGTTGGAAAAAGAGCCCCTCAAACCGCTTGCTCAGGGCAAGGTTCGGGTGAGACTCGAAGCTACAAACATTAACCCAAGTGACTTGCTTTCCATTCATGGTGTTGGGCAATACCGCCGCGTTCACGTACCACCTCGCGTGCCGGGATTTGAAGCGGTTGGGCGTGTGGTGGAAGTCAGTGCAGTCGGTCAAACTGACCTTCAAGTTGGGCAAAAGGTGTTGGTGGCGATGAGTGGTACTTGGCAATACTACATAGATGCCGCGCCTGAGAATCTTTTTCCGCTACCTGAGAGTTTGGAGAACGGCTATGCCTGCCAATTGTACATCAACGCGCTAACCGCGTGGGTTATCACCACTAAAGTGGCGAAGTTGAACAAAGGCGATGTGGTGATCATCAATGCGGCAGGGTCAGCGATCGGTAAGATATTCGCCCAGCTTGCTCACTCACTGGGTTTTACACTGATTGCTGTGACTTCAAAGCCAGAAAAGTATCCGTACGATACGATTCCAGTGTTGGACGCAAAACAAGACTTACACGCGCAGCTGCAAACGCGCCAACTGCCACAACCAACGGTCGCTTTGGATGCGATAGGCGGTGAGGCTGGCACGGATCTCATTCGTACCTTGAAAGAAAACGGCCAATACATCAACTACGGAACATTGTCGTTAACGCCTTATACGCCTGAGTTTTTTGAATCGATGAAGGCCAACAACATCGACTTTAGTACATTCTTTTTGCGGTATTGGGAAGAATCGGTAGGTAAAGGCGGGAGAAAGACGGTGTTCGCTGAAATGTTAGAACACTTTACTAGCAGCGACATAAAGTTAAACGTTGCATATGATCTGTCGTTAGAGGACTTTCAAACAGCGATTGAAATGGTTGAGCGACGCTCGTCAGCAGTGTCAGGTAAAATCATTTTGACGCTATGATTTACAGTGAGTCTGTTGAGAAAAGGGAGGATAAAATCCTCCCTTTTTTATGGGTTTATTTGTAATGATAGGGCTATTTTAGATGGAAGATTTGCTCTGTTTCGAGCGATGTCATCGCACGTACTTGACGCCAAATGTAATAAAAAATACCGAACATCATCAACATACTTGGGATGGCAATCATTGGGTAACTGTACAGCGTCATTTTTCCTAACTCTTCGTTAAAGGCAGCAGTACCAGAAGGGCTAGTCACAATCCAAGTCGCAAGGAAGTAGTTCATTGCAGATGAGAACGCAAAAGTACTTGCAAACAGGTAGTTAGAAGACATAAGGCAACGTTCGAACGCATCGGTTTTATCATTTTCTTTTAAACGTTGGTTAATCAACGCGAGGTTCAACACTGTGTCATTCAGTACTAACTTCTGCATCAGCGGGTAGCGGGTAAACGTTGAACCCAAAACCGCTAAACCGATCAGGCCAGGAATCAGGGCTTCTTTTAGTGCTAACCAGCGTGTATCAAGCTCTAACAAGCCGATGCCACCAGTTAGTAGAACACTGATAAAGCCCAGAGCAGAAATAAAGTTAAATTTCTTGTTACGGACAAGGTCCATACCGCCATAAATGATAGGAAATAGCAAAGCGACAACCAGCGCCATTGCTGTCCCTAGATGCTCATCGCCACTAAACTTCATCAAAATGAAGGAAGGGATAAATACGTTGAAAAGGATTTCAAATAAGGGATTCGGCTTTTTCGCCGTCGTGTTACTCATAATGTTTTACTGACTCTACTCTATGTCGGCTGTTATTGTACTTTGACAAGAAGTGTTCATCTAGTCGCGCTTGATGTAAAGCGTTAAAGCGTCGAGTTGTGTAACGACTTATGAAATAGACCGGAGCATAGCCAGTTAGTTTACATGGTTGACTACTTTTTGTGTCTTAATGACTCTCCTTCTGTGCGATGATCTGATTACGCGCTCTGAATAATCGAGTCGCCACTGTGTTGTGGTTGAGCCTCAAGGCTTGGGCAATTTCATCATGATTCAACCCAGCCACTAAGCTCAAGAGCAACGGCTCTCGGTATTTGGGTTCGAGAATCATCATTTGTTTTTGAAGCCAATCTTGGGCCATGTCGTAGTCACTGCCAGGGTAGGTTTTTGTCTGTATTGCACACTCATCAATGTCGACAAAATCGTACTGTTTTCTATCAAAGCGCCGAGCATTCTCACGACGCAAAATAGTAATGAGCCAAGACTTCGCGGCGTTGGGGTCATTTAATTTATCAAAGAATCGCCACGCTTTCAGAAAGGTTTCTTGCGCTAAATCTTGAGCAAGGTGGTGATCTTTGCATAACCAATACGCGAGACGGTAGATCTCTTGGTATCGATCTTTCGTCAGTGCTTCGTAACGTTTATGTTTTTCCATAGCATTAAGATAAAAAGTTTGGAGAGCACGTTGTGTCTGCCAGATGAACGACAACCCTTTTTATCGCTTTTACAGTGATAAAAAGGGTTGTTCGATTAGGAAGATAAATTCGAAGAGTTAACCTTCGAAATATCGAAGGGTGGCTCTGATTACTTTCTTACACGCTTAAAATGGTTGGTTGGAAAAACGTGAGTACTGGATGGCATCTGCGACTTCCTGAGCTTTAGACTCTGAAGTCATAAGGTGAAGTAGCTTAAGAGCAGCTTGATAGCTAACTAGGCTACCGTTCGAAGTGATAACGCCATCATCAATGACAAAATTCTGGTCGACTTGTACTTTGACTGCTGGGTAATCTCTTTGAAAGCCGTTTTCACCTCCGGCCCAAGTTGTTGCTTTTTTGCCGTTTAAAAGGCCAGCTTCGGCTAACAAATACGCGCCAGAGCAATTACTTGCCATCCAATCTGCCGCCTTTGAGGTAGTTTTAATAAAGTGAATGAGATCTTTATTTTCGATTAGTGCATCCATGTCATAGCTGGATGTTAAAACCAATACGTCGAGTTCCGGCAGATCACCAATCCAAGCATCCACACCAATTTTTAATCCTTCTTCAGTGGTGATGGTTTTCTGATCTGAGACGGAAATGGTGAGCACGTCATAATCACTAAACCAAGTGAGACGACTTGCGACGCCAAAAACCTCTAAAGGAGCAGTAACATCAGAGGTCAGTACGCCATCGTAAACCAGAATACCAATTCGTTTATCTGCGGCATGTGCTGTTTGAAGCACCCCAAAGAATAGGACTAGTGTCGCTATCAATAGTTGTAGTGCATTCTTCAATCCGTTTTTACCCATGGTTTTTTCCTCGCTAACAGAGCATCAAGTTATTGAGGTTCATTATATTTAGGCTAATTAGTGATTGAAGAGCCACTTGGTCTTTACTAAAGTGAATAAAATTCATGAATAGAGTTCATTGGTTATATGGATAAGATACGGTCCCTACGATTTTTTATTGCCACTTTAGATGGCGGTAGTTTTGCTGCGGCTGCCAAAGTGTATGGCACTGACCCTTCGACCGTGAGTAAAGCCATACATCGTCTTGAAAGCGATTTGGGTATACAGCTTTTTCAACGTTCTACGCGACAGAGCCGCCTGACAGAAGCTGGTCGTAGGTACGCAAATACTGCTAGGTTTGTACTGGAGGAGCTGGCGGCATGTGAGGATTCATTAAAAAGTCACAATGATGCGCTTTCAGGGCAGCTTAAGATTAATGTGCCAGTCTCGTACGGTCGCCTCTATATTCGTCCTTTATTAAAAGAGTTTTGTCGCCGCTACCCTAACATCACTATCGATATTCATTACGATGACGCCTACGTTGATATTATTGAGCAAGGTATTGATGTGTCGATTCGCTCTGGTGTCGTTCACGATAGTCAATTGATTGTGCGTCAGCTGAGCCCTATCGATTTTATCATTTGTGCCAGTCAGGATTACTTAGCGCGCCATGGTGTTCCGAGTGGCCCGGATGTATTCAATGACCATTCTTGGGTTCGTTTTCGTTTTAAACAAACGGGGAAACTGTTGCCGATTCGGATGCCAGAACCAGACGGTGCGAGTGAATATGACCCCGAAAGAAACTACATTGTAAATGACGGTGAATCCATGGCAGAGCTTTGCGCAGAAGGCTTAGGATTAACTCAGATCCCTCATTTTATCGCGAGAGACTGGCTTAAAGCGGGGCGTTTAGTGCCGATATTTCCGAGCATGCGCCAAGCAGGAAATGGCGTGTATCTTCTCTATGCCAACCGGGATTATGTGCCTGCACGAGTTAGGGTGTTCATCGATTTTATCACTCAAGCAATACAGGATATGGATGAAACGCCATTCCATACTTGGGCTGAAACGTTGCCGATTTATCGACCGAACCAAGGCGATTGAAAACTTCATGTGAGTCTTTGGTTAAAACCCCCTAAGCTATATGACGCTTTTATTGGTTTTTGTTAGTTTATTGGGCGTTATTATCGAAAAGCGCAGTTTGCTCTTCGTCACTCATAAAGGAAAGACAATGCCAACTAAGATCTTAGTGCCTGCTTTGGCCCTACTTCTCAGCGCATGTGGCGGCGATGGGGAGTCGTCAGCCCCAGCAGAAAGCGGCTCACAAAACACAGGTTCCACATCGTCACAAGGCACATTTGCCGAGCAGATGCTTGCAGCGGTCAACAGCGCTCGCTCTACTACACAACAGTGTGGCGCAACCACCATGCCACCTGTTGGGGCCCTGACTTGGAGCTACGATTTGGAAAGCGCCGCTTATCGACATTCAAGCGATATGGCGAACAGCGATTTCATGAGCCACACAGGCTCTGATGGCAGCAAAATGTCAGATCGAGTTAACGCAACGGGTTATGCTTGGAGCGCCATTGGTGAGAATGTCGCCGTAGGGCAAAGCACCATTAACGCCGTCGTGAATGCTTGGTTATCGAGTGAAGGTCACTGCCTTAATATCATGAGTGCGGATTTTGATCAGATGGGCGCGTCGCTTGTCGAAAATCACTCTGCACGTTACGGGTATTACTGGACTCAGGTTTTTGCCAAACAGCGCTAATGCGATAAAGAAGCCCGATAGATAAAAAATAAAACGCCAGCAGTCACTATCTGCTGGCGTTTTATTATTTACATCTCTTTTAGCTTGTCAGGTTACGAAGTTTTGGGTCATCCGCCAGGTATTCAACAAATTCAATCTCAAAACCTGCAGGGTCAACAAAATACACATTTTTGCGATATGGTTCATCAGCACCAGGTTGGGCAATCGGATAACCTGCATCGGTTAGTCTTTTGATGATTGCATCGACGTTGTTGGTCACATAAGCAAAATGCGCTAGCCCAACTTGGTGCCCGCTCAACTCGCGGTTTTCTCCTTCGCCATGGTCACTCATGGCTATGTATTGATACTCGTCGCCAAAATGTAGCCAGTTTCTTGGCTTGCCACTCCATTCGCCTTTACCTTCATCACGCACGTACCAATGTGGAAATGCAGTTTGGTAAAACTTCAGCATTTCAGGGATATCTTTCACGACTAAGTTAATATGTTCTAGTTGGATCATGATGTGCTCCTTTTTGTCATTTTCTAGCCAACGATGAATATGCTAAAATCTCAAGTTAAGTTGAGGTAAAGGGCTTTTTTAAAATTTTTTAGGGTTGATATCTTTGGATCTGGATACATTGAGAGATTCGGTGGGTTTGGTACTTTGAATCTGAAAGCTGGGTTAGGGGCTTGCAACCTTGTTTCACCTTTTGTTTGTTCGTGTTCTTGCTAATCATTTTCGATCGAGTTTGTGGTGAGTAGATTCCCAGTCTCACCTAGGTTCGCGGGAATGACGGAAAGAGAGTGCTAAACGAAGAGCGTCATTCTGAAAGAGCCTAAGCGAGTATTCAGAATCTACTTTCAGTGTGTTGTTATGTTGCGTTGTGAATTGAACTATCCGCGAGCACAGAACCAGTTCCTCCCTTTTGAGCTCTGCGTGTTGAGAGCTTCGGAGTTTGATACAAGGGGAGGTTAGGTGGGGTTGCTGGTTGAATGTTGGGTAAGGTGCTTGCAACCTTGTTTCACCTTTTGTTTGTTCGTGCTACTCATTTTCGATCGAGTTTACGGTGAGTAGATTCCGAGTCTCACCTAGGTTCGCGGGAATGACGGGGAGAGAACGCTAAACGAACAGCGTCATTCTGAAGGAGCCTAAGCGAGTATTCAGAATCTATTCGCAGCGCGTTGTGATGCTGGTGGAGTGAACTGAATTATCCGTGATTGTAGAGCCATTCCCTCCAGTTTGAACTCGGAGCGCTGAGAGATTTGCTTACACCTCTCCCCAAACCAAAAAAGCCAGCAGTTAATATCTGCTGGCAAAGTCTTTGGGCTTCTAGGTTTTTTGATTGTATTTCTTGTTACTCATCGCTGTCACGGTGCCCCGATTGGTTTTCCGGGGAAGAAAACACAGCACCGTGCGCTTTGTGCTCAAGAAATTGGAGATTAACCTTGCTTACGGATTAGGTAGTCAAATGCGCCTAAGCTTGCTTTTGCACCTTCACCCATCGCAATGATGATCTGTTTGTAAGGAACGGTTGTTGCGTCACCGGCTGCGAACACACCTTCTAGGCTCGTATCGCCACGGCTACCGACCTCGATTTCGCCGCGCTCAGATAGCGCTACTTCTGAATCTTTTAGCCATTCTGTGTTTGGTACTAGACCGATTTGAACAAAGATACCTGACAGTTCAATCTCTTTGATCTCATCTGTGTTGCGGTCTTTGTACTTCAAGCTTGTTACGCGAGTACCGTCACCCACGACTTCTGTTGTTTGCGCCATCGTGATGATGTCTACGTTTGGTAGTGAGTTCGCTTTGTCGATAAGCACTTGGTCTGCGCGAAGTACGTCTGCAAATTCAAGAACCGTTACGTGTTCTACGATACCAGCAAGGTCGATAGCTGCTTCGATGCCTGAGTTACCACCACCGATAACTGCGGTTTTCTTGCCTTTGAACAGTGGGCCGTCACAGTGTGGGCAGTACGCGACACCTTTGTTGCGGTACTCTTGCTCACCCGGAACGTTCATTTCACGCCAGCGTGCACCTGGGCTTAAGATGACACTCTTACTTTTCAGCGTTGCGCCACTTTCAAGCTGGATGTGAATCAAACCATCTTCTGTGTGTGCTGCGCCCATTAGCTTCTCAGCTTGTTGCTCAGTTACTACGTCTACGTCGTATTCTTTTAGGTGTTCTGCTAGGTCAGTTGCTAGTTTTGGACCTTCAGTGCGTTTTACCGAAATGAAGTTCTCAATTGCCATGGTGTCCATAACTTGACCACCAAAACGCTTAGCAACAACGCCAGTACGAATACCTTTACGAGCGGCGTATAGAGCAGCTGCGCTACCACCAGGGCCACCGCCGACAACAAGTACGTCGTATGGGTCTTTTTCGCTTAGTGCTTTCGCCGCTTTCTCGCTCGCGCCGTCATCCACTTTGTTTAGGATTTCAGTCAGAGACATACGACCTTGACCGAATAGCTCACCGTTCACGAATACGCTTGGTACTGCCATGATGTCGCGTTGTTTCACTTCATCTTGGAACAAACCACCGTCGATCATGGTTGCTTTTACTTTCGGGTTGATCGCCGCCATCATGTTGAACGCTTGAACCACGTCCGGGCAGTTTTGACACGACAGTGAAATGAAGATTTCTACGTCTAGATCTTTGTCTAGCGCTGCGATTTGCTCAATCACTTCTGGTTCTAGTTTGATTGGGTGACCGCCAGAATGAAGCAGTGCCAATACTAGAGAGGTAAATTCGTGACCCATTGGCAAGCCTGCAAAGCGTAGTGCTGTGCCTTTTGCTGGGTTAGTTACCGCCATCACTGGTTTACGTGCGCTTGCGTTGTCGTCACGTTCAACGGTGATTAGGTCGCTCATCTCTGCGATTTGGTTCGCTAGAGACAAAATGTCATTCGATGCTTTGCTTTCATCTAGACTAACCACTAAACGAACTTCTTCTTTTACATTAGCCAGATATTGTTTGAGTTGTTGTTGGATCGCTTGGTCTAACATAGTTGTTACTACCTTAATTAAAACTAAAAGTGGTTACTGTAGATAAAACCTGAGGGGGAGAGAGCAAATCAGGCAGAAGGTCGTCAAGGTATCTAACCTGAAGTGCTCTCTAATTCAGTTCTAATCAGAAAAAGGAAATCGGGAACTGATTAGAACTTAAATTTCAGTGGCTTAGATTTTGCCAACTAGGTCTAGTGATGGAGCTAGTGTCTCTTCACCTTCTTTCCATTTAGCTGGGCAAACTTCGCCTGGGTGCGCTGCTACGTATTGAGCTGCTTTCACTTTGCGTAGTAGGTCTTCTGCGTCACGACCGATACCTTCAGCAGTGATTTCCATTGCTTGGATAGTACCTTCTGGGTCGATTAGGAACGTTGCACGGTCTGCAAGACCTTGACCTTCACGCATCACACCGAAGTTGTTTGTGATGTTGCCTGTTTGGTCGCCAAGCATGTAGTACTGAATCTTACCGATTGTGTCTGAGCTGTCGTGCCATGCTTTATGAGTGAAGTGTGTGTCAGTTGATACTGAGTAAACTTCTACGCCACGTTTTTGAAGCTCTTCGTAGTGGTCTGCTAGGTCGCCCAGTTCTGTTGGACATACAAACGTAAAGTCTGCTGGGTAGAAGAAGAATACTGCCCATTTACCTAGAACGTCTTGTTCTGTTACTTCAACGAATTCGCCGTTTTTGTACGCTGTAGCTGCAAATGGTTTGATTTGAGTATTAATCATAATTTACTTTCCTTTGAATGTTTTAAGCTGAGCTGTTGTTGCTTTCGGAAAGTATATTCTCATCGGAGTGTGTTTAAGGAAAATCGCTTGTAGCTATCCTATTGATAGCCATTTCCTATTTCACTTGATAGGGAAATCTGATGTAAGTGGGTTTGCTTTGATAGGTTTTATTGAAGATGAAGGCAGAGTAGCAATAGAGAATACCGATGATTACTTTGAGTAGATCTTCTAGCTAAGATCGAAAGAGCCTGCATCTCGGCAGGCTCTTTCTAATAGGAAGTGGGGAAGCGGATGCTTTATTTTGTTAGCTCAGATTGTCGAGCACTTTGCCACACAACTTCTTCAGCATGATCATTTCATCTAGCTCTAAGGTGATTTTACACATCATGGCGTTTGGCACTGACTTAGCTTGCTCTTTAAGGGCACGACCTTGCTCGGTTAGATTGAGTACACGAACGCGTTCATCAGTTTCACTTCGGCCGCGCTCTACATAGCCTTTTGCTTCTAAGCGTTTAAGCAGCGGTGTGAGTGTGCCTGAGTCCAAATGCAGTTGTGACCCCAATTCTTTCACACTGGCACCGTCTTTTTCCCACAGCACCATCATCACTAAGTATTGCGAATAGGTCAGATCAAGCTCATCCAACAACGGTCGATAAGCTCGGATCACCGCATTTGCTGCGCTGTAGAGCGGGAAGCAAACTTGGTTTTCGAGTAAGAGTTTATCGTCGTCGGTCATGGTGTTGTCGGTGTAACACTGGCTCATTGGTGTTGCCTACCTGCTTACAGAGAAAGAGAGTTATAAAATAAATTGTGCACAATATAGTTGCAAACTATCTTCACTTCGATATAAGATTGCAAACAATTAAATTGTGCGCAACTTAAATTAAGAAGGACACTCGCATGACTACTCTATACAAAACTCAAGCTACCGCTTTGGCTGGTCGTAATGGTCAAGTAAAAACAGATGACGGTCTTCTCGATCTAGAGCTGTCATACCCGAAGGAAATGGGCGGCACAGGCGCAGCAACTAACCCAGAACAGCTTTTCGCAGCGGGTTATTCAGCGTGTTTTTCTAACGCGATTTTGCACGTAGCGCGTGAAGGTAAAGTAAACCTGAAAAGCGCACCCGTGACAGCGGAAGTGGGTATCGGTCCTAACGATAACGGTGGCTTTGCACTAACAGTGAGTCTAGCGGTAGAGCTAGACATGCCAAAAGAACAAGCGCTAGAGCTAACGCGCATTGCACACCAAGTTTGCCCATATTCAAACGCAGTTCGTGGCAACATTGATGTGGCAGTAACGGTAAACGGCGAAGCAATTTAAGCGGTTCTTATCACTGCACAAAGACAAGAAAGCCTGCAAGCACGCAGGCTTTTTTTGATTGGTATGAGTCGAGAATACTTAACGCGACTCTAGCGGGTAAGATCGGTAGCTCCACATGCCGTAAGTACGCAGTGCATCGCGGTAGATACCAAGCAGCTCGCTATCGCTGGCTTTGGCTAAGTCTTTCAGTGGCTTGTCTGGGTAGCTTACGGTGTCAAAAGTGATGCCTTGTGGGCCAGTTTGCCAGCTTGCGATTTCAAACAAGGTTTGACCACGACGTACGTGGCTCGCTGAGCTGATGATGGTTGCGTGTTTGATGTTATGACGCGCCAACGCGTAGCTGCTGAATAGGGCGTTACCTACCGTGCTGGTGGCGTAGTTTTCTTCAATGATGCGATCTTTGCTGATGCCTTTTTCAATCAGCCAATCTGCCATTAATTTGCCTTCGGTTTTGTGGTTCTTCGGTACGCCGCCCGTCAATACGATCAACGCGTCTGGGTTTGCCTTCGCCATGGCTAGCGTGGTTTCCAAACGCTCAACCAAGATCTGGTGCATAGAACCATCAGGGTTCAGCGCGTATCCCAATGTGACGATTGCGCCTTTGTCATCCAGTTTGCCTTTGTCGGCTTTCTCTTTTAGTGGCGTTGCAAGTACGCGGTCTACGGTGTCGAAGATGCGTTGGATGTCTGCCGCTTTACCTGCATTGAGCTTCGTGAGCGTCGCCATGTGTTTCGCTGATTCCGCTTGGTTGCCCTCAAAGAGTTGCCATACCGCTAAGTAAGCGTGCAAATCCACATCGTCTGGTGCGACCGAAAGGGCTTGTTCGAACAGTTCAATCGCGCGGTCTGCATTCTTGTTGTAGATCTGCGCGTTTGCTGCAGAAATCAGCAGGTCAGTACGATATGGCTCAAGTTTGTAGGCTTCTAGTAAGCGGTCGGTAACAATCTCCATGTTGCTCGGCATTTTGGCGGTAAAACCCGCATGCGAGATACGCGCAGGGGATTTGAATGCTTGTACCGCGTCATTCAGCAGTTGGTCGACAATCTGACGTTTGGTGACGATTTGTGAGTAATCGGCGGAAGATTGGACGGCAGCATCGTTAGCCGCGATAGAGTATGGGGCAGCAGTCAGCGCAATCACGCTACCAAGAGCAATGGCAAGTAAGTTCTTCTTCATGGAATGTCCTAGAGGTGCTGTAGTACCTAGTTTTTATTGTGCCTAGCGTTGTAGGTCGAACGGGGTCGATAGAATTTTTTCAGTCTAGGTTCGCTTCATGAATAATCTGTGAAATGAATCCCAACTCAGCCGAGCGAATGAATGCGCGTGGCCAAAACGCGAAGTAGGATCACGAAAATACTGAGGTATTCGTTCGTGTTCTAAGTAATTGGATTAAAAGATAAACAGCGTTTGGAAGAACGAATTTAAGCAACCAGAGTAAGAAATGAAAAAGCCTGCAACGATGCAGGCTTTTGGTTTATTTGATGGCAGTGCAGAAGCTAACGTCTGCATGGTGCGTTTGTGGGTCGAAGCTGTGGTAAAGCTCGAAGCAAGGACGGTCGTCGTTCTCAATACCGGATTCAATCACTTTGCTCATGACATCATCCCACGCTTTTGAGTATTGGCTTGGGTCAGTAATGTGCTGGCGCATCACCGCATATTGACCGCCGGGGAAGTCTTGCAGCTCAATGCCTTTGGGAACTTCGGTATCTTCTGGCACCATCAAGCAGATATCAGTGCGACACTTCTCGTCTGGCGTGATTTCTGGATTGTCATGGTAGATGAAGATGCAGGTATTGCCTGCCAAACCTTTCATTCCTGCCCATTGATACAGGCGACCTGATGGCTCTTCATAGCCTTGGCCGTAAGGGCCGTTTACGCGAATGTAAGCCAGTTTAGCTTTTTCAAAGTTTTGCGTTTCCATTGTCGTGCTCCATTTGGTGAGTTCAGAGCCAGTATATGAATCGCTTGGTGTTACTTCGTTTCCATTCTTGCGCAACGTGTGTCCAATCTTGCTGTTTCGTGCTAATTCAGAAAATTGCTGATAGTTTTCGCAGTCACGAAAGGCCGTAGGTGTAACGCCATAATGTTGTTTGAAGGCTTTGGCTAAGCTCTGTGAGCTAGAAAATCCGTACTCTAGGGCAATGTTCAATACTGGTTGCTTGGATTTGAATAAGTCATCGGCGGCGGCTTCTAAACGTAAACGTCGAATGAAGTCGGCCAGTGTTTCGCCTTGCACGGCTTTGAAGGTGCGATGAAAGTGATAAGGGGAAAGGTTCCCCAGCGCGGCCACTTCTGGCAGGTTGAGTGGCTCATTAAAGTGTTGTTCTAAATAACGAATCACAGGAACCAGTCGTTGGTGGTAGTCGACGCGCATCGGGGTATTTCCTTGTTCTGTTCAGCTTGTTTTCTCTGCTCAAAGCCTACCGCAATCCAACAAGCTTGCAAGGGAGCAGGGTGAGAAATGCGTGGCGAGATGCGCGTCAATCAGTCACACTCAACTAACAGATGTTTAAGCAAAAACGTTGCGCTTATTATCTTTACTAACCGCTAGGACAATCATGATAGCTTGGAAACACACTCTGCCAGAGTACGAATGGCTCATTCATCAAGTTTGGTACTTGGAAGTGCCAGAGGGTGAAGTCATTGACCCCAAGCCGCACCTTATTCCAAACCCGCGTGCTCATTTACTCTTTACGCCACCAGAGCAAGGCTACAGCTACGACACGGGAGACACAAAGCTTACTGGCAAAGGCTGCCATTTATTAACGGCTAACGAACACTTGCTGCTGTTGGAAGATACGGCTCCCATCAAGCGTATTGGTATCACCTTTCGCCCAGAGGGTTTGTATGCCATTGAGTCACTTTTTAGTGATGTATCTCAAGTTAGCGCAATTAACCAATGCGAATGGTTTGATTGGCTCAGCGCGGCGTTTGATGAGCGCTTTCAACAAGGTCTATGGCAGTTAGAGTTGCAAGATTCACCGCAATGTTTGCTGAACTACATCAAACAACATCTAGATGCGTTAGATATCGAACCTTGCCGTACCAAACCGTTTTTGGCGTCACAAAAAGCGGTATCCGTGATGGACGCTCAAGCATTACGCTCACCTGAGCTAGCGATGGATATTGATGAGATAGCCAAACAGTGCGCTTGTTCTCGCAGAACACTTGAGCGCAGTTTCAAGCAAGTGGTGGGGTTGAGTGTTAAGCAGTATCAACAAATGGCACGTCTGGAGCAGATGATTTTGACCCTCTACAAGCAACAAGAGGCGATTGATTGGGCGAGCTTCTCACAGCAATTTGGCTTCAGTGACCAATCGCATTTGATTCGTACCCTCAAACAGCAGCTAAGAAAAACGCCGAGCAAGTACTTGAAAAAGCGCGACTTAACCATCGATATCTATGGCGATTTTGAGTCGTGATACATTGCTACTCAGCCTGAAAGTTGTCGCAAAAATCCAATTTTTCTCTTATTCGCTGGGCTACTATTTTCAGCAGATAACGAGGTAACACATGTCATATCAAAAACTAAAACAAGGCGAAGCCATCCCATTTAATGAATCTTTGACGATCCAACTGATTCAAGGCTCTGATCTACAAGATATTTTCGAGATGTTGAACGACGATAAGGTCAATCAGTATCTGTTCTTCGCACCTGCTGACAACAGCCTGTATGAAGGTTTCTTTGGCCCTATTATTGAAAATACAGCACAAGCGATTAGAGACAGTGTCTGGCCAGATAGCCCAACGTTCGTGATTCGTGACCAGCAAAGTCAGTACATGGGAATGTGTGCGGTGACCGCAGTGATGTTCTTAACTGGCAACTACGAAGTAGGTTATCAATTACCTACTTACGCATGGGGCAAAGGCGTTGCGACTCGCGCTTGCCAAATGATGACCGAGATTGGCTTTACTGAGCTAAACGCCCATAAAGTCAGTGCCGATTGCTACGCTTCTAATGTTGGTTCTTACAAGACGTTAGAGAAAAATGGTTTTACTCAAGAAGGCCGTCAGAAAGACTACTACAAACTAGAGCAAGGCTTTGACGACAAGCTTTACTACGGTATGACCGCAGAACAATTCGCGTCTTTAAATCGCTAATAATTAGCTGACAAAAAAGTAGCTAACAACAACGTAGCCAACAAAAAAGGCCGTTAACCCACATGCTCGGGTTAACGGCCTTTTCTATATTCAGCGCTAAATGGCTAAGACTTAGTTGCCTTGGTTTTGGCTTTGAAGCTTCTCTTTTGCTTCTTCAACCTTTGAGAAATCCAATCCCAACTCGTCTACGGCTTCTTTGATTAGCGCAGGGTTTTGCATCACTTGCGCCATCAGCATTTGTAGCTTGTCTTGTGGCAAACCTAGTTGGCTGATGGTTGCCATTGCTGCGAGCGGGTTTTGCGTCAGAGTCTGGAAGATTTCGTTGATCTGTTCATCGCTGATGTTGTTCTCTTTCAGCAAGGCGATAATTGGGTTCATCATATTTCCTTTCAATCAGTGTATGACTTGGTTGCCAGTATTTGTTCTAGCAGAATAATTGGGGCTCCCGCGCAATATTTCAATACCCTGTTAGCTCCATGTAACCCGTCCCAGAATGAGAGCCATCAATACGCACCGGGCCTTCCCAATAAGGCACAGAAAGGGGCATTTTTGCGTTCGGGTTGAGTGCAGAAACCGTAAGCTCAATTTGCTGGTTCGTAATCGACACTCGCCACTGGGTTGGATACTTTCGCCCTTGGATTTCTGTTTGCTTGGTCGCCTTTAACTGAATGTCTTTTTGAGAAATGGCGATGCCAGCCCCATCTTGCTGCATCAGCCTTGCGCTGGAGTAACTGGCTTGACCGGTTTTGGAATCCCGCAACTGGAACACCACCA
Source organism: Vibrio sp. Vb0304 (assembly GCF_033338995.1). Taxonomy (NCBI): domain Bacteria; kingdom Pseudomonadati; phylum Pseudomonadota; class Gammaproteobacteria; order Vibrionales; family Vibrionaceae; genus Vibrio; species Vibrio sp. Vb0304. Next base: position 80,489 of record NZ_JAWOTT010000001.1, read on the forward strand.
AGCTGGTGTCGTCACTCAATCTTAGGGCAAACCAGTCCCAGCCTTGTTGTGAGTCGAGTAAGAATTGCGAGCTCCACTCTCGGTCTATCCAGCCTTTGCCCGACACTTGATGGGTTTTGCTGTCGATCGTGACTTCACCGGAGACATCAATAAACGGTTGGCTGTAGTAATACGAAGCCACCTGACCATCGGCGCTTTTGGTGCTGTACCCTTGCTCTCCTTGTTTTTGATACGGTGCGCTGCTGGTAAGAGTGAGCGAATAGCCAAACTGTTCGGAGTTTGCATTCAATGTGGCAGGGAAGAGATCGGTGGTTGAAGAAGTCCACTGCCAATCATCGAGATAAACCCGAAATGGTGAAGTGTCGACGCCAGCGAGAGAGGCTTGATCGCGCGACCATTTTTCATCGGCGTAGTGTTTGTCTGCGGTCGTCACTGCGCTGTGCGCCATGTAGATTTGTTGAGCTTGCCATTCGGTTTTCTTCACGTCATCTTCGCCCGTTGGCGGCGCAGCAGCAAAGCGAAACTGTGTCCACTGGACGCCAAGTGGAGTGCCATCTTCATCAATTAAGTTAGCGGTTAAGTACCACCATTCATGACGAAAGTTTGGGTGTGCTTGATGGTCTGCAGGGAAGGTGAGTTCAATCCCTTTTTCTACGGGTGTGAATAAGTTGCTCTCGCTTTGTGTATCTCCACTGCCCAGCAACGTGCCCATATTTTGCGTGCCCATATTTTTTTGTTGGGCATCTTCACAACCGAATAGGAATAAGCTGCTTATGAGTAGAGTAAGCTTGCTTGCCAATCGAACCATCACAACACCTCGCTTTGCAAACTGGATACGACAGGCTTACTGACCAATCGCCACAGCGGAATCAAGGTTGCGATCACTGCCACCAAGATGGTGATTGCCGCAATGCTCAGCGCATCACTCCAATTCCACAGATAATTTAAGCTCCAACCAAAAGCGCGCAAGGTGACAATATCTGTCAGCACATATCCCACCATGGCTCCTAAAGGTAGGGCAATAACCAGCGTAAAACTGACTAAAGCGACGATCTGTCCGACCACCATGGTCATTAATTTACGACGGCTGACGCCAAGTGCATACAGCCTTGCAATAGCGGCTTTACGCGCGTCGAGTAACATGAAACAAGCACTGAACAAGCCAATCACCGCGACCATTAAAGTCACACCGTTGAGTGCGCGGGTAATGGCGAAGGTCTGCGAGAAAATATCCAACGCGATGGATTTGATTTGCGCCTGATCGTAGAGCTGATTTGGGTGCAGATTCAATTGCTCGCGCAGTTGCTCGTAGACGATTTGTGGGTCACCCGAGACTTTAATACCAAGGCTTGTTGGCAGGTCGGTAAAGCCACTCTCTTGCCATAATTTGGGTGCTAATAAGACTTCACCGTTGGGTGAGCCGTAATCGTGGAATACCGCACCCACAAGCAGGTTCTTATCTGGAACAGCATCAAGCGTGAGCTCGCTACCCAGTGATAAACCCAGTTTGACCGCAGTAGGTTCACTGATCGCGACTAACTTACCTTGATAAAAGCGTGACCAGAAGTTTTCCAAGTGCGATTTGAATACCATGGTTTGTTCTAAGGTGTCTTTGTCTTTGGTGCCAAGCAAAATCGGTAAGCCTTGCAGGTTATCGTCGACGTAGTATTGCTTGTAGACGGTCTCAACCTTATCGAACTGCCCTAATGCGCGCTCTACATCAGCGATTTCTCCTTGCGCAGGGCTGACGTAAATATCGGCGTGCAGCCTTTGTTCTAACCACTGTTTAAGGGTGGATTCAAAGCTGCCCACTAAGGTGTTCATCCCCATATTGGCAGTAACGGCGAGTAGCAGTGCCATCATGGCGAGAGAAAGCGGAGAAATCAGCTCGCGCAGCTCAGCAAACAGATACTGCATCAAACCGGAACTGGTGCGTTTTTCACACCAATTGGCTAATACGCTGATTGTTTTGGGTAGATACAAAGGAATCGACACCACAAGCACGCCGAGCCACGCCATGGTAAATCGGTGGTGCTCACTCAGCCATAAACCCGCAAGCGCAAGAATCGTTAACGCAGCACCTATCAAAAACAATTGGTTTTCGTTAGAGGCTTCAGGTGCTTGATAAAATCCGCCATGAGAGGAAAGCGGTTGGCGCACTCGCTGTTTAAAGTGCTGCCAACATGCCAATAGGGTGGCGGCTAACGTGAGCAGCAATGCTTGCGCCCACCATTGCCACTGCCAAGTGCCGGGCAGCAGTGTTGCGCCGTAAAGTTGTTCTAAAGTCAGTGCTACGGTCGGGTGCAGCCAATGGCTGAGCTGTATGCCCAACACAAAACCGAGGGAAGCACCGATGGTAACCAGAATCGTGAGTTCAACTAACAGCGCAGAGAACACAATGCTCGGCGCAACGCCCGCCTGTTGAATCTGCACTAACAGCCGATTGCGTTTCAGCAAGCTGTATTTTACGCCGTTGTAGGCAATGAACAGCCCGACTAAAAAGGCAAGTAAGCTCATTGCGGTGAGGTTGAGGTGAAAGCTGTCGGTCAGCGAACCAAGGTCTGTACTTTGGTTATTGGAAATCCATTGCCCTTGATCGCTAATCAGCTTCTGCCAATTTGCCTGCGTGTCTTTATCCCCTTTATCACCCGAATGGAAAACTGCAATGTAACTGAGCTGCCCTTGTTTATTGAGCAGTTGCTGGGCAAAGCCAATGTCCATCAACATTCGGCTACCTAACTGCCATTCGTCTGGTAGCACCACCACTTGGGTTGGAATGTCATCCAGAGTTAGGGTTTCTACTTCCCCTAAGTTTTGATGTTGAGATTGGCTCATCATCACGATCGGCTTACCGGCCAAAAGCTCAGGTAAAGGTAAAGCACTGTCGAACAAAGACACGTTTTGTTGGTTTTCTGACGAATAGCGCGAACGTGAGGAAATTGCGGCAATCAACTCACTACCTTGCACTGACCAGCGACGCCCTTGTTCGTCTCTCACTCGCCCTTCGATTACAGGTAGTGCTGCACTGAGCCCGTTTTGTCTAAGGGTGAAATAAAGAGACTCGGGCAGATAGTTTTGCCCTGCTGGTGGAATAATTAAGTTCTGAGCTTGTGCGCTAAGCTGCTCGGTAGATTCCGCATAACTTCGTTTGGCATTGAGGTTGATGGCTTGCACCGCAACGAATAAGGTCACAGCCAACACGATACCGATCAGAATCGCGGCGGCTTGCAGTGGCGCCTGCCGATAGTGCGCTGCAAACAGATTCAGGGCGAGTCGAGTATGAGTGAATCTGGTGTTTGATGGCTTAGTTTGCTTCATGGTGAAGCTCATGTTTGTTTACTTGATGGCTGTTCTGTAGCTGACTGTTATCCAATCGCAGCCGTGCTTTCATAAATTCAGCGCATTCATGGCTGTGGGTCACCAAGAGCACGGCGGTATTGCCTTGGGTGGTGATTTCACTGAGCAGTTTCATCACTTCTAACCCTGCTTTTTGGTCAAGGTTACCTGTGGGTTCATCGGCGAGTAGAAGCTTAGGTTTGTGTGCCAATGCACGTGCGATAGCGACTCGTTGCTGTTGACCGCCGGAAAGGGCAGAAACATGTCTGTCGAGAAGTTGGCTGATGCCTAGAGTCTCGACCAAATAATCGCACCAGTCGTTCCATTTCTTTTGATTCAAATGCAGAGGGAAGGCGATGTTTTGCTGCACGTTGAGCGGCGTTAATAGATTGAATTGCTGGAAGATAACACCGAGTTTTTGGTGTCGAAATCGGCTCCATTGTGGGTCTTTCCAAGCCGCCGTGTTATCGCCATCTAACCACAACTCACCATCGGAAAGCGGCTCAAAGCCAGCGATGACATTGAGCAAAGTACTTTTGCCGCTGCCACTTGCGCCCGTCAGCGCAACACTCGCTCCTGTGTTCAACGTGAAGTCGACGCCTTCCAACACGCGATGTGTCTCTTTGCCATCAACAAAGCTTTTGCTGGCGTGTTTGAGTGTGACAAGTGGGCTTTCCATTTCCTCTCCCTGTATTCAAAAGGTGTCGTTTCTTTTGGCAATCACTATTGCAGTTATGTCTCTAGAAACTTTAGACAACAATCAGATAAAAACAGCGATTTACATCGAGTTTAGGGTCTGTTGACCTTTCGAGCTGATTTTTGCAGCGAATTGTTGGGTGTTTGTGCAAGGCAGAAGCTTTGATGTGTAGTTAGCCTACATGAAAAAGCTGATAACGCAGGAGAAATGACCAACAAACGCTGCCCAAAGGGTTCGGCTAAAATCGTTCTATGCTTTGTTAAGGAGTATTTACTTAGAATGCTAGGCTACACACTCCTTGCCTCGCCTAAAACGATTTTATCTCGAACAAAACTTAATCTCGAAAGATAAACAGACCCTACTTTGTACTGAAAATAAGAGGGAAGAGATTAAATGAGGAAGGGATATGACAGGCATTAAAAAAGCCCGAGTCAAACTCGAGCTTTCAAAGATATTCAGCGTGGTCAGCTTACACGTAGTACGCTTCAACTTCGCCTTTAAGTTTGATTAGCATTGGGTTACCGAAACGGTCTTTTGCTTTAGGAGAAGCAATTTTCACCCAACCTTCGCTCACGCAGTATTCTTCTACGTCTGTGCGCTCTTGGCCGTTGATACGAATACCGATTTGGTGCTCGAAGCATTCTTTGATGAAGAATGGGCTACGTGGGTTACCCGCTAGGCGATCTGGTAGAGCTGGTTTAGCTGTGTCTGTCATTTTGTGTGACCTAAATTCCGTAAAAAGTGCGCTATTGTAGTCAGTGCACTGTATGTGTTCAAGATATGTTGAGAGTGGATGCGTTGTTTAACTTTCAAGTACCGCCTATAACCCCTTTAAATACTGCGCGTTGGCTGTTGGTTGAATCATGGCATTCAGCGTTTGGACGGCTTGTTCACTGTGATCTTCAAGTAGAGCTAAGAACGCGTCAATCAACTCAGGTTTGCTTGCTGAGACTTTTGTTTCGGTCTGGATATCACACAGATCGATCAACACATCGGTAAACAATTGCGGCAGATCGTGCAGCACTTGCAGGTTTAAGATGTTGTGCTCGCTGTAGATTGAATTGTGGCTGCCTTTTTGTTTTTGCACCAAGTAAGGATTGTCTTTTAAGTTGATGATAGACGTGCGTTTATCACAGCGTTTCAAACAACTTTTGTTGACCTTCACCTTACGGCATCCTTCGGTTTGTTGAAACAAACATTGGCGGCTCGTGAGTAGAGTGTTCGGGTGATAAATGCTGTAGAAGCTGCGCATGTTTTTCGGACGCTTTATGTGACGCACCTGCTTCATATTCAGCTCGTTAGAAACAAACGCGCCACTTGCCGCGAACTCGTCTTGAAGGCATTTAAACGCGTATGAGTTCACCGTGTTCAGTTGTGGGCCTGCCACCCAGCCTAAGCCGAGCTCTTTTGCGATCATGCCGACACCTGAGTTGTTGGTGATCAACAACTCAGGTTGGATGGTTTCCAAAAATACGCGCGCGGCGTGGTAGTCTTCGCCAATCAAAATGGCTGGGAACCAAGGTTTGAGCATTGGGTTGGCTTGGAACAATTCAATCATCGCGCTCAGTTCACCAGACAATCCCATTGGCAATTGATAGTAAACATCAACGTCGTGGTATTCGCACAGCATGGCTTCTTGTGCTGACGAGATCAGAACCGATAATTTTGGCGCACCTTGGCGAGGTTCTGGTTGAGGTAACGTTGGCAGAGTTGGCACATCAATCGACCCTTTCAAGCTGCTGCCGGATACTTGTGTTGAAGTGACATCGAACGACTTAGTTTGCTCTGCCACTTTCTCAATGATCGCGGTTTTGTCATCGTAGAGTTTCTTTTTCACCGCTTGTACATCATCAGCAGACTGGCATTGGTAAACCTTCGAAAAATGCTTTACAGCATGGTCGCGCGGGTTGTCGATGTACATCGCCTTGCCGAAATCACCTTGCAAAAATGCGTTGGAGAAATCACGGTTGAACACTGTGTATAACTCTGTGGTGTCTTCAGAGAGTTCCAAACCCTCGCACAAGCGATCAATCTGTTTACGCCAGTTATCGACCACGGTGTACACGTAGTGGGATTTCTTAATGCGGCCTTCCACTTTCAACGAATACACACCCGCATCAGCAAGCGCTTCCAAGTCCCCAAAGGCGGAGTTGTCTTTCATATTGAGTGGGTAGTTGTTGCCTGTTTTGGTCGTTTCGTACTGTTCGCGACAAGGTTGGCTACAGCGTCCACGGTTACCTGATGCGCCATTGCGAGCGGAACTGATGTAGCAAATTCCGGAGAATCCGATGCAGTATGAGCCGTGGACAAACACTTCCATCATTACGTTGTGCTCGCGACCAAATTGCGCCAGATGTTTTATCTCACTGATGTTAAGTTCGCGAGATAAGTTTACTCGGCTTGCGGTGAGCTGGTTGAGAAAGAGGATTTGGCCTTCGTTATGCGTGTTCAGTTGCGTTGAAGCGTGCACATCCAAATCGGGAAAGTGATGTTTGAGAATGTAGGCCAGACCGAGATCTTGTACGATCACGCCATCGATTTTGGTGGTGTTCAGTTGGCTGAGCAAGCGAACAATCGCTGGAATTTCACTTTCTAAAATCAGCACATTCAACGTTAGGAAAATCTTACAGCTGTGCTGATGGGCCAACGTTAACACGCCATTTAAGTTATCTAAAGTGAGGTTGGTCGCTCGGTTACGAGCATTGAAGCGGTCGAGCCCACAGTAAATTGCATCGGCGCCAGCGGCAATGGCGGCTTTGATGGAATCTAAATCACCACCGGGTGCTAATAACTCAAATTGATCGCGTGTCACTACTTTTCTCTTTCTTACTAAAATAGGCTGCAAATGTTACGTATTTCACGCTTTTGATGCTCAGCTAGTTAACGCTTTATTAATCTGAATCAATTAATCCGTGTTACACGGTCGACTCTTGAGTGGGTAGAGTGCAATTCGCGATAGCGGAATTTGACTTCTATAGTTTTCCTACACTTGGTTTTTCTATATCTAGTTTTCGACTCAGAGAGAGGAAGGGACGACAAATGAAAAAAGTAATCATTGGGTTGGTCGTGGCGTTGACGTCATTGAGTGCATTGGCTGGGGAGGGTGTGGTAACCGTTGCGAGCACGCATTCAGCAAAAAATACGGCGGATAAATTTGTCGCTATCGCGCAAGAAAAAGGGTTGAACGTCTTTGCGCGCATTAACCATCAAGAGAATGCCACGAAAGTCGATATGACGTTGCGACCAACCGAAGTTATCGTGTTTGGAAACCCTAAAGTAGGCACGCCACTGATGATCTGTGCGCAGGAAGTGGCGCTCGATTTACCCCAAAAAGTGTTGGTGTATGAAGATGATGAAGGCAAAACGTGGTTAGCTTATAACGATCCTATTTATTTAAAGCAGCGCCATCATATTGAAGGCTGTGACGAGGCATTGAACAAAATCAGCGGCGTGCTGGGCAATTTAACCAACGCGGCGGCGAAGTAGGGCTGGTTATTGGCTTCGCTTTTTTTACTCCGAAAACGAAAAAGCCAACCTCACAAGGAGGTTGGCAAATCTTACCTAGATTGGGGGAGGTAAGATCAGGAGGTGGCGAGTACGCTGTGCACTTTTGACTTAATTGAGTCAGACTGCGTGCCGAAAATCGCTTGTAAACTGTCGCCAATCACTAACACATCTCGCGCGCCAAGTGCTTTTAGCTTAGCAACATCAACGTTAGCGATGTCTTTCACCGAGACACGCAGACGAGTGATACACGCATCGACTGACTTAATATTGGCTTTGCCGCCCAATGCAGCTACTACATCCACCGCAATTTCATCAGGCTCTCCGGTAATCTTCACTTCTGCAATGTCGGTTTCACGACCCGGCGTTTTCAGATCCAACTTCACAATTAGGAAGCGGAACAAGCCGTAGTAGAGCGTCGCCCAGATTGGACCGATGATGATGAACATCCACGCGTTGCTCGACATTGGGTAGTAAAGGAAGAACTGGATCGCGCCGTGCGCAAAGTCAGTACTGTGTTTGATTTCCAAAAATGCGGTGATCGCAAACGCAATACCAGTTAGGAAAATATGGATCACGTACAGCACTGGCGCGACGAATAGGAAGGTAAATTCGATTGGCTCTGTGATACCAGTTAACCAAGAGGTCAACGCCGCAGACATCATCAAACCGCCGACGATTTTCTTACGCTCAGGAGACGCGCAGTGGTAAATCGCCAATGCCGCTGCTGGTAGCGCCCACATGGAGTACATAAAGCCACCAGACAGATAACCTGCGGTTTTATCGCCCGCGAAGAAGCGAGTGAGCTCACCGGTAAACTCTTTGCCGGTTTCTGGGTCTACATAGCTGCCGACTTCAAAGAAGAACGGCGCATTCCAGATGTGGTGCAAACCAACCGGGAGTAGTGAACGTTCGCCCGCGCCGTAAACCGCCCACGCGAGTACAGGGTTTTGGTACGCTGCCCAATGAGAGAATGCATCAAGAAGTTGTCCGACAGGTGGCCATGCAAACGCGAGAATCGCACCAACGACGATCGCCGATAGACCGGTGACAATGGGCACAAATCGCTTACCCGCGAAGAAGCCCAAATATTCCGGCAGTTTGATGTTGTAGAAGCGGTTGTACATGATTGCCGCCACCGCACCGATAAAGATGCCGCCAAACACCCCGGTTTGCAGCGTCTCAACGCCCATGATCGTGGCGTCAGTTTCTAGGCCGCGCAGGCCAGTCACGATACCGAGCGATGCGTTCATAATAATTAGGCCAACTAAGCCTGCGAGCGCAGCCGCACCGTCATTGCCTTTTGATAACCCGAGCGCCACACCGACCGCAAACATCAACTGCATGTTGCCGAACACGCCTTCACCGGCGGCGAGCATCACTTTGTTGACCGCGTCTGGAATAAACGCAAAACCCGCGTTACCAATACCCAGCATCAAGCCAGCCACCGGTAACACCGCCACAGGCAGCATCAACGACCGCCCTATTTTTTGTAGTTGTCCAAATATACTTGCAAACATGGTTTCCTCCTGACGAATGCCAGTGTTGTAGGACCTGATTCCTTCAGGTCATGTTGTTTCACGTAAGGTCAGGATGATCATAGCGAGCAAGGCGGCGCCTAAGGTTACAAAAGGCAATCAGTTTGTAAGTGGCCGCTTACAAATCTCTTACACCGAGAAGTGAAAATTGCAATCGGCTCGATTGTGCATGGGCGTTTAAGAATGCATCATATTGGCCAGCGCCAAACTCAGGGGCAGGCACAGGGACGGACACAGGGAAAGTAGGATGGAAAACAAGCAGATACTGGTCGTCGATGACAACCTCGACCTTCGCGAAGCGTTGTCGGATTACCTTGGCCGCGCAGGGTTTGAAGTGCTTTGCGCGGAAAACGGCGGCGTGATGTGGCAACTGCTCAACGATCACCATCCTGATTTGATCATCCTCGATATTATGATGCCCGGTGAAGATGGCTTTACCCTGTGCCAGAAACTGCGCAAAAACTCCGATATCCCGATCATCATGCTGACCGCCGTCACTGAAGAAGCCGACCGAGTCGCAGGGCTAGAAATGGGCGCTGACGACTACATCACCAAATCATTCAGCCCGCGTGAACTGCTCGCGCGCATCAAAACCATTCTGAGACGCAGCCAATCGACCGCCAATAGCAAACTGACGCGTAAAGTGCGTTTTGACGATTGGTTGTTGGATACCGTAACCCGGCAACTGACCCACATTGCTAGCCGCGAGGTCAAGCAACTGAGTGGCGCGGATTTGTCGCTGCTCGGTTTGTTCGTCAACCACGCGCAATCAATATTGTCTCGCGATGACATTGCGCGCGAGATCTGGGGACGCGATGCCGACCCGTTTGAACGCGGCATTGACGTGCAGATCAGCCGCTTGCGTCATCACCTTGAAGATAAAGACCGTTCGCTGCTCCTAACGGTGCGTAACAAAGGCTACATGCTGACCACGGACGTGCACTATGAGAATTAAACGCTGGACGGGATCACTGGTCGTTCGCACCAGTGTGTTCCTGTTGCTGGTGATCATTCTGGCGCAGGTATTATCCGGGATTATCTGGTATCAACACGCCAGCGAACGCGATAAAGAGGGCCTGACCACCACAGTCAAAAGCTTAGCACTGAGCGCTTCTTCCACCATCGCTTTCTTTCAAACCCTCCCTTCTGAATATCGCCACTTGGTGCTCAATCAACTGCGCAACATGGGCGGCACGCGCTTTTTCGTCTCACTCAACAATCACCAGATTGACGTCGACCCACTGCCAGAAAGCGAACGCAAAACGTTGGTCATCAACCAAGTTCGCGAGGTATTAGAAAGCGAGCTGAGCGGCATTCCTAATATCGAGGTGGAGTTCACCCAGCGCGACAAACTCAAAGTGTTCAACAACGAGCTACCTATCGACGAACTGCCGTTATTGTGGGCGCATTATTCGCTTTCGTTTGGTGACCTCAATCCGCCTATTCTGGTGATGCAGGTCGAAGTCGCACAGAACGAATGGTTTTATCTCGCGGCGGTGCTACCCGCGCCTTACATCAACCTAGAGACTAACTATTTTGAGCTGCGCCAATGGCTCACGCTATTACTGTCCGCGCTAATGCTGTTGCTGTGTACCTGGTTTATCGTTCGTAAAGAAATTCAACCCATTCGAGAGCTGGCAAAAGCCGCAACCCTGATGTCGAGCCGATTAGACGTGCCCGAAGTCTCTGAGCGCGGCAGTAACGAACTGAAAGCGGCGGTACGTGCGTTTAACAAAATGAACCGACGCATCGACAGCCACATTAAAGACCGCGAGATGCTGTTCAGTGCCATTTCACACGATCTGAAAACGCCTATTGCTTGCCTAAAACTACGGGCGGAAATGCTGGATGACGACGCCGACCGAGAACGCTTTATCCGCCTGAGTAACGACCTAGATTTGATGGTCAAAGGCGCATTGCAATGCATTAAAGAGACCGATATCCACGAGGAAATCGAGCCGATCAATTTCACCCAACTGATTCAGCACATTTCCGCCAATATCGCTGATGCGCCGGACACGATTCGCATCCACGGCGAAATCCGCACCCACTTTGCTGGTAAACCGTTAGCGATTAAGCGCTGCATTCAGAATTTGGTCTATAACGCGCTCAAATACGGCCATCAAGCGGACATTACGCTGAGTGAAAGCCCAGAGTCGATCCAGATTGAAATTGAAGATCACGGTGACGGTGTTGACGATTTATTACTTGAAAAGCTCTGCCAGCCATACTTCCGCGCTAGCAACGATAAAGAAGGCAGTGGGCTGGGGTTAACCATTTCACAGAGCATTGCAAAGGCTCATGGCGGCAACTTGTTGTTGAGCCATTCTCAGTTTGGCGGCCTCTGCGCCACGCTTATTTTCCCGAGAGACTGACTATGAACAAACTGGCATTCTTGTTCCCACTGTTGCTCGCCCCTTGCGTCGCTCACGCTGAGTCGCCACAAGGGGTAGAGTTTTTACATTGGTGGACTTCTGACGGCGAGCAGCAAGCGCTGCAAACACTCAAAGCTCAGCTAAAATGGCACGATATTGAGCTGCTGCAAAGCCCGGTGTTAGGTGGTGGTGGAGACAGTGCGATGACGGTACTGCAAGCTCGCGCGCTGGCGGGCAATCCACCAAGCTTCGCGCAAATCGAAGGGCCAAGTATTAAGGCGTGGGACGCCATCGGTATTTTGCACAACGTCAACGCGGTTGCCGATGAGCAGCGCTGGGACGAGGTGCTCTACCCACTGTCTATCGAAATCAATAAAACACAAAACGGCTATATCGCCCTGCCACTTACGCTGCACCGTTTGAACTGGCTGTGGGTCAACCACAAGCTGCTTAAACAACTGAATCTATCCGCGCCGAAAAACTGGCAAGAGATGTTCGCCGCCATGGAGCTTGCTAAGCAAAATGGCATTGTACCGATCGCGGTTGGTGAGCAGCCGTGGCAAGTCGCCCAACTTTTCGAGAACTTAGTGATCTCCACTGGCGGCGTTGAGTTCTACACCAATGCAATGGTTAAACTTGAGCGAGACAGCATCGACAGCGATACCCTGCGCCAAGCGTTGACGCAATTTCGCCGCCTGAGTTTGTTGATCGACAACCAATTGCCCGACAGTAAGTGGGATACGGCGACCCAAGCGCTAGCCGACGGTCAAGCACTGTTTCAAATCGGCGGAGATTGGATTTTGGGTGAGCTGCTCGCCAATCAAGTCTCGGTTCCGCAAGAGGTCGGCTGTTACCCAACGCCTGACAGCGATGGTGTATTCCTCTACAACATGGACAGCTTGGTGTTTATGTCGAGCAAGTCGTTTTCTGCCGAGGCTGCTCAGCAAACCGCAAGCGCGCTGGCAGACGTCGAGTTTCAAGCCAAGTTCAATAAGGTAAAAGGCTCGATTCCGGTACGCACCGATATCGACATCAGCGATTTTAATCCGTGTCAGGTCCAGTCATATCAAGATTTTCATTACGGCGTTAAACACAACCTCGCTGTGCCGAGTATGATTGATTCGATGGCGGTCAATCCGGTTGCTCAGCAAGCGATAAACTCGGAAATCTTCCGTTTTTACCGCAATCCCAAGATGGAACCCGACGAGCTGATAAAACGCATTATTGCTATTTCGCAAAGCGGTTAATGGCAATGAATTTGTGCTGAGATGGAATAAAAAAGCCCCAATGATTGGGGCTTGAATGAAGCGAAGTATGCCGTTTAAAAATAGTAGAAGATCGGCGGTTCATGCATCAAGAAGTTTTGATGGGAGATGTTCCACGCATACGCGCCCGCTAAGGTAAACACAACATAATCACCAATATCGACGTGGGCGACGTGTTGATTGCGTGCCAGCACATCTTTGGGCGTACAAAGCTGGCCGACAAAGGTCGCTTGTGCATGCTGAATTGGGTGAGAAATCTCATGGTGTTGCTCGCTTTTCAGGATGACGAATGGATGATCATGGCTCTGCGCTGCTGGCGTGCGGAAATGGTGGGTTCCTCCGCGCGCGATGACAAAGTTTTCGCCAAGATTTTGCTTAATATCCAGCACTTCCATCACGTAATAACCGCATGCCGCTGTGATGAACCGTCCGCATTCAAAACGCAGTGTCCAATCTTGAACTTGCTCTTTAGCGATGAGGAATTCCAACTTGTCGCAAAACTCCATCCACGGAAAGTGTTGCTCAGGGTTTTGGTAGTTGATGCCCATGCCGCCGCCCAAGTTGATCATTAGCTCACCGAGTTCGAACTCCTGCTGCCACGCCTTCACGACTTGGAAATAGCGCTGCATTAACGCTAAGTGGCGTTCAACATCAAGCTGATGCGACATCAAGTGAAAATGGAAGCCTTTGAGTGACACTTGCGGGAAATCGCGCAGCAACATCAAAGCATTGCTCAGTTCGGACTCGTCCAAGCCAAACGGAGTCGGCTTGCCGCCCATTGCCAACTTGCTGAGCGTGATGTCGCCAATATCGATGTTCATACGCAAAAAGATCGAAGCAGGGCGGTTGAGGCGCTCGGTTAGCGCACCAATGCGTTGCAGCTCAGTGAGGCTTTCGACGTGAATCGCATCGACATCAAGTTCAATCGCTTGTTGCAATTCACTTGGCATTTTTCCTGGGCCACCGAAGATCAATGGTTTATCGAGTTGTTGCTGGTGGAGGTGTGCCAACTCCCCGCCAGATGCCGCTTCAAAACCATCGACATACGGCGCGAGCGTTTTGAGAATCGGGCCCGATGGATTGGCTTTAGCTGCGTAAAATAGCTCGACATTTTTCGGCAAAACGTGACGCAGTTGTTTGATGTGTTCTTCTAAGGCGCTTAGGTCATACACGTACGCGCACAAGGGTTGACTTTGCTGCCGTGCGAGCGTGTGAACTTGTTGGCAAACGTGTGTCGGTAGAGAGAGTGAATTAGACATGTTGCGATCCTTTTTCGTGTTGCTGCCAAGGCGCGGCGACTTGGGTATAGCCCGACTCCTTATCGGCTTTTTGCATCAAACGCGTGGTGAAATTATTTTTGCTTGGGAAGTGACCGCCATTTAGCAACGTTTCTAGTTCCGGTTGTTTTCCATTCACTGATTGCCAATGCACAATGGCACTTTGCACCGCATTCCACAGCGTTTGCTCTAGTGGCTCATCACCTTCTGCGATGAAGAAAATCGCTTCGCTGATGTTGTTGATAAAGGTGCAGTATCCGATGCGATTCCAGCCTTGTTCGCGACTGTAGTAAACCGATTGTCGTGCGCGTTCAGACAAGTCAGTTAATGTTTCTGCTGGCCAGAACTCCGGCAGTAATTTAGTGCCTTCCAAATCACGAATCCAAACACAACACGGCATCTCTTGCTCAAAGCCAATCAGGGTGTTTTGCAAATGCGGCTCAAACGCCACCCCGTGTTTGAAGTAGTAATTAAATACGCCCGGGATCAGGCAATGCAAATAGCGTTCAAACCAAAGTGTCGCGATGTCGGAATAGCGATTTTGCGTAGTACGCGCTTTGTTTTTAAGGCGTTGAGCAATGCGACTGTTGCCGTTATTATCGTAAGCAAACAGAGCGCCAGCGAGGGTTGGTTTCAAGATGTCGACTTCGCTCAGCGAGAAATTTTCGCGATACAAAATCCCAAACGATTCGCGTGCTTTGGTGTTGTCGTCCCAGTTGTGCTCAGCGACACTTTCTAGATTCAACGTGGTGGCGTAAGGCTCTGTCATCACTTTAAATACGGGGTTGTGCAGCTGTTCGCTTTCTCTAATTGGTTTGAGAATCGACGTGAGTTGCACGGCGCTGTCGAGTTCGTACCACGCGTTTTTGCGCACGCAATTGGTTAATCGTACGTTGATGGAGAATTTCGCAAACCAGTCCATGTCAGGGTGGTAGAGGGTACGAACTGAAGAGGTCGGCTGCATCTTTTCACCACCTAAACCCAGTGGCGTGATCTTGCCTTGTTCAATGGCGCGCTTCACGCTTGGGTTACTCAAAATGGTGTAGCTTTCCCAAGGATGACAAGGGTAGAGGGTCTTCCCATTGCTGGTGGCGTGTTGTGGCGCGAGCCGTTGTAGCATGCGCTGCGCAGGGTTAGCTTCTCCGTCGGAACTCAGCACATCAAGTAAGGACGTATCCACTTCAAACCAGTACAACGGGACTTGCGCGCCGACTTCTGGAGAAAACGCCAAGAGATCATCCATGGTGACGCCCGAACGACTTTTCGGGGTCGGATGGAAAGTATGCCCCCAAATCAGAGATTGTTCCGAAGCGATAAATTCGTTGTGATGCGATTTGGGCGCGACGTTGAGAAACTGCTCGGTAACCAGCACGCTATTTTCCAGTTGTTCGATCAGCTCATGGTTAAACGGGATAGCCAATACCTGCTTGAGATAGTTAAGCAAAAGCGTAAGAGTTTGCGTGGCATCCAATTTCGCCCAACCAGATCCCGGCATTTTCGCCCAAGGCAGTTCTGCCAATTTGATTTTGCCCAGTTTGCTCGCGTAGTGAATCGGCAAAACCAACACGCCATTTTGTTGAGAAAGATGAACGGCTATCCGCTGTTTAGCGGGATAGTTGCGTTTTAACGTTTGGGGTAGCGATGTCGATTGGTAGTGCCATTCCACTTGTTGATTCGGTAGCGCAAATTCACGTAAGTAACAATTAAGAACACCCATTATCGTGTTGAGTTGGGCTTTCTCACGGTTGAGCTGCACCTCATGCGCGCGCAACTCGCTAGTCTGAGAGGATTGAGTTTGTAACATGTTGATTTCCAAATTTTGAGTGGAGAACCAGCGCGATCAAGGTGATTACGCTGACTATCGCAGAAAGTAGGAAAGGAACCTCAAGTAGCCCCAAGCTAGAAATGAAAGAAGCGCAAAATCCCGCTGCCACGCCACCCCATTTGGACATGGCATCAAAGCGAGAAAATACTTTGCCACTGAGTTTGCGATCCAGATTGCTCGCAAGATGCTGATGCAATCCGTGATAACAACACACCATCGCGATGCCGAAGATAATTCTCGCAGCAATGAGTGCGGTTTCGGACGCAATCAAATGCAAGGCAGAGCTCACGGCAAGCAATGCAAACCCAAGCCACAACGTGCGCAGCGGTTGATGGCGATTCAACCCATCTGACAACACGTGAATTTTTCCTGCCAGCAACAGATAGACGCCATGCGGCAGTGCGTACAAAAAACCGATCCATGCGTGGTTAGTGATGCCATATTGCTGCACAAACGGCGAGAAATAAGGAAAGGTCACCACCATAGAAAACGCAAACCCGAATTGAGCAAAGAAGATCCAACGAATGGCATGCATTGCGTTTTTCTGTGCAACCGGTTTTTCTTGCTGAGGTTCTGAGTTTGGCTTTTCGAGGTTTTGGTCGGCGGGTTTATCCGCTGGCAGTGTTAGCGTGATGCCCATCGCAATCAAAGGCAAAACGCATAACCAAAGGTACGCGTTGAGCGGGTTGGTCTCTGACAAGCTCCAGCCGAGCCCAATAGGCGCAACGATCAGCGCCAAGCGAGCAGATAGTTGGGTTTTATTGAGTGACTTGCCGAGTGTTTTGGCTTCTTTAATTTGACTAGATAAGTAGCTGTTCGAGGCGGCCATGGTGCCGCCAAAGGTTCCTTGAACAATAAGACCAAACACAAACATGGCGAGGTTGTCTGCCAAGCCGCACAGCGCAAACCCTGCTGCAAGGCCAAGTTGCGCACGCAAGAGTGAGCGGCGGCGACCGTAGCGATCGGCAAAGTTGCCCCAAAATCGCGCTGCCAACGCAGTACAAAACGTAGGTAGGATAAACAATATCCCTGCCCAGTCCGCATCAATGCTTGCGCCTAACGTTGGCAACACGACGGGTAGAAATAGCGGCATACCTAACGCGGCAAACGCAGCGATAAAGTGGCACAACAACACACTGTAGATGAGTTTGGTCATAATCGTTAACGTACGCTTTTTTTGATGGCTTCTATGTAGGCGCGTTGCGCTTCTTCGCTAGAAAGCAGTAAGAAGTTCGGGGCCGACAAACCATAGAACTTATTGATGTCGCTCGCGCCGGAGGCTTCTTTCGCGAGCAAACTGCCAGAGCTCAACAAGTACTTGGCGTACAAATCAGGTGCTTCTTGCAGTAACTCGCGTGCCAGTTTTGTCTCTAACCCTTCGCCTTTCAATCGGTTGAGTTGCTCTGCAATGCTTTTGGCCACGATGGCGTAAAGCGATGCTGAAGAGGCAATGCCCTTCGCTGCCATGGCTTCTACAATCGCTGCGATATCCAATTGTAATGTGATGGTGGTAAACATCTGACCGAGCGCCAATTCATTGTCGACTTTGATGCGTTGATCGAGCAGTTCATCGCAATCCACTGGAAGTAGTTTTGCGCCGTGTTTTTGGGCAGCATGCTCTGTTGCAAAGTGGAAGCGCTCTGGCCAAATTCGCGCCGCGTCGTTGTCTTTCATCGCGAGCGTCATTTTGCCCTGTTGATCAAAAGCAACGATGGCGTTTTGCTGGTTGGACTCCAATGCAATGCCATAACGAAGCCACAAGGTGAGGTGCACTTGGCATAATAGGTCGACATAATCTTTGAACCACGCCAGCGTATCTTGTTGATAGTACTGCTCTGCCAAGTGTTCTAAGAACAAGCGGTCGTCAGGCATTGGGCTTGCCAGTGCTGCAACCGGAACTAACGCTTTGTCTTCGCAATGAGTAAGTGGGTACTCACGTACGATGTACGCGAAGGTTTTATCCTCGCCGACGTGTCCACCGTGTTTTTCGTTGCAATGGAACAAGCGACTGTTTAAGTCGGCGTCCGTTTGTTCAAGGTGGTTGAGTAGGCGTTCAAACCAGTGGCCGTCATACAGTGTTGAAGGCTTGATTAAGCGAATATTTTTTGTGCCTAGCGATCGCATGATCAGCGGAACCTTGATGTGAATGTGCGGTGCCTCGTTCACGACCACAGTACGAACGGAAAGCGTCGGCGTCACGTCTAGATACGTTAAAGGCGCTTCTATCATACCTTCGGGTAAGGCTTCTAAAGATCGCAGGGTGAGCGGATGTGCAGGGAACAGAACGTGGCTCAGTGCAAAATCAGCAGGAAGCCCCACTTGCTCCATTGTTGGCCAGCAATCAGGTTGTTCGCTGGTTAATGTCACCAGTGATTTTTCGATCGCAATCCAATGTAGAGCAAAGCTTTGTGCGAACTCGGGCGCGTACTTAGCAAGGTCTTCATCGCTCAGGCCAAACTTCGCCCGCGCAGTTGGATAGTACGGGTGGTCAAGGTAAGAAGCGATCTGATCGGCTAGCAGCAGTTTTTGATGCCAAGAACCAAGCTCGGATATTGGTTGAGAAATGTGGTCTGCGTGATGATGAAACGCTTGGTCACACAGCGCTTTGTGTTGCTCTGCACATTCCAGTTCTTGAAGGTATCCCGCCAGCAACTCGTGAGAGCTCTCGTGCGCCAGTGTCGTTAGTAGCGCAATCCACTCTTTGTAATGCTGTTGATGCTCGACTTGGCCATTTTTCTCCACCCACCAACCTGGTGGTGTTTCGTCATTGGCGTGACCGTAGCGCCAGTGCTGCATGTAATACGTTGGCGCAACAGGTAAATACAACGTGAAATCAGAGTTGGCAAATATCAGCCAGACTTGCTCGTCTTGAGGAACAATTACCCCTTTTGGCGCGTCTCTACTGAACTTGGCCTTCGACAAAATGCCAAACATGTCTTCGCGCAAGCAAGTGTCGATCAATCGTTGCGTTAGATACAAAGCGTTGTCATTCATGCTGCCACCTCACGAGTCGGAGCGAGATCGAAATTGCTAAGCGCGTTCTGCAGCGCTTGGTCGAGGTTTCGCCCTGATGGTGAGACAATCGAAATTCGGGCGAGATAATCCTTATTGGAATAACTCTGTTGGAAGTGTTCTCCAGCGGTTTTTAGTACCTGTTGCTGGGTGATGATATCGTCATCGTGTTGGATGAACGACGTCGAACCTCCGTCAATCACACCACTGTGTCCCGCAACTACGTAGTGCACGTGCGCTGACCCATGAATTTGGTAATCGCCGTCCAATCTTCGACCCAGATGCAGACCCAAAATCGTGCTAAACCAGCCGAAGTGAGCGAGATTGTTGAGCAAGAATTCGCGGCCATCTCCAATACTGCGGTAGTTAATTTCCACCAGAACCGGGCCATTTTCCGTAATGATAAATTCGCTGTGGCAAACTCCAAAACCAACGCCGAACGCTTTCAGTTGAGCCAAGCAAGCTTCTCGGTGAGCAATGCCGTTTGGTCCGTTCCAGTCTGCGGCGGTTTCGATGAAGTAAGGCGGCTCAGAGAGCGACACATCAAAACCGCCCACGGCGATAAGTTGGTTACCGTCTCCTAAAGTTTCGAGCGTAACCAACGGTCCTTGAAGAAACTGCTCCACCAGAATGGCGGCGTTTGGGTGCTTTTGCCAAAACGCCTCGGAGTAAGCATCGAGCTCGCTTTGGGAGTCACAGCGCTGTACATCTAAACTTGCCACGCCTTCTTTGGGTTTTGCTACGACAGGGAAGGCCATGCCTAATGCCACATTCGAATGGCGATGCAGCAAACAGCTTTGTGTGTTGGGTAAGGATTTTTCATTTAACACCTGTCGAGTTAAGTGTTTGTTTTTGGCCTTTAACGTGACAGACCAATCTTTGGATGGGAGGCCAAAAAATTGCGCGCAGATGGCGGTGGAAGTTTGTAAGTGATCACTATTGCTGAAAATAGCGTCTGGCTCTAATTCATGCTCCGTGATGGTTTCGATGAGTTCTAATGGGTTGAAGACATCACATTCTAGAATGGTATCCGGATTAAAGTGACTATCACGACTCGCCAGCTCTAAATGGCTTAGCTTGTGGTCGGTGATAAGAACGACGTGAAGGTCCATCGCTTTAGCTGCAGGCACAAAGCCGTGAGTGACTGCATCGTTAACGACATGACTTACGATAATCATCGTAGATTTCATGAGCTTTCCTAATTTTCTAACATTTTCTTCTAACGTTGATAAAGTCGCTCACGGTCGTCTTCCAATGTGCCTCTCTCGAGACGGAGGGCAGAAGTTTTAGTGTTTATTGTTATGATATTTGGTTTTTTTTGTTGTTAGTTGTGTTTTTAGGGTAAATAAATATAGAGCATAAAATTAATATTGCAAATAGAAATAATATTTGTTCTTATTTCCATCCGTTGGCTTTATAACAACTAAACGGAATTATGGAATGAATAAATTATTGACCCTGACCCCCTTGGCGGTCGCGATTGGTTCTTCATTAGTAGCACCAAGCGCAGTGGCTTCAGAAGAGACGAACTCAACCCCATCAGCAACTGAAACGATTCAAGTCTTCGGTCATCAGTACGAAGGTTATGCTGAACACATGCCTCAATCAGGCACCAAAACCGATGTGGAATGGCTTGATGTGCCACAAGCGGTATCCGTAGTAACGAAAACAGAAATGCAAGACCGAGGCGCGGTGCGCTTAGTGGATGCGCTAGATGGGGTAGCCGGGGTCAATAACACCTTGGGCGAAGGCAGCCGCGATCAGTTCATGATACGTGGTTTTGATTCACTCAACGATATGTACCGTGATGGCTTGCGAGATGACGGTACGTTGCAGTCTTACCGCAGCTTAGCGAATGTTGAACGCGTTGAAATTGTGAAAGGCCCTGCGGGCGCT
Source organism: Vibrio sp. Vb0304 (assembly GCF_033338995.1). NCBI lineage: Bacteria > Pseudomonadati > Pseudomonadota > Gammaproteobacteria > Vibrionales > Vibrionaceae > Vibrio > Vibrio sp. Vb0304. The sequence continues at coordinate 101,214 of NZ_JAWOTT010000001.1, forward strand.
TTGTATGGCCGTGGCTCGGCTGGGGGCATCATCAACTTGGTGACGAAACGCGCTAACGGTGAGAATTTTACTCACGTAAACGGCAGTGTAGGTAGCAACAACCAGTATGTCGGTCAGGTCGACAGCTCAATGGCGTTTACAGATAAGGTCAACGGGCGTATTAACTTGGAATACCGTCAAGCCGACTCGTACGTTGATCATGTTGATTCAAACGATTTCTTCATTGCACCGACCATTCGTGTGTTACCAGCGGAAGGTCACACCATTGATGTTGACGTGGAATACGCCCATCAAGAACTAGTGCCGTATCGTGGTGTGCCATCAAAAAATGGCAAGCCAGTTGATTTGCCAGTAAGCACTTACTTTGGCGGCACAAACGACTATCAGGAGTCAGACAGTCTCCGTATTGCGGTGGATTACGAATGGCGTCTGAATGATCAATGGGTATGGAACAACCGAGCGGCATTCAACCATATCGAACTTGAGCAAAAAGGCACGCGTCAGGGCAAAGTGACGGGTAATGAAGTGTCTCAAACCGTCAACAACTTTGGTTACGATCCACGTACTACGACCACTTTACAATCTGAGTTGGTTTGGGAAACCAGGGACAATCAATTGATGGTGGGTGCAGATTTCAACCAGATCGATATCGACCTAACGTTGGCAAGTGACAAAACGCTTCCTCCGCAAAATATCTACGACCCAGTCGTTGGTCCAACGCCTGATCCGGGCTTTAAGCCATTTCGTGACAATACCACCACCACGACAGGTTTGTATGTGCAAGACGTCTATACGTGGGGCGACCTTTCTTTGATCGGTAACGTGCGTTACGACTCGATGGAGCTCGAACAACAAAAAGCGGGCTCAGATAAGGAAAAATTGGATGATGACAAAGTCAGCTACCGTGCTGGTTTGGTATACCGCATCAATTCCGACACATCCGTATACGCCAGTTTAGCGCGCTCTTGGCAGTTACCGTACGCTGGTATCTACATCAATCCAAAATTGGCGGAATTCTTCCACACCGACTTAAAAGAGGTGGGTGCGAAAGCGTACCTTTTGGATAACGCATTAATGTTGAATGCGGCACTGTTCCAGATTGATCAAGAGCAACCACAAACTAACGTGGACGGCGATGTGATCGATAAAATTGAAGTGCGTCACCAAGGTATTGAATTAGAGGCTCGCGGTCAAATCACCAAACAGTGGGACATCTCTGTGGGTTACAGCTACTTGGACGCGGAAGACAAAGCCACAGGCAAAAAGCCGAACGATGTATCAGACCACTTGTTCTCTCTTTGGAGCACTTACCAATTGAATGACAACTGGCGTTTAGGCGGTGGTGTGAAGTACGTGGGCGACCGTTACGCAGGTAACGACGAAGCTGTCGCACTTGGCGATTACACAACGGTGGATTTGATGGCGGCGTACACCACTGGTCGTCATAAAATCCAAGCGAACGCTTACAACATTTTGGATGAGAAATACATTCTTGGCGCAACAAACGGCACGTCTGGCTTAAACCAGATTGGCTACGGCGCACCAGCCGAGTTTATGCTCAGCTACGGATATCAGTTCTAGGCTTTTTGTGCGTAGTTAGCGCCTGTTAGCCGATTTTTTCCTCATATTGAGGATGTTTAGCCCCGAGAGCCTACGGGATGTATTCTGCCCGAGGCTCAATTTCTCGCAAAGGAGATCTTAATGTCTTACCAGAATTTGGATGGTAAAGTGCGTGTACGTGCTGGTTTGTCTACCACTTACAGTGTGCTTGCGATTGCAATCGCTTCTGCCACATCCATGAGCGCGGTTGCCGCTCCTGCTAAAAAAGAACAAACTACCGCGATGGAAACCGTCGTTGTCACTGGTAGCGTGATTGGTAAATCTGAAATTGAAGACGTCAAAGAGTACCCAGGTGCTCGTACCGTCATTACCCGCGATCAAATCGAGAAAACCGCCGCAGGCTCGATTGATAACGCGCTACAGCGCGTGCCGGGTATTAAAGTTCAGGATGAAAGCGGAACGGGCGTATTGCCTAACATTTCCGTACGTGGTTTGAAAGCAAGCCGTAGTGGTCATGCTCAGTTCTTGATGGATGGTGTACCGCTAACACTTGCGCCATATGGTCACACTGGTCAGTCTATCTTCCCAGCAACACTGTCGATGCTTGATCGTATTGACATTGTACGCGGTGGTGCCGCAGTACAGTACGGCCCAAACAACGTCGGTGGTGTGATCAACTTAGTGACCAAACCGATTCCACACACGTGGCAAACTGAAATCAGTAACCGCCTTACCGTGTTTGATGGCGGTGATGCGCCGCTGAATGATTTTTACCTACGCACGGGCGGCTGGTTAAGCGACACATTTGCACTACAGTTGGAAGGTAACTTCCTAAAAGGTGAAAGCTTCCGTGAACATTCCGATACGGACGTGAAGAACTTCCAAGCCAAAGCACAGTGGCTACTGAGTGACACTCAAGAGATTCAAGCATTCCTGCAACGTTACGATGCTGAAACGCAAATGCCGGGCGCACTTTCGCCACAAGATTACGAGCAAGATCGTCACCAATCGAAACGTCCTTACGATGATTATGAAGGTAAGTCGACGCGCTGGAGTGTTAAGTACATCCACGATTTGCCATTTGCCGACAGTGCCGAGCTAGAAGTGCTAACGTTTGGCCATAAGTCAGAGCGTCTTTTCAAGTGGGGCTTTAACAGCGCGGGTGGCCATTGGGCGGATCCGGCTCTGCCAGCGACGGACGTTCGTACCTCTCCACGTGAATTTACCGTGTATGGTATAGAGCCAAAAATGGCGATGTACTTTGGCGAAGGTAAATCCGTTACTCAAAACTGGATCGTGGGTACCCGTTATGTTAATGAAGACATTGACTACAAACTCACTCAGACTCCAATCGCCGGTGGTGCAACCAGCGTTCCGCGTGATTGGCATCTAGATACGGACGCGTTTGCTGGATACGTTAGCAACGAAATTGGTTTGTTCAATGATACATTGAAGGTAACGCCTGGGTTGCGTGTTGAGTCGGTTCGAATGACGTTTACCGATCGTGGTAAAAAACAAACGGCAGACAACACCGTGACGGAATGGTTGCCAGGTTTGACGGTGGCATACAACTTAACTGACCAGTGGGTGACGTATGCGAACGCGCAAAAATCACTTCGTGCGCCACAAATTGCCTACATCCGAGGTTTGGGTGAAGAAGGTAGCGAACTGGCTTGGAACTACGAAGTCGGCGCGCGTTACACCCAAGATGCGACCAGCTTTAACGCTGCACTTTATCGCATCGACTTTGAAGATCAATTGCAATGGCAAAGCTCAACGCAGACCTTCGATAACATCGGAAAAACACTTCACCAAGGCATAGAGCTTTCTGCTCGTTACGTGCCTGAAGCACTACCTGCACTGAGTTTAGGCGCAAGCTACAACTATCTAGACGCTACGCTTGAAGAAGAAGGCGCGAATAAAGGTAATCAACTGCCTTACACCTCTAAGCATCAGCTTGGTTGGGATGCAACCTACGCATTTTACGGCATGGACACCACGCTATCGGGCTTCTACTTTAGTGATTCGTATACCGATAACGCCAACACCAGTGCCGAAGATGCAACTGGCGCAACGGGTAAAGTACCATCTTACATGGTGTGGAACTTCAACTTGGGGACGGATTTATACAAAGACGACAAAGGCAAGTTACGCATGAATGTTGCGGTGAACAACTTGTTTGACGAGGAGTATTACTTCCGCGGGATTGATACAAGCCCAGTTGGTCGGTACCCAGCTCCGGGACGCTCTTACACACTGGATCTGAACTATCAGTTTTAAGCGTTTCGTTCACCGAGTTTGAAAAGAAAAGTCGCCAATTTACCTTGGCGACTTTGCCGATCTTAGGTAATGGAAAACTCTTAGGACTGGAAAAAAGCAAGATGAAAAATAAAAAACAATTTACGATCAAACACTTTTCAACCGTTTTGCTGATGCTGTTGAGCTCAGCTTTGATGTCATTTAGCGCATTTTCTCAGGCGCGCAGCGTGCAAGATGAGCAAGGCACTTTTGAGCTAGAAGCGATACCTCAACGTATTGTGGTTTTAGAATTTTCGTTTGTCGATGCATTAGCGGCAGTCGATGTCTCACCTGTAGGCGTCGCCGATGACAACGATGCCACACGAGTCATTCCTGCTGTTCGTGCCAAGGTTGGTCCTTGGCAATCGGTCGGCATGCGCTCGCAACCGAGTTTAGAGGCGATTGCGGTGCTCAAGCCGGATTTGATCATTGCTGATGCAGAACGTCATCGCGCGATTTATCAAGATTTGCAGCGAATTGCGCCAACTTTGCTGTTAAAAAGCCGTGGTGAGACATATCAAGAAAATCTCGAATCCGCACACAAAATCGGCGTGGCAATTGGCAAACAAGCGAAAATGACACAACGAATTGAGCAGCACAAACAGACAATGGCGGAGTTCAAACAGCATTTTGCAACACAAGAAACCATTCAGTTTGGTGTGGTTTCTGACAAAGGGATGTGGTTGCATAGCCCGGTTTCTTACGCTGGGGGCGTTTTGAGTATGCTGGGCATCCAAAGCCCGCTGGCTCCATCTGAGCAAAAAGCGTATATCCCAACCAGTTTCGAACTTTTACTAAAAACCAACCCTGATTGGTTGTTAGTTGGACTTTACTCTCAACCAAATATTGTGGATGAGTGGCGCAAAAATCCATTGTTTAAGTTGCTAACTGCTGCGAAAAAACAGCAACTTGTTGAGGTTTCTCCTGAACTGTGGTCGTTAAATCGCGGCATGTTGGCTGCGGAAGAAATTGCCCGCAATCTTGAAGCGTTATTGGAGCGCTCATGAGTGCGGCGATAAGCTCGGAAAGCGCGTCTTCGGTTAGCAAATCGCATTGGAAAGCGAGCTTGTTTGTCTGTGCTATGGCGTTGTGTACGCTCTCAGGCTATGCAGCCTCAATGATTGGCTGGTCCAACTTTTCTTTGAGCGTTAATGATCTGACAAGCTATTGGTTTGCGTTTGATGAGGGCAATATGCTGCATCAAATCCTCGCGACGTTGCGTGCGCCTCGTGCCTATGCTGGGTTATTAATTGGCGCTTCGCTTGCGGTATCCGGAGTGCTGATGCAAGGATTAACTCGTAACCCTTTGGCGTCGCCATCCATTCTCGGCATTAATGCTGGTGCGGCTTGTTTTATGGCCTTGGCGTCCATCGGCGTACCATTCTTTAGTCAATTGAACCCAATCATCAACGCAATACTCGGCGCGCTACTAAGTGGTGGTGCGGTCATGTTGTTGGGCGGTTTTTTTTCCGCGCGTTCTCACCCATTGCGTTTAGTGCTAGCGGGCATTGCCATCAGTGCACTGCTGATAGGGTTAACTCGTGCGTCGGTAATTTTGGCGGATGACATGGCTTACAGCGTGTTGCATTGGTTAACGGGTTCACTCTCCGCGGTAGATTCTGAACAGTGGCAGCAACTGTGGCCTTTTGCGACTTTAGGTTTGGTGCTCGCCATGGGCTTAGCGCGAAACTTAAATTTACTCGCGTTGGGGGACGAAGTTGCTGTTGGGCTAGGTGGTAACATTCGTCTTACGCGATTTATCAGTGGTTTAGCGGTTGTGCTGTTGGCAGGAACTAGCGTAGCGATTGCTGGGCCAATTGGCTTTGTCGGGTTGTTAGTGCCGCACTTGGTACGCCCGATTGTTGGTCACAACTATCACATTCTCATTCCGGTTTCCGCCTTGTGTGGCGCGGCATTGGTGACGTGGTCAGATGCTTTATCACGAGCGATTGCTTTTCCGGCTGAAACGCCAGTGGGCGTGATTACCGCGCTGTTGGGCACACCTTGCTTTATCGCGATTGCAATGAGGAAATCATCATGATGAATCAAACCAAACTGTTTGCATTAGTTGGATTGTTGCTGATTGCGTCTTCTCTCACGCTGTTTGTTGGCGCGGCGAACATGTCGGCTCAACAGGTTTTTGCATTGCTGTTTTCTTTCTCTGACTCGGACTTTGTGATTCACCAATATCGATTACCGAGAATGTTGCTCGCCATTGGCGTGGGCGCTGGGTTGGGGCTGTCAGGCGTTTTAGTTCAAGGCGTCATCCGTAATCCACTTGCCTCACCAGATTTAATGGGGATAAGCGCCGGAGCAGGACTGGCCGCTACCGCTTGTTTGGTGCTGTATCCGAATGCGCCAGTGGCAATGTTGCCGATGGTCGCCATGGCGGGAGGCTTGCTTGCTGCTGGCTTTATTGCTGTGCTGGCTTACTGGTCGAAACCAACACCAGCACGTTTGGCGCTGATTGGTGTTGCTGTCAGCGCATTTTTAGCCAGCGGTATCGATTTTCTTCTGATTGTGCACCCTATCGAAATCAACACGGCGATGGTATGGCTAACCGGCAGTTTGTGGGGACGAAATTGGCAACAAGTGCCGTTTATTTGGAGTGCTCTATTGCTGCTACTACCATTGGCGTTTTGGCTGGCTTGGCGGCTAGATGTTATGGGACTGGGAGAAGAAAGCGCCACTACACTTGGCACGAAACCAAGACAGATCCAAATTCTTGCGTTGATTGCTGCCGTGCTATTGGCGAGTATCAGTGTGTCTGTGGCAGGCACGATCAGCTTTGTTGGCCTGCTTGCGCCGCATCTTGCGCGTTTGCTGTTTGGCCACAACCACAAGTTGTTGATTCCAGCCGCTGCAACCCTTGGCGCTTTGTTGGTGATTTGCGCCGATGGTTTAGCGAGAGGCTTACAGCCACCAATTGAGCTACCAGCGGGAGTGCTAACATCTGTTATTGGCGCACCATATTTCATTTTTCTTTTGTATCGTTATAGAGGTTGGTAAGCATGTTACGAACGCAGAACTTATCCGTCGCGTACGGCAAACAGACCATCATTCCAGATCTCTCTTTGTCGATTCCTCAAGGTAAAATTACCGCGCTTGTTGGCCCAAATGGTTGCGGTAAATCGACACTATTAAAAACCTTGGTACGCATCAATAAACCCGCTTCTGGCCAAGTATTGTATGACGACAAACCTCTAAGCAACTACGGTGATAAACGCTTGGCGCGTTCGTTGTCTTTGCTGCCGCAGATTCTTGTCAGTCCTGAAGGTATTACAGTCAGAAAACTGGTCGAATATGGCCGCTCGCCTTATCTCTCTCATTGGGGCCGGTTAAGTCAACAAGACAAGACCTTAGTCGAGCAAGCAATGCAAGATACTGGCGTGATTGAGTTTGCTGACAAGCCAGTTGAATCGCTGTCTGGCGGTCAAAGGCAAAGGGCGTGGATTGCGATGGTAATGGCGCAAGATACCGACGTAGTGATGCTTGATGAGCCAACCACTTACTTGGATCTCTCTCACCAAGTTGAGCTGATGAAACTCATGAGGCAGATGAACGACAAAGGCAAAACAGTGGTCGTAGTGCTGCACGATCTAAACCAAGCGTGCCGTTACTGCGATCATTTGGTGGTGTTGGAAAAAGGTCAGTTAGTCACGCAGGGAACACCGCAAGAGGTACTGACAGAAGGTATGTTGGCATCGGTGTTTGATTTACAAGCGAGAGTATTTAACGACCCAATCTCAGGCACGCCGATGTGTGTGGCGGTGTAGGTTTACGTCTTTCGAAAGCTATCTGCAATAAAAACGTCGATCCATAAAAACAAACCCCGCTAGTAACAAAGTCGCTAGCGGGGTTTGTTGTTTTTAAGAGCGTCCTTAATGTGGCGTTTAAGCCAGTTTAAACGTTGCCACTTTCGAGTTGAGATCCTCAGCTTGCGATTTCAGCTCAGCAGATTGATTCATCGATTCTTCGGCACCAACTACCAAGTGATCGGTCACATCTTTAATGGACGTGACGTTTTGCGTGATTTCATTGGTTACGTGCGTTTGCTCTTCGGCGGCTGTCGCAATTTGCGTTGCCATATCGCTGATCAGCGCAACGGCCGCGTTGATTTCATCCAGAGCCAGTGCTGCGCGATCTGCATCTTCCACCGAACCTTGCGCGAGCTGAGAGCTTGTATCCATGATGGTCACGGCGCGTTGTGTGGTTTGCTGCAAAGTCTCGATCGTCGAGCGAATCTCTTCGGTTGAGGTGTGTGTGCGTTGTGATAGCACGCGAACCTCGTCTGCAACAACGGCAAAACCGCGACCTTGTTCACCTGCACGCGCCGCTTCAATCGCCGCATTCAGAGCCAGTAAGTTGGTTTGTTCTGCGATGTCTCGAATCGTTGATAGTACGGTTGAGATGTCTTGCGCGTGCTGGTTGAGCTCGCCGATGACAACGCTCGCTTGGTTGACTTCAGAAGACAAATTGTTGATGGATGACTTGGAGTTGATCACTAACTCATGACCATTTTGTGTGCTCGCTGAAGAGTCTTGAGCGGCTTTAGCCGTCTGCTCTGCATGTGCTGCAATCTCTTGCGTTGCCGATGCCATTTCAGTCACAGCGGTCGCCACCATCGTGATTTCTTGTTGCTGATGGTTCAGATCGGAAACCGATTGATTCGCGCGATTCGTGCTCAGCTCCGATTGTTGGCTCAGTTCTTCCGCTTGGTGACGAATGTGACCAATAAGTTGCTGCAAACTTTCAACGAACTGGTTGAAGTTTTCAGCCAGCTCACCAACTTCGTCACGGTTTTCTACTTTGATGCGTTGAGTTAGGTCGCCGCTACCGTTTGCGATTTGTGCAAGCGCATTCGAAACGTTGTAGAGCGGACGGAACAAGATGTTACATAGCAGATTAAACAAAGCTACGCAGATAACGACGACGATGGTGGTTGCGATGATCTGATCCCAAACAGCATCGTAGAGTGGGGCAACCAACGAGTTTTGATCTAACACCGTCACTGTTGTGAGCTTGGTACCCTCTATGTGGCGCGCGTAAATCACATATTCGGTGCCGTTAATAGAGACGCGACGCTCTGTACCTGAACGTGCGGCAGACGTAATGTCGTTGTTGTTGAGGCCTAGCTTGCTAACCGGTTGATTCAGCAGTTTACCGTTGTTATGAGTGAAAATATTGCCCTGTTCATTGGCAATAAACATATAACCTTCACCCGGTAGGATCACTTGGTTCAGGCTGTTCAGGATATCACCGATCTCTACGTCAGCACCCAGAACGACGGTTTGACCATGCAATTGCAGGGCTTTACCGAGCGACACGACGTTAGCCCCCGTGGCTGCTGCGACGGTTGGGTTATCCATAAAGACTTTCGATGGGTTGGCGATTGCATTGGTATACCAACCCCACTTACGAGGATCGTTATTACCTGGTGGCAAAACCACCCCATTAGCGTTGTCTTGTGACCCGTCCGGGTAAGCGAGGAAAACGTTATCGAACGCGCCAGAGTCTCGGACTTGTTTCAAATGCGTAACCAGAGAACGTTTCTCTGAATCAGAAGAGAGTGACGTTAGTGCGCGCTCTTTAGAGAGTAGCCAGTCCTTTACGTATTGATTGTAAGATGCGCTAGTGCTTTCTAGTCGCTGTGCGACTTCGACATCGAGCCTATTTAATGAATCTCGAAAAGACAGCCCCTCTACCAGCACTCCCCCTAGAATGATGGCGGCACTGGCAGAGATTGCCAGTTTGTTTTTTAATGATAGATTTTTGAACATAAAGCGAATAATAGATCTTTGAATAATAGTTGTTGTGTTTTTATTCTCATCAGTGCTCTCAGCGCTGTTGAATATGCAGCAGAAAGTCAGATTCGAATCTGTTCAATAATTATATTTTATTGCTCAAAATAAATACTGACTCCATGTCGCGAATTTGAGTTTTACATCAAATAAGCAAAAGGATTTGGGACGATATTATTTATGTATTTGTAAAGTAAGGATTTGTCGATTTTTGTAAATGAGAATTCATTTCAATAAATGGTGATCTTTATCACATTTGCGTATTTGATAATCCATTAAAAATGTGAAGGTTATAGCACCGGATATATATTGATTAGCTTAATCATTGTTATGGGCAATCGTTATGCGCAGTATATTGTTAGTCCCCGCGTTATTAGTGTCAGGGTGTGCTCTGATACAACAGTCGACGCCGATTCAACCTGACGCCAACTGGCACGTGGACCAGTTATCGAACGGTATGAAATACCATCTTTATCCAACAGAAGACCAAGAAGTCTCGGTCCGTTTGGTGGTGAATATCGGCTCATTCCAAGAAACATCTTCTCAAAAGGGTTACGCTCACTTTGTTGAGCATATGGCGTTTAATGGTAGTGAACATTTTACCGGTAACGACGTTGTCAAACTTTTCGAGCAATCTGGTGGTAGCTTTGGCGCTGATATCAACGCTTTTACCAGTTATCAGCAAACGTCTTACCAGCTTGACCTTGCGAATAATACGAAGCTAGAAGATGCCCTGAAGTGGATGAGAGATATCGGTAACGGACTTGAGTTTGCTCCTGAGCAAGTAGAGAAAGAAAAAGGGGTGATTCTTGGGGAATGGCGACGTGCTAATCCGGATGATAAGTCCTTTTCTATGCATGCTTACCAAGCCTCGATTGAAGGCACTATGTATGGTGAGCATGACCCAATTGGTACTCGCGAAGCGATTCAAAACGCTTCCTCGAGTAAGTTAAAGGCGTTTTACGACAAATGGTACCAGCCACAAAATGCCGAGTTGATTGTGACTGGTAATATCGACGTAGATTCACTGTCCAAGATTATCAAAAGCAAGTTCTCGAACTGGGAAAGTACCTCGGATACGGTAATAGAGAAGCGCCGTGATATTCGAGTGAACAACGAAAACAGAATCTTGCCAAGTAACACGATGGAATCACCCAGTCTTCATTTAGTGATTGAGCGTGGTCTAAGTGGCGGCACGACGATTGAGCAACAACATGAAGTGTGGCGTGATGAAGTCGCAACACAACTCATTCAACAGCGTTTGATCCGTGTACTCAGTGATGCCGCTGAACCTTTTCAATACGCTTATGCAGAGCCCTATTACTCTAACTATCAGCGTATGATGTCGGCAGGGATTTCGTTTGCACCAGATCGCCGCGAACAAATGCACCAGACTTTCATTCGTACCTTGGCGTCGTTGAGAGATTATGGTGCGACTCAATCCGAGTTAGATAGCGTTATGTCAAATTGGCAAGGTGAACTTGCAAATATTGATTCAGATTGGAGTCAGCGTAAGCCAAACAGTTACGCAGAAGCACGTGTTTTTCAAATTGGACAAGACAGTGTCAGCCAATCAAAAGAGAATTATGCCCAGAGTTTGGCAGAATTCATCAACAACGAGAATTTAGAGAGCATTAACACACAATTGGCGGCTTTGTTATCTCAGCAGCCAAGCTTTTTTATTGGTTTGGGGAAAAGCGAAACGTCAGAACAGTTCAATGGTGTATTTGCCGCTCTAAACAGTGCCTATCTTCAAACTGGCGAAAAACCGTTAGAGATGTATGACAAAGTGGATGGATTCTTAAAGCCTACCCAGGAAGGCAGCATCACGAGCATGCGTCAGGAAGCGGGTGGTTTTCAAGTCTATACGCTATCAAACGGTGTCGAAGTGTGGTTCCAAAAAGATACTAAAGCGGGTGGTCGAGCGTATATTTACTATGCGAGCCAAGGTGGTAAAGCCGCTGTTGATCCGACGTTGTATGCCGCTTATGAAATCGCAGCAACAACGGCAATACGCAGTGGGTTAGGGGCATTTTCTGGTTCAGAGCTAGATAGCTACTTACGCAAAAACAACATTGCGCTTGGCGCGATGCTTGATGCGACCAGTCACGGAGCACAAATTACGGCGCCAAATACGCACCTAACTGATGCTTTGAATGGACTATACAACCTAGCGACGGAGATTAAAGTCGACGAGCGCCAGATGGCAGCAGCGAAGCAAGAGTTTAAACAGCAGAGCGGCGCTTTTTTTGAATCACCGATGGGAAAACTGATTCAAAAAGCAAACGGCAATTCTTATTTGCCGGGTAGTCGTCATCGTATAGTGTCCAGTGATGATGTTGAACAAGTGACTTCCGAGCAGATACTAGCGGTGCATGAGCAACTTTTCAAAACCAATGATGGTTTTAAGATGGTTATTGTTGCAAACGTAGAGCCGGAAGAAATTACACCACTTTTGCGTAAATATGTGGCCTCTATCGAAATGAAACCGAGTCGTTCGATTGATTATCACGTTGCGTTTAACCCGGAAGTGCCGGAACGAACTGTGGTTTCGGATGGGCATGAACCTTCATCGTTGTATGTAATGCGTTTGACTAATACGAGCGATTACCAACGTACGGCAAGAGACACGGTTATCGAAGATATTTTGCAACGTATTAGTAATGCACGTGTTTTGGATATTGTGCGAGAAGAGTCTAGCCTTGATTACAGCCCGAGCATTTACACCATGACACAAGATCGCGAACCCATCTCTGATTGGCTCTTGGAGTCTCAAGTCGAGCCCGAAGACGTGGCTCTTTTAGAGAGTAAACTGGGCAAAGTGTTTGATGATTTAGCGTCAAATATTACCCAAGAAGAAGTGGATACGGCCGCGAAAAAACTGGCAGTCGCGATGCAAGGATTGGATGATAACCCAGCACAGAGATCATGGGCATATACTCGTTATTTGGTGCATGATTACGGCGTCGATGTGTTACTTGACGTTGAGAAAGTGGCTAAAAGTGTGACGTTAGATGAAGTGAAAGCGCATGCAAAATCAGCTTTTGGTCCACAAGCAAAACGCTCGGTGATGGTTTTAAATCCGGCCGAATAATCACGTAGTTTCTGACGAAAATCGTGGCAATAGTAATAAAAAGACGGCGTGAAAGCCGTCTTTTTAAGCACTTTAATCAAAGCTTTTATGCTGATTTACGCGAAAGTCGCTTTTCATTGTTGGTGTTGTTTTCTTTTGTGATCGCACTGTCTTGAGCCTTACCCTTTAACGTTACCACTTCCTTTTCAGGTAATTCGGCTGCTTCACCAAAGAATTTGCCACCAGGTTCAATGCTGAGGTTATTGCTCCAGATCCTACCGCTTACGCGTCCCTTGGCAAGCACTTGAATGTGTTCTGCGTGACAGTTTCCGTCCATCATGCCGTTAATGATCAGCTGTTTAGCGTAAATTTCACCGTTTACTCGCCCGCTTTCTGCGACAACGAGAGTGCCTTCCACGTTAATTTGACCATCGACGATGCCATCAATCTGGACATCGTTTTCTACTTTGAGTTCTCCGCTAAGAGAACAGCCTTTGGCGATGAGAGTTGAAGCTGCTGAGCTACTCGTTGTTCCACTGTTTTGATTAAAGATTCCCATCGTATTCTTCGCTCCTTAGTAAAAATGTCTTCGAAATCATTAAGGCTCCAATCGACAAATGGTTTCGGATTCAGTGCTCGCCCAACAAATCGCACCTCGTAATGCAGGTGAGGGCCAGAAGAGAGCCCACTGTTGCCGGAAATTGCAATCAGCTGCCCTTTTTTGACGAACTGACCACTTTTTACTTTGAACGCTTTCAAGTGCGAATAAGAACTCGAAAAACCGAAAGAATGTTGTAGCCTGAGGAAGTTACCAGAGCCTTTATTACTGCGGCGGGTGACTTCCACTACCCCATCGGCAGGGGCATAAATTTTGGTGCCGATATTTACGGCAAAATCGAGCCCACGATGCATCTTGGCAACTTTTGTCACCGGATGGATACGCTTACCGAATCCGGAAGATAGTCGTACGTTGCCGACTGGAGAGCCACTTGGTATTTGGTTTAATAACACCATGCGAACGTTTGAGGTTATCGCTGCTGCATCGAGCCTAGCATCCAAGTTATTTGTCGAGGTATGTTCTCCAACCCCAAGCACTTTCTCTAATTCACCCAAACGTTCCGAAACAAGTTGTACCCGTTCTTCCCGTTCTGAAAGGTCATTTTCTAGCTCTGATTTAAGTGTTTTCAGTGTGCTGAGCTCTTCACCCATGGTGCGTGAATGCTCTGTCAATTCAGCTTGTTTTAACGCTGCATTATCAACGCGAGTGTACAAGTGATGAATTAAGATTACGGTCGCGGCCAGAGCAACAACAAAAAAAACGAAAAACGTTTTTATGTTGCGTTGCATCCTTTTACTGAAGTACCAATGTCTTGAGCCATTGATAGTTGATATAGAGATCGTCAACTGGTCTTTCATCGTCTTCTATTGCTCGTATTTGGTATACGTCTCGTCACTGAGTTAGTAGGAATGTAAGGAAAACGAGTAGGGACCGCCAGAGGCAAATTGGAAAGAAGTGTCAGGTCGTGAGGCGTTTTCAGATATTAGATAAAAGACTCAATAAAGATTTAATATTCTGCTGATTTTGGTCGTAATTACTCCAAATCGCTTCATTTAACTGAATATTATGATTTTTAAGGCGGTTATCCGAGAAATTGGATTGTGAATATTGCCAATAGCATCCGCACGCAATTCAACTTACTTCACGGTTTGCCTTATAAATGTTGGATAATTTATCAAACCGACATTCATTACATCGATAACTTGTTTATGATAGCGGTTGATATAAAGCACTATTCATTGGCTTTAAACCTAAGCGTTACATTTCGTTTAGGAACACATAACTATGACAACGGAGTTGGTCGTGAAAAAACTACTATTGGCTACAGCAGTGGTCGCAGCAGCAGGGGGCGCTGGCTACCTGTACCAAAACAATACTACCGCGAGTGATGCAGGCTCACTGTTAACGCAAGTTCCTGCAGATTCACTTATGGTGACGTATCAGACAGAACCTTTTAACCATTATAAATACATGAACGCATTCGGTACGGCGAATCAAGGCTCGATTGCAGAACTTTTTGCCGATGAACCACTGTCTCCACAACAGCAGTTTGCAGTTAACTTATTCGATGGATACCTAGAGAGTGCTGCGTCGCCAGAAACATTAAAAGCTTATTTGGGCACCGGGGAAAACATTAATCCTGTGTTGTACACAATTGGTATGGTACCGGTGTACAAAGTGGATATTGAAGACCCTGCCGCGTTATGGAAAACACTGGATCATGAAGAGCAGATGAGCGGCGCTAAGCATGAGTTGGTTAAGCTTGGTGAAGTCGAGTATCGTCGTTACGAGATGACTGATTCAATTGACCCGCAGGACGGTATTGGCTTGGTTGTAGCCGTGGTTGATAACGTGCTTACGTTAACGGTTGATGTTCCGCAACTGGGCGTTCAAAACCCGATTAAAATGGCATTAGGGCTTGAAGCACCAAGTCAAAATATTGCTGAGAGTGGACGTCTTGAGGCGTTGCAAGCCAAATACGGTGAAAACAACAACTCTTTTGGTTACTTTGATCATCGCGAAGTGATTAAAGGTTTGACGACGAAAGATGGCAATATGTTTGCTCGTCAAATTAGCACGTTGGATGCAATAGATCCTGAACCAACTATTGAGGAAATGCGTTCACCAGCCTGCCATACTGAGCTTACTCAAGTTGCAGAAAACTGGCCTCAGTCCGTCGCGTTTGCAGAATACAAGATGAAAGGCGATCAGGCGTTCATTAAAGGTTCTTTTGTTGTTGAGTCCAACAATAAAGTGATTCTAGATGCGCTCAAGTCGATTCGTGGTGTATTGGCTGAGTCTAAAAGTGATAAGAGTTTCTTTAGTATGGCGCTTGGTTTAGACATTAATACGCTAGCGCCATCGATTGGTCAGATTTGGGCTGACTTGACCCAGCCTCAATACCAATGCTCTTTATTGACACAAATGCAGCAAGAGATGGGCGGCCAGAATCCAGCAGCCGCTGTAAGCATGGGGTCAGGCATGGTTAACGGCCTCAAAGGCTTAAGCCTACAAATGTTTGATATCAAAGTAGATACTAATGCTCAGCATGGTGAAGTATTTAGCCAGCTAGATGGTATGTTGTCTCTTTCTGCCAATGATCCAATGATGCTTATTCAAACTGCGCAAATGTTCGTTCCTGAACTTGCTCAATTGCAAATTCAACCGGATAACCAACCTGTTAATGTCAGTGACCTATTAGAAATGCATACTGGCATGAAGGTGGACGTGTTTGCTCGTCTAAACGAAAACCATTTCACCCTTTACAGTGGTGATAGTGCTGCGGAAGCAAGCAAAGAAGTGATGGCGCAATCACTTTCTCCAAATGGCTTGTTCAGCTTTGATTTTGATTCAGAGCGTATTTTGGAAGTGTTGGAGAGTGCGTCGTCAATCACAGGGGAGCCGGTTCCGGATGATGTTGTCAAAAGCTTGCAAGGCGAGCTTGTTGGTGGTATGACGATGGACGTGACAGACCAAGGTATTGGTTTTGAGTTTGATTACCGTGGTGCAACTAAACCTGTAACGGTTGCACTGCAGTAACACATTGAGTAGAAAAAGGCGGCTTGAAGCCGCCTTTTGTTATTATGTACCGTATTAAAAAGCGAGTGGGAAGAGCGACGCTTACTTATCTATTTGAGGATGAGAGTATTGCTGATATTCAGGTAACTCTTTTCTTAAATTACTAAATGTCGCCCATGCACTTTCTTTTGAAAGTTTGTTGATCAGCCAGTTTGGCAATAGACCTCCGGGGTCAGCAAACGCCTTGTATTCCACGAGTGTTGTATCGTTTGTGAGTTTTTGTAATTCCCAAGTCGCATCAACCGAGCGAATTCGAACATAACCATTTTGTTCAGCAAGATATGAGTCAGGTGCGCTTTTGATTTCTATGGTGAATCCCAGCTCATCGACCCAGTACTTTGAGTAGGTGACCATATCCCGATTTTTGGCAGGCCATGGTGCTTTAAACTGGGTGTAAACGATGTTCTCGGTGGCCGATATTTGATTTAAAACCCGGCTATGACTGGTATTGTCAATCCAGTTCGGGATATTGTCACTGTCTTCTAGTAGCGTTAAAAATGCACCATAGCTGGTGGGTGTGAACATCCGGGCACGGATCTCAACTAAACCGTCACTATGTTCTCGGGAGTAAATTGTGATTCCATTCTTGTCACTCTCGAACTGCCAGTTCTCGTTGGCGCTCGCGTCAGTACCAGCGGATATCAATGTGGCGAGTGTTAAGGCGCCAATTCTTAAATGCAACATCATGTTAGTATCCGCCAACTTTTCCTAAATTTAAGTTTATACTATTTGTTGTAGCTATAAGGACAATAGTATGTTTTTTGTTATTGTTCTGAAGGTTGCTCTGCACTGAAGCCACGTTGAATGTTGGTGAAGGTAAGCGATGCAAATATTACGATAACGATCGCTAGATGCCATGCTTGACTCAATCCAAGCTGCACCAGAGTTAAGCTGACCAATGAGGAGACGACCATTTGTCCACCACCAGACATTGCCGCTGCGGCACCTGCTTGCTTTTTATAAGGTTGCATTACCATCGCTTGTGCACAAGGTAGGGCAATACCATTACCCAAGATCATTAATAGCTGTCCTAGCATCAGAAATAGAGGCTCAACAGGGCAGAAAAATAACCATATTGCGGCAGCGAGGTGAAGAAATGGGGTGCAAAGCAGCATTTTTTTATTGCCAATAATTGGCCTTACTCGGTTACAAATCGTGGTACCACATAACATACCCAAAGCGGGAATGAGCGCCCACATCGCGTATTGAGCGGAGGTCATGCCAATTTGATCTTGCATGATAAATGGCATCACAGAGACTGTCGTAATCATTAAGCTGAAGTTTAACCAACTGATACTGGCGAAACTCATAAAGTAACGAGATGTAATTAAGCTCTTGTATTGGAGCAACATTTTTCGGGGTGACGGAATGACAGAACGTTTTGTGATGGTTTCTGTGAACTTAAAGGCGATGATTACCCAGGCCAGCGAGACATAGCCCAATAGAGAAATAAACACCATACTCCAACCGAAGTGGAAGTTGATAAAGCCGCCAATCACAGGTGCAATAAGTGGCGTGATTGAAGCCGCCATGGCGATGTAAGACATTGCCACTGGGAGTTCATCCCCGCTAAATCTATCTCGAGTCGACGCTCTCGCGAGTACCGCGCAGCATCCTGTACCTAACCCTTGTAAAAAGCGCCCCATCACCATCCCTGTAAATGTGTCACTGAAGAAAATAATCATCAGCAGACCAGACATCGCGATGAGTAAACCGGTAAGTAATACTCTTTTTCGTCCTAAAGCATCTGACACTGGCCCGTAGATAAATTGAGAGGGGCCAAAGCCGAGCAAATAAATACTCACAAGTAGTTGAGCTTGGTCGAGGGAGATGGAAAAGTCTTTTGCTATCCATGGCAAAGAGGGCATGACTAGCCCCATGCTCAACTGGCCAACGCTAATAATAAGACAGGCGAGTAGTATAGTATGAAAGTTGATTGGGCGACTCATGACGGGTCTCCATTCAAACAACTTTTTTGGCGTCGTGATCTTAAGCCACCTTCGTCATCCACTTCATTTAGCTTTGCTTTGACCCGCTTCACAGTCGATAGACTGACTTCGCATTGCTCTGCCACGTTTTGCAATGTGTAGCCTTCTAGCAGTAACGTTGCGATCTGTTGGTGTTTGGTTTTGTTTGCGGGGCGGCCGCGAAACTTCTGTTTCCATAATTCTGGCTGCTCTTTAATGGCCTGTCGCCCTTGCTCTGCGGCAAACAGGCGATGTTCAGTCTGCACTTTCCCATATCCAGATAACACTGTGAGTAGTGTTTGAGTTTGAACAGAACCTGGCTCAAAAGTTAGTGATTCACATACGGTTTTCAATGTTACCCCTTTATCGAGTAGCATTTTTATTGTGTTCAATGCTTGACTAAAGTCGCGACCAAATGCGGTCAGCCACCAGAGCACAATCGTATCCCCAGTTCTGACGGAATCGAGCAGTTGTAAGAATGCCTCTCTCTCGGTTGGAGGCATGCAACCACGAACCTTATCCTCAAAATGCTGAGCTTCGGGCGCAAAAGCTTTTAGAGTATTAAGGTGCTCTTGGTAAGCTCGATTTTTTGGCGAATAACGAGTGTAAAGATACGTGGTCATAAGGATTATGAGCCCCTTTTCTTTTGGTTCATATAGTGTAATGGCTCATAAATATACATGGGTTCATTAATTCTTACAACACTAAATGAGCCGTTTGGGAGTCAGGGGCAAATAAAAAGCCAACCGAATGGCTGGCTATAGCTATTTAAGCTTTTGTTGTCTGTCGCTCGATTAACTTCACTGGCACCATCATTTTTACTAGGCTGCCGTTTTTCGTATTAATTTGATCAACAATGATCTTCACGCACTCGCGAGCGAGGCGACGGAAATCCTGGCGGAATGTGGTTAATTGATAGCTTAACCATTCTGTCTGAGGAATATTATCAAAGCCAATGACTTGTAAGTCCTGAGGAATGCTCAACCCGCATTCTATACGGGCGATATCCATGACCGCCATCGCAAGGTTATCGGTTGCACAGAACACCGCTTCAGGCCGATTTTTGTCTGCCAGTATGGCACGGACTTTATCAAGTGAGCTCGCGTAGTCATAGCTGGCTTCAATGATGCGTGGCGTCTTGCCGGTTAGGTCTTCAAATTCAGAGCAGAAGCCGCTTTGACGTTCGTCATTCGTAAAGGTTGGCACTTCTCCCGTCAAATAAACCGCGTTCTTCACGCCACTTTTGTGCAGAAGTTGCGCAGCTTGTTGGCCTGCTTCGTAGTTGTCACTGATAACGTAGCTACTCCTAGTACCTTCAACAACTCGTGCGTATTGAACAATTGGGATATTAAACTCTTCACATTCTTCATAAAGGGACTTATTGAAGGTTGCGGAAGCAGCAATGACACCATCGACGCGATACTGGAAGATATTTGGGATTGAGTGGCCCTCTTCTTCATCCACTTGCCATGGAATCAATACGGCAGAATAACCTTTTTTCTGTAACTCACTGGAAATTAATTGCAGTGTTTTCATATGGATAGGGTAATCCGCATCAGGAAACACCAAACCTATCAATTTCGATTCGTTTGTGGTCAGGCTACGTGCAAAGGCGTTAGGGCGGTAGTTAAGGGCTTTAGCCGCTTCAAAGACTTTTTGCTTGGTCTTTTCGGATACTGAGCTACCCGGAACAAACACGCGCGATACAGTAGATTGAGAGACGCCTGCCATCTTTGCCACATCTTTTGATGTGACTACGTGTTTAATTGATTTCATGAATAAAACTTAGTTGCCAGTAATTGAGGTCATAAGACTAGCATAAATAGGTACGTATTCATAAATGTTCTGACGGGGTATCCTAAGTAGAATAATGGCTTTGGAGTGTTAAAAAGCAAAATGTGGGTTAACCCATTTGGTTTGCTTTGAGCTAGCACTAGATCTAGAGCGTAGATACTGTCCGTTTGTTGGACGTACAGTATCTGCGTAAAGAACATTAATTTGCTTGTTTGACTGCAACTTTACGTTTTGGGCGAGGAGTGAATACCCCATGTATCCGATGCAAGCGGTAGCGACAAGAATAGAGCAGCCACGCATAAAGTTAATCAGCATAGGAGCGTTGTCGGTAAACGCGTTGATCCCCCAAAGCATCACGATCGAGAATACAAACATCACTAGTAAGCCATAACATGGAGCATCGATTTTGCCGGGAACGACATACCAACCATCTTCCTTGATTGGTTTATTTAGACGAGCATATTCCGCTTGCTGGCCTTTCACTGTGTAAAGATGCATTTCATCTTGTTTACCCGTCAGGAGAAGGCTAGCAATGTAAGCGACAACGGCATTCACAAGGACTCCAATCACGCAATACCAAGGCCACGCAATATCGGTCGCAACGGCTACATACCAAATCACCAAGAAGCTAGCAGCAACGCCAATTAACAAGCCTTTTTCCGTAATGTGTTTTGAGTAGAAACCAAGGACGAACATACAGAAGCTCGCACCGACAAAGTAAGAGCCTGCCTTACTCAGCACTTCCAGTACCGAGCCTGTGCTGGTGGCAAACATGATCGCTGGAATGATGACCAAAATCGCCCACGCCACCGTGAAGAAACGCGATACCTTTAAGTAATGCTCTTCCGACTCGTTTTGCTTGTAGAAGCGTTTGTAAAAGTCAGCCACAGAAACGGTCGCCATTGAGTTAAATGCGGAATCGAGACTCGACATACTTGCCGCCAGAATCGCAGCGGCAATGATGCCCATCAAGCCTGGCATTCCATATTCACTCGCATAATGAAGAATGATGGTGTTGCCGTTTTCAAACTCTTTACCGTCGTAATAAGCGTTGAATAGGACGCCAAGCAAGATAAAGACAAAGTAAATAAAGAAGGCCACGTAGCCCATCATCAACATTGCCTTTTTCGCATCGCCCATGTTTTTCGCGGCCATACAACGTTGTACCATCATCTGGTTACCGCCATACACGGTGGTGTGGAACATCGTCATTGCGATAACGCCGGCCCATACAGTCGTTACTTGGCTTAGGTCAAAACTTGTTTGTAGGGCATCGGTCATTCCTTTCGCTTTGAGTTCTGCCATGACCTCCGTCATTGGAGCAGGCATGCCATTCCAAACGGCTTCAATGATGATGAATGCGCCAATAAATAAGATTACTGCTTGAATCACATCGGTCCAAATGACAGCCGCGATACCGCCCATTACGGTGTAGATAAGGGCAATTGCAGTGACGATCATGATGCAGTACATCACGTCGATACCAGTAATGAACTCCAAAATCATTGCTGTCGCGTAGAGTACGGCTGCCGAGCTCAATGCTTGTTTGATAAGGAAGATAAACGACAAAGTCAGTCGTGAAGCCTTGCCGAAGCGTCGTTCTTGATACTCGTAGATAGAGGTTAAACCGTTGTTGTAGAAAAACGGCATAAACACAGCCACGATGAAGAAGATCACCAGCGGATAATTGAGGTGAATCGCGATAACCGACAGGCCTTCTTTGTAAGACCAAGCTGGCCCACCAAGGAAAGACATGGCACTCACGTAAGTACAAACGACAGAAATACCGATCGCCCACCAAGGGATGCTCTTATCACCCAAAGCGAATTGGCTAGCTGAAGTTACTCGCTTACCAATCACCGCACCCAATACTAGCGTTAGGGCTATGTATCCCCCAAGGATGCTCCAGTTAAGTGCGCCAAACTCATGCATAATTAGGTCCTTCTAACTGTTCTTTCATTTGTGCAAACACGTCATAGCCAAGTTGCAGCAGGATATGAACGATGTCGATCGCCACCCAGTTTTCTTTCAGTAAATCGCCTTCGCGTCGCCAAATGTCCATAACGCGAAGTTCGATGTGTTTTCCTGTCGGGGCGAGACCGAGCCAGCCACTGTGACCAGTGTGAGTACCATGCATATGTGGCCAACCACCTGTGGATACGTAGTCATTTTTGGCCAAAAAATTGACCTCAATATCGACACTTCGGTCAGGGAAGGCAAACACAAATGGCGCTTGATGGTGGTTACGGAAACCTTTGATACCGCGCGTAGTACCAATACCAGCAGGGCCGTACCACATAAAGTCATTGTGCCAGTAGTTTTCTAAATCCATCGAGAAAAGATCTTTGCCATCAAAACGACCCAAGCAAGACAGCATATCTTCAACCAGCTGGGCGCTCTTTTCACTTTCTTCCAAAGACACAACAGATTGTTGAATACCGTTAGAAGTTGCAGGAGAAGGAACCAAGCCATCGTGACCTAAGCTTTTACGAAGAGGGTTGCAGCCTGCTTGATTCATCGCGTCGATGAAGTCTGGGATCATGTAAGATTCGGTGATTTGGTCGTTCTCCACACACACCATTTCGGTGTAACGCAAGTAGAGTGTTTTCCCTGTTGCTGGGATGCCAAACAGTGGTTGTTCAAATGTACCGATAAAGTAGCCGGTAGAGTTGTACCAAGTGCGGCCTTCGTATTCGCCGTGCATAACAATTATTGGTCGGCGCTCGGCGTCAGGCAAAGCATTAACAAGTGGTGAGAGGAAAGATTCGTGGGTTGCATCTGGGCCATTAAGATCGTTCACAGGGTGCGCCACGCACCATTTTACGTCAGGGTTCAAAGTTTGCAGAGCGGCCTGTTTTTGCTCGATGTCTGCGGCTTTGAAGTAGTTCTGGTAGAACTGTTCGATGATGTTGAGTGACATGTTGCTTCCTTACTGTCCGTGATTTTAATAAATAGTGTTTAGTCAGCCGTTAGCCTTGCTGAAGCAGGATTTGCTTCCAGATTGCGGTCTCGTCAAACAAAGTGAATTCGCGACGAAGACCCCAAGGGCCAAACTCAGCGTGGCTGATCCCCATGATGTAAACCTCTTTTCCTGAAGGCTTACCAAACATCCCATATCCCTCATGCTTACCGTGCAAAGACCATCGAATTGCCGCGCGTGGTGACATCATGTCGTCATCTCGGCCAATACGATGGTGAACGGTAAATTGAGCATTTGGGAAAGACGCACGAAGTGCCATCCAAAAATGATCGACTTCCGAGTGTGATAGGGCAGTTTGACCGCCAGTGTATTCGCCGATGCAAGCGCGGTCGTACTCTTTCGGTACTATTGAGAACTCGGCATTCATAAGGCTTCTGAGAATTGCTTCATATCGATGACCATATTCGTTGTCGTTGCCTACGCCCAAATAAGGTCCAGGAATGTCGACTTCAGGTGTGAACGGAAATGGGCTTGATTCCACGCCACCTTCAAATTCGATTTGTTGGCGTGCAAACTCTTCTGACGTCATGCCCAGTTGGTTCGCGATATCGGCTTGATCGCGAACCAACCATTCGTCATTGATTTGGTTATTGATAGCGTGGCAATCTGCGATAATACGGAAACGAAGTTTGCGGTTCGAGGCTTGCCCGTAGAAGCCGTTGCCACTGTGTGTTGCAGTAGAGATGATTCGATGAGAAGAAAGCATGCCTTGTTCCGGGGTGCCTGACCAAATGACGTCTTCGCCATATAGCGTGCGATCGGGAAACTCGGCCAGTGTCGCCATTGTTGCACTGATCACCCCTTCGTTTCCTTGAACGATAGAGAGTGGAGTACGCACAACAATGTCGGGAGAGTAGTAGTGTTCTAAGGTGTTTAAACCTCGGTCTTCCCAAATCTCTTTTGTGATACCAAGAATGTAGTCGGGAAAATCACGCCACTTTTCATCGAAGCCAACCATGGCCATAAATCACCTCCGTAATTGAATAATTATGTTTTGATTACGTATTCAAAATATATCATGTTGCCATTTTGTCAACGGATTGTTTTTTGATTGTTTAAATAGCGTGCTGATGATCAGACTTTTAACAATTGAGCGGAAAACAAACTAAAAAAGTACAGGAGAGATGGAAGCTATCTCTTATCGAGACGTGTTAATAAGAAAGGAGGTCAAAGTTTTTTGTATGAATTTCCTAATATCTTATTGTTTTTTAATCGCTTAATTTATTTTTATCTGTTTGAATGGAAACAAATGATTAAGCCAAAACTGATAATCATGCAGATCAAGGCACCCAAATAGACTTTATCGCTAATATTCAGCTATTTTGGTGTCAATTATCCTTATATCTTTCAAATTTTCCTTTTGCATACGAATGCTTAAAGGCTTTTTTATTAAATCGGAAGTAAATAACGAATAAGCCACTAGAAAGGTGTTTATCTAGTGGCTATAACAGTCATAAGCGCTCTATGAGTGCAACGATCAGGATAAAAGCGCAGGTAACGATAGCGAGATGGCAGGGATGAAGGTAATCAACATCAAGGCCACTATCATTGCCCCAATCCAGCCCATAATGGCTTTAGAGAGCGACTCTATCGGTACTTTGCCTACCTGACTTGCCATAAACAAGTTGGCACCTAAAGGAGGCGTAACAAAGCCAATGGCCAAGTTCACGATCATCACGATACCAAAATGAACGGGGTCCATGCCGAGTGCTGACGTAATGGGTAGCAGAATTGGTGTGAGAATAACAATGGCCGCCAGCGTTTCCATGAAGGTACCGACAAGCAACAACAGAACATTGATGCAAAGCAGTATCAGCAGTTTGTTTTCGGTAATCGATAGAATGAACTGAGCGATCTCGGTCGGTAGACGTTCTAGGGTCAATATGCGGCCAAACGTCACGGACGCACCCACAATGACGAGCACAGCGCCAACTAACAGTGACGACTCTAGAATGATTTTCACCACTTGCGCTGGTTTGAGCTCTTTATAAACAAACATGCCAAAGAATAAGCCATAGAGCACACCAATGGCGGCTGATTCGGTAGGTGTGAAGATACCGGAATAGATACCGCCGAGAATGATCACGGGTAGTAGCATTGCCCAACTGGCTTCTTTTAGCGCATCAAGACGCTCTGCCCAGGTCGCTTTGCGCTCGTTACCTGTGTAGCCCCGCATTTTTGAGACAATTAGACAGTAGCCGATCAATACCATACCGACGACCAAGCCAGGAATGATGCCCGCCATGAACATCTTGGTGACCGAGACTTCAGCTGTGATCGCGTAGACGATCATCACCACAGAGGGTGGAATAATGACGCCAATCCCGCCGGAAGAGGCGATCAAGGCACCGGCAAAGCTGCGGTCGTAGCCTTTCTTCACCATAGAGGGAATCATCGTCAGGCCGATAGCGGCAACGGTGGCAGACCCTGTACCAGAGATGGAAGCGAAGAACATGCACGCCACAATGGCGACGATGCCAAGCCCACCAGTAAAGTGGCCAAAGAAGACCTCCGCCACGTGTAATAATCGTTTTGAGATCCCTCCTTGGCTCATAAGGTTACCTGCCAAGGTAAATAGAACGACGGCGAGGAGAGGGAAAGAGTCGAGCCCTGTTACCATTCCTTGGACTAAAAACTCAATGTTAAGAAACGGCAGACTGAGTATCGCGACCATACTGGCTGCCGCCAGAGCAATACCGACCGGAACGCCAATGAGCAGAAGCAGACCAAAGCTGCCAAACAAAAGTGCAGACGTCATGCGTTAAACTCCAATAGTCGGTTAGAAGTACGATACTTTGCTTTGATATGGCGATAGCGTTGGCGAGAAAAGCGAACTCGTTCATTGCTGGTGGAGCACGCGTTCACACGTTGATAAATGCTTGTCACTAGGCGCACGCAGCTTAATAGTGCGCAAACTAAAACAGAGGCATACAAACACGCAATAGGAATTTCCATTGCGGGTGCAATCTGACCGAGTTGCAGGCTGCGGTTTATAACCTTAAATCCAAACCAGGCGACAGTTGCACTAAAGGCAAGGTAGATAAGATCAGAGACAATCAAACTGAATTGCGTCCAATTGCCCGGAAGTTTATCGATGAACACACGAATGCGGATGTGTCGATCATCTCGGATACAGTAGCTGATGCTCAGGTACATCGCCCATACGAATAAATAACGAGCCAGCTCTTCAGCCCACGCGATCGTTGCATCGAACAGGCGTAGGGCGATTTGCAAGCACAGTAAAGTTGTCATCGTTGAGATCGCGATAACGATAAGGGTTGGTTCTAGGTATTTGTCTAGTAAGCGAAACCACTTCATGTTCACCTCCAAAACGAGAAAGCACGACCTGTTGCCAGATCGTGCAAAAGAGTGGGAGTTATAGGCGTTCTATCTCGGCCATCACGTTGTCAAACAAGTCTTTACCCGTTTTACTGCGCAAGTCCTGGTACACGGCCGCATTCATTTTCTCTTTCATGATGCTGCGTACCTCGTCTGGGACGATGTTAACCGTCATGCCTTTTGCTTCGAGCTCTTTGATTACTTCTTGGTTTTGCTGCGCGGCGAGCTCACGCTGTTTTGCGATGGTTTCTTTGCTTACTTCACTGATCAGCGCCTGTTGCTCTGCAGGAAGTGAATCCCAAAACGATTTGTTCATGAACAGCACGTAGTTAGTGTAAATGTGGTTAGTCAAAGAGAGGTATTTCTGCGCTTCATAAAAGCGTTCGGCATAAATTGAATAGATGCCGCTTTCTTGAGCGTTAATCAGACCTTGTTGGAGCGAGGTAAAAATTTCTCCCCAAGACAGAGGTGTTGGCGCAGTACCAATAGATTTCCACGCGCTTATTTGAGTGGGGTTAGATGCCGAGCGAATCTTTAGCCCTTTCAGGTCCTCAATACTATCAATTGGCTGTTTGTTGTTGGTCACGCTACGAAAGCCGACCTCCATAAAGCCAAGTCCATGAAAGCCTTTTGATTCCATAGCATTCAACAATGGTTGTCCGATCTTCTCACTGTCGAGCGCTTTGTGTGCTTGCTCTTCGCTATCAAAAAGGTAGAACACGTCGAGCACGTTAAACTCTGGGACGTAGGGAGAGAGTAAAACTGACGCACCAAACGTCATTTGTAAGTTGCCTTGCTGTACGAGTTCAGTCGTCTCACGCACATCGCCTAGTTGTCTTGCCGGATAGATTTCAACTTCTATCTCACCGTTTGAGCGAGCTTCCACTTCTTGTTCGAAATAGAGCATTGCTTTGTGTACGGGAGAGGTTTCTTGACTGTCATGAGCAAGACGAATAACACTGTTTGCAAACGTATTCATGCTGATAAATGCAAGCCCCAGTGCGGTAAGTGAAGTAAGGATTGCTTTCTTCATCGTTCTTCCTTGTTTCTGGTATGACCTGCCATGGGCATTCGTCGGCAAGTCACACAACTTTTTATGTTTTTATAAATTAGTTGAGCAATTCATATCCATTTTGCATACGAATCCAAAATAAAACATTAAAGTAACAAGTCAATAACAAAATTGATGAATTGATGAGGAATTAAATAACGATTGGTGAAAATTTAATCGCGATCACAGAAAATGCCTTACTTGAAAGTAAGACATTTTGTTTATGAAGAATGAATAAAAATGGATTTATTAAATGGTGCTACTACGTTCGATCAAGGTGCCTTGCTCGAAAAGGTATTCGCCAGTTGCATCCAGGTTGCCGTTGATTCGATTCATCAAGTCTTCAACCGCTCGTTTAACAATTTTGTCGACTGGTTGAGCAATGGTGGTCAAATCATAGCTCGGCCATGCAGACATCGGAATGTTATCTACACCCATCACAGAGAAGTCTTGGGGGATCTTTGCTCCGGCTTGTCGCAAGCCATCCATCACACCCATGGCGAGGATGTCGTTTGCACAAAAAATTGCATCGGGTTTACTGGTATGCGACAAGATCGCTTTCGCCGCTTTTAAGCCTGCTTCAAAGCTGTACTTGGCTTGGATAAAGGTTGGTGACGGGGAGCCGAGTTCTTGCAATTTTGAAGAGAAACCCAGCCAACGCTCTTCACTGGTCATGGAGCCAGCATCGCCACTGATGTAAGCACACTGTTTTGCGCCTTTCTGCGTTAAATACTCGGCTGCTTGTTGGCCCGCCAAGCGGTTATCAATACCAGAGCTGTTGGCATTAATGCCTTCGGCGTAGCGGTTGATCAAGCTTAAGTGAACGCCAAACTTTTCGCATTGGGCAAACGCGCGTGAAGTTAAACGGCTGGTGGCGATAACGAGTCCGTCCACTTGGTATTCAATGGCGCGTGAAATGGCGAGATCGAGGTCGTCCTTGTCGATAGGGCAAAGCACAACTTGTCCGCCTCGCTTTTGAATTTCGACAGCCAAAGCACGAGATTGCATGTCGTACATTGGGTTTGATTCGCTATCTAACGCAATCGCCACTAAGCCTGAACGATTCGAAATCAGACCTCGGGCGATGGCATTCGGTGTGTATCCGAGCTTAGCTGCGGCATCCATCACCATTTTGCGTTTCTTCTCGCTAATACTCGCAGTCGGGCTGAATGCTCTAGATACCGTCGATTGAGAGACGCCGAGCATCTTCGCGACGTCGATCGAAGTTACTTTCGCTTTAATGGTGATACTCCTTATTTAAGGCCATTGAACCTGCTCATACGTGCTGAGTGTATGGGCTAGGGGATTTCTGTGTCTAGAGCATTACATTGATAAGGCGTAAATATCAGAGAAAACTCAAGAATTCATCACATTTCTCTCTTGCTTGAAGCCATCAATGATCATTTTGTGTTCAGAGCCAACACAAAAGAAGCTAACGCCGAGTTCACGCCATTCCCGAGCTTGTTGAGCCGTCGCGACAAACATGCCAACAGGTTTATTGGCGGCTCTGGCCGCTTCGATTACTCGCATACTTGCTTGTGCGACTTTCTCATCATGAACGCTATCAGCACCATAAGCGACAGTGAGATCAACTTGGCCAATGAAGAGCGCATCAATTCCTTCAACATTGGCAATCGCTTCAACATTTTCAACCCCTTGAGGGTCTTCAATTTGTGCAATGACAATCGTATTCGCACGGCTGTCTTTTAAGTGTTCAACCATGGGCTTAGTGGCGTATTGCGCTGCTCGACTGGAACCAGCATACCCTCGGCCACCTTCGCCGTAATGGCAGATTTTCGCCAGTTGCGTCGCTTGCTCAGCAGTACAAACATGGGGAATTTGTACACCCGCCGCGCCACAGTCAAGCGCGTTCAAAATGGTTGAAGGAGCGCTGTCTTGTACTCGTACCACGCACGCGAGGTCATTCGCTCTGGCCGCCATGATGCACAGATCAAGCGAGGAACGATCGAAAGGTGCGTGCTCTGCATCCAGTACCACAAAAGGCAACTCTGCCAGTGCCAATACCTCGATAATGTGAGGATGAGGGGTTTTAACAAATGTACCTAATAGCGTTTCTTTAGTCAGACGTTGCTTAAAATTGCTCATAATTCTCTCCTTTGCAAAGGTATGCAAAAACTAACACGGTGAAATGTAAATGATGAGTAAAAATGATGTGATCTAAAACTCATTTTTGATTAAAAATTAAACTCAATCAAGGTCCTTATTACTTACTTTTATTTGTTTAAATTAATCAATACAAAGGCTTAAGGGTGGTTTTTTTGGTTTGTTGACTTAACTTGTCAAATGTTAATTAAGTGTTTAATCTGATTTTGCATTCGTATCCAAAAGCATAAAAATAACCGTTCGTCAGCCTCAATGTTCAAGGAGAAACCCAATGGCACGCATTTTAAAAAACGGAATCACTGAAGAAGCATCAGCATCAAACGACGCAAAAGTGCGTCAGATTGTTGAAAACATTCTTGCTGATATTGAATCGAAAGGTGATAGCGCTGTACGTGAGTTGTCTGAAAAGTTTGATAACTGGTCGCCGGAGCAATTCCGCCTGTCAGAAGAGCAAATCCAAGCCTGTGTGGATGCGCTTGATGAATCGACTCGTCATGATATCGAGTTCGCTCAGCAACAAGTTCGAAACTTTGCTCAAATTCAACGTGACTCAATGAAAGACGTCGAAGTAGAAACCATGCCTGGTGTGGTACTGGGGCATAAAAATATTCCAGTCAACAGCGTGGGTTGTTACATCCCTGGCGGTAAATACCCATTGGTTGCATCCGCTCACATGAGTGTACTGACGGCGAAAGTCGCGGGCGTAAAACGTGTTATTGCTTGTGCGCCACCGTTTAATGGCCAGCCGAATGTGGCGATTGTCGCTGCGATGGCAATGGCGGGTGCGGATGAAATCTATTGCTTCGGTGGTGTTCAGGCGGTAGGTGCAATGGCTCTGGGGACGGAGACTATTGCACCGGTCGATATGATTGTAGGGCCGGGTAACGCATTTGTAGCAGAGGCAAAACGTCAGTTGTTTGGTCGCGTCGGTATCGATTTGTTTGCAGGCCCAACGGAAACCCTAGTCATTGCCGATGAGAAAGGCTGTGACCCAGAATTGGCAGCGGCAGATTTGCTTGGTCAGGCTGAGCATGGTTACAACTCTCCCGCTGTATTGTTGACCAATAGCGAAACATTTGCGCAAGAAACCATTAAAGAGATCGAACGTCAGTTAACCATTCTCCCAACGGCTGAAGTCGCGGGTAAAGCGTGGGCAGATTACGGACAAGTGATTGTGTGTGATAGCTACGAAGAAATGGTGGAAGTGGCAGACGATATCGCTTCTGAACACGTTCAAGTGATGACGGAAGATCCTAAATACTTCCTAGATAACATGACCAACTACGGTGCCTTGTTCCTAGGTCGTGAAACCAACGTTTCTTACGGCGATAAATGTATTGGTACCAACCATACACTGCCAACGAAGAAAGCGGCGCGATACACCGGTGGTCTTTGGGTAGGTAAATTTATCAAAACCTGTACTTACCAGCGTGTAACGGAAGCTGCGTCCCTCAAAGTCGGTGAGTATTGCTCTCGCTTGTGTGCACTCGAAGGTTTTGCTGGCCACAAAGAGCAAGCGGATATTCGTGTGCGCCGTTACAAAGGCAAAGTAGAAGAGGCGTAATATGTCGAAACTTGCCTTAGTCACAGGCGGCAGTGGCGGACTGGGTGCCGCCATTTGTCGCAAGCTAGCTGAATCGGGATATCGCGTAATTCTGACTTACAACAGTAATCATAAAGCGGCCGAGGATGTGCTTTCCTCGCTGCCACGTAACGAGCATCTAGCATTCAAATTGAACGTGGCAGATTCTAGTGCGATTGAACAGCTTAAACATCAAGTCAGTGAAATAAGCGACAAGCTGGATTTGTTGGTCAACTGTGCGGGGATGACGAAATTCGTCGCGCACTCTGATTTGCAAAGTTTAGATGACCAGCTGTTTGACCAAATTTTCCAAGTGAACGTCCGTGCGCCTTTTGCCATGGTTCGAGCGTTTGAGCCTTGGCTTAAGCAAGCCAATGGTTGTGTGGTGAACATTACTTCTATCGCGGCACAGACTGCGATGGGGAGCAACATTGCTTACTGTGCAAGTAAATCTGCCGCGGAGAACATGACCCGTTCTTTAGCTCGCGCTCTGTCTCCCGAGGTTCGAGTTCTGGCTGTTGCTCCAGGGCTTGTCGACACTGAGTTTGTCAAAGGCTTGGATGATGCATGGCGTAATCAACAAGAACAATCCACACCGCTTAAGCGTTTAGCCAATGATGAAGAAGTCGCTCAAGCCGTGTACGCCGTGGCAGATCTTCTTACCTTCTCGACAGGCAATACCATCGCGGTTGATGGTGGGCGACCTTTAGGTCTGTAACACACTTTCGGTCTGTAACTAACTTTAGGCTTGTAACTAACAATTCAAAGGCTAGGTCCAAACAAGGACAACAAGGATTTACAATGACTCTACAATCTAAAATGAATAATAATCTGGTCCGCTATATGGAACTGATTCCGGGTACGAGTGCGTTTATTGATGCGCGCACGCCAGGCAGTGACCTCAAAGATAACTTCTGCATTATCGGTGCTGGGGTGGCAGAGAGCAGTCGTCAGCATGTTCATATTCGCGATACGGCGGGCTTTAATATTGGTGCCGCAGGCCAACCGCCGGGCATCAAAAATTCGTTGCACTCTCATCGTACCGCCGAGCTTTTCTTGGTGTTCAAAGGTCAGTTCCGTTTTTATTGGGGGAACGATGGAGAGCATGAGGCGGTGTTGTCTCACGGTGATGTCATCTCGATTCCAACCAATCTCTTCCGTGGATTTGAAGTGGTTGGCCGCGATTACGGCTTTATGTTCTCGGTACTTGGCGGCGACGATTCAGGTGGCGGCGTTATTTGGCATCCAAACGTTATTAAAGACAGTCAAGGTTATGGTTTATACCTCAAAGCCGATGGCACACTCGTGGACACCATTAATGGCGACCCGGTGCCACAAGAATCAGAATTGATGCCGCTGCTTACCGAAGAAGAGCTCGCGACCTTCGATACCTACACCGCAGAAGAGATGATGCCATTTGTCGCTCTGCAAAAAGATTATCGTGAAATCAAAGGCGATTTCGGCGGAAGCAACGTGAAACAATACGCCTTAACGGGTCATCCTTTGGCGAGTTATGACTTCCAAGTAAAGAGTGAAGATGAAGTGAGCATCATGGCTTATGAGCTTTCTGAAGGTGGCTCGATTCCTCAACACTGCCGAGAAGAAAAACAAGTGCTTATCAACTTTGATGGCGATACTGAAGTGGTCCTCACGCATCAAGGCGAACAAGCGAGTGTTGTTTTAACGCGCGGTGATGTGCTGAATGTTCCAGAAGGTGCGTCTTATTCACTGACGAACTTGCGTGGTAATAGTTTGACGTATTGCATTCTTGGGTCTGATCAACCAAAGCCGCTTGCAGGAGAATAAAATGACGCAACCCACCTCGTTAGTTTGGCTACCCGGACTACTTTGTGATGGCACATTGTTTGAGGAAGTCAACCGAGCGTTGCCAAGTTGGGTTGAGCCTTCATGCCCGACGCTGGCCTCATTGCCGTCAATGGAACAGCTGGCGCAGAAAGTGTTGCAAGACGCACCGCAGGAGTTTGTCTTGGGTGGCTTATCAATGGGTGGGATTCTTGCCTTTGAGGTGTACCGTCAAGCGCCAAACAGAGTCAAAGGCTTGATCCTCATGGATACCAATGCAGCAGATGAAAAGCCAGAGGTGACACAAAAGCGTGATGCACTGGTTAATCAGGCATTAAATGGTGAGTTTGAACGCATTACGCCTGACACTCTGATGCCTGTGCTGATTCATCCAAGCCGTTTGCAAGACAAAGCGTTAACTGAGCGTATAGAAGGCATGGCGGTCAATGTAGGTTTGGAGGCATTTGAAGCACATGCTAAAGCGTTAGCAACTCGCCCGGATGCTCGACCTTTATTGGCGGACATTCAAGCTCCTACGTTGGTGATAACAGGTAAAGAAGATAAGCTTTGTCCGCTAGACAATCATCTGCTAATGGAGAGATGCATCCCAAACGTCACGCTTCATGTTATCCCTGAGTGTGGGCATCTATCTACGCTTGAGCAGCCTTTAATTATTAGTGAAGTGATGACTACTTGGCTTCAAGATAACTTTGCTTAGTGTTGATAAGAACTTCATTACTCACCACCTTAAGGTTACTTGGGTATAGGTGGTGAGCGATGAGTATTATCAGAAGTAGTAGCGAATACCTGCCGCGAATTGATCATCACGGTTTTCGAATTTGCTGCCATCGTACTGATCTTTACCTAGGTCGAACTGGTATTCAGTCCAAACTAGGAATTTGTTCTTCTGGAAGTGGTATTCAAGACCAGGAATCAGCAAGTTACGCTCGTAGCCTTGTGTCTCGTCACCGCGATCTTCCATGTAGTTGTAGTTCAACGTTGGGCGTAGGCCGTTATCGAAGTGGTAGTAAGTGTAGATTTCGCCACCTAGGGTATCGAACATTACGTCCGTACCGCCTTGGCTCACTGCTTCCCAGTTTTCGCCAACGTGGAAAGTCGCACCCGCGTAGAAGCCACCGTTGCTGTAGTTTGCGCCCAATAGCATGATGCGCATGTTGTCGCCGTTTTCTACGCCAACCACGCTTGCGTCTAGATCCGCAACTTCATTTTGATGGTAAGCCGCACCAAGTGTTACGCCATCAACCGGTTTGTAAGTGATAGACGCACCCATGCCGTTTTTCAATGAGGCTGTCGCATTGCTTGCTAGAGCAACATCTTCACGCGTGGTTTGGTAAGTAAAGCCGTAGCTCACTTTTTCATTGATTGAATTACGGTACGTGATTGAGTTTTCTGCACGACCAGCACCGGATGCGATACCCCAGTCAGCTAGGTTGTAAACACCTGAGCCACGAGTACCGAATACACGACCTAAATCGGTGTACCATGCTACGTCGTAGAAGGTAGACCACTGCTTAGTACCCGCAGCAATCTTGCCATATTTTTCGTGATCAACACCTGCGTATAGCAAGCGGTCGTAAATGTTGTCGCCGTTCGCGCCAGAGTTGTAGCCCCATTCCGCGTGACCGAAACCAGTCCAGCCGTTATCCAGACCCATTTGGCTTTTCAAACCGAAACGTGAGCTGCCGCTGTTCCATTCGCCGTTGTCATCACCGCCACGGTCTTGGTAGCGAAGATCGAAACGGCCATCGATGGTTAGGCTGTCGCCAGCGTCATTAACAAAAGTGTGTGCAGCAAAGGCTGAGCTAGAAGTAAGCGCTGCTAAAATCACTGCAGAAAGGGTCGACTTTTTCATCATCAATCTCATTATTCAGGGCGCAGAAAGCCACCGTGCGTTCATGCCCGTTTTGAATAAGGGTTCTATCTTGAGGTTGTGCCCCATCCTTGAGGCACGAGTTGGGAGCATGTCACCTGAACCGAGAGGGGATTCAGGCAACATAAAGGCGGGTTGACAACCCGCCCCTAGGACTTCTTATAGAGAAGGGTTTAGGATCTGTTGAGTACGCTCGAACACGTCTAGACCTTGCTGTTTTAGCCAGTAAGGAAGGTCGATCAGTACCCAGTTCTCAGATAGCTTGTCGCCGTCACGGTAGTAAACATCAACCACTTGCATGTCTGCACGTACTTCACCACCTGTCATACCTAGGAAACCACCGATAGGCGTGTTAGATAGGTTTGGCCAGCCGAAGAAACAAGAGAAGTTACCTTCTGCGAAACGACATACGTGGCCGTTAAACTTCTTGTCTTTCAGGTTGTTACGGAACGGCAATTGGTGCTGCTGTTGGTAACGAGGGATTGTGTAAGACGCACCGATACCACATGGACCGTACCAGATCATGTCTTTAGACCAGCTCTTCTCAAGAACTTCTGGTGGGCAACCCATAGCGCCACTGTCGTTTAGTGCAGATAGGTCATCAACCATCTTGTTCACTAGTGCTAGTGTTGCTACGCCTTCTTCTGGTGCTGCGTCTTCGAACAGTAGACCGTCGTGGTTACGAGGGCCAGGGTATACGAAGTGCTTACCTGTTGATGGTGGTAGTGGGTAACAACCCGCTTGGTCCATCGCGCCTAGAAGGTCTAAGAATAGGCCAGTCTTAGTGATCTTGCCGTTTTCAACACAGTTAAATTCTGCGTAACGGATGTTCATGATTTTGCCAGTTGGGCGCATGCCTAGGTATTCAGCGTCGAATAGACCCATGAAGTGACCCATGCTCATTACCCAGATTTCACCTGATGTTACTTCGTTCTCACCACCGATGAAGATGTCTTGACGACGCTGCATGCGAGTCATTGATTTCATCAAAGGAGCCCAGAAAACGTCAGCCGCTGCTTGAGCGCCTTGTTGCTCACGGAATGGGTAAACACCACGCCATAGGTAATCTTCTGAAGTGTGTGCTTTTAGTACTTCTGCCACGTTCTCGTGAGTTGCGTTTTCCATTGCGCTGAAGTATTCACGTACAACGCGTTTCGCTTCTTGATATTTAGACATAATAAACTCTCTTATTTGCTGTCGAGTCGGCTTTGGGAACAGGACTCGAAATTAAGTTTTTTCATCCGGCCGGGGAGCCAGCCGGAGTTTTTGAAATTCAGTTACGCTTTTGCTGCTTCGGCTTTTTTGCTCTTATCGAACACGCCGCCTTTTAGTGTCTCTGGCAGTGATAGCCATAGAAGACCAGCAAGGATCCATACGATTGGTGAACCCCACATTGCGGTTTGTAGGTCGGTACGCTCTTGGATGAAGATAAGTACCATTGGTGCCCACATACCGAGGATACGACCACCGTGGAATAGCGCCGCGCCGTAGCTACGTAGGTGTGCTGGGAACAGTTCTGAGAAGTAACCACCCCATACCGCTGAAGAAGACAGGCCGAAGTTGTAAATCAGACCAAGTAGAGCCAGCATGTTTAGGCCGCCAATCACCATGTCGCCAGGTGCAACAAAGAAGATTGAAACCATGATGCCCGCTAGGATGAAGCCAAATGCGTTCACCTTACGACCGAATTTGTCAGCTACCCAACCCCAGAACCACGCACCAAACAGTGAACCAAACGCTGAGATAGAGAAGATGAGACCGATGGTTGCACCGTCGAACATACGTACATCACGTAGGTATGTGGTTACGAAGCCACCAAAGAATTGGAAACCGTAGAAGTTAAGGCCAGCCAGTAATAGACACGTTAGTGTGATCTTACGGTAAGGCTTGCTTAGCATTTCGCCCCAAGAGCCTTTTTTCGCTGGTGCATTTGATTCTTCTGCTTTTGCTTGCTCTTCTTCACCGTAAGCAATTACTTTGCTGTCGCTAGGTAGTACAAAGATCATGACCACAGCGGCTGCCAATGGTGGGATACCACCAACAAGCATTAGGCTTTCCCATGGTGCATCGATGCTTGCAATAAATGCTGCATACGCACCCATTACCATCAGTGCTACAGAGAACATAGAAGACGCGAATGCCGTCAACTTACCACGTACCGTTGGCGTAAATAGGCCGATCATCAAGCTTACTGCCACGGTGAAGTAACCACCCAGTGACAAACCAATGATGAAACGCATTGCTGCCCATGTTGTGTAGTCGGTGAACATCATATTGATGATCGTTGCGCCACCGTTTAGGGCTGTGATGGTAATAAGAGTGGATTTCTTACCAAATTTTGTTGCGAACCAAGCACAGCTCAATGCACCGATAAGTGCACCAACCGACTGCCATGTATAGAACTGGGCAGTGTCTGACAGGCTAATACCATCATACGCTTCAACGATGTATGGGCGTACGTAGTCAATAATTACAAAGTTATAACAATAGAAAAAGTAACCAACCAGTATCGCTAGATAGGCAGCTACCCTTTGAATCATAGGAACTTCGCTCATGTGTCTTTTGGCATTCATGACCGATAAACCTCTATTTCACTTAGGATTTGTTGCTATTCAAACTCAATGAACACGATCTTATTTGGATCATCTTCGATTTCGTGTCGGTGTGAATCATAGTTTTTTTAAGGTCATTAGATCCGTGATCAATATCAATTTTAAAATGAATGCGTACCCAATTAGTGGTTTTTAGTGATGGGAGTCTCATTAAATCGGTCTTTTTGGCATTTTTGAATATATAACCGTCTATATTGGTGATTGTAGTCACATTTATGGTGGGATTATCGTTTAGATATGCTTTTTTAAAGTAATATCCAAGCACAAATAATTAGCACCCAGAATTATGGAAACCCTGAAATGGTTACGTACTCAAGTTTTGTGGTGATTGCGTTATACGTGTTAATCACTATATTAATCAGCTATTTAGTGAATAAGCGCTACAGCAATGGTGGCGACTTTTCTACGGGTGGAAAGCAATTTGGCTGGTTTACGGCAGGTGTTTCGATACTTGCGACTTACATTAGTGCGATGACGTTTGTAGGGATGCCTGGTTGGGTTTATAGCTCTGGCATGGAAGCGATGAGTATTCACCTTAACTATCCCATCGTTATCTTTTTCACTGTTATTTTCTTTGTGCCTGTCTTTTATAAGCTGGGTCTGACTTCGATTTATGAATACCTTGAGCACCGCTTTGGGGTGTACGCAAGAACCATCAACTCGATTGTGTTCATTGTGGTTCAATGTATCTCTGCGGGTGTGATTTTGTATGCCGTGGCGCTGATCTTAGTGCAAGTTCTGCCTATCAGTATTTCTGAAGCCATTATCTACATTAGTATTTTCACCGCTTGCTATACCTATGCGGGCGGGATTTCCACGGTTATCTGGACCGATATGTTGCAATCTGCAGTATTGGTTGCGGGCAGCATCGCTATCTTTGCCATTCTAATGACAGAGATTAATGCGGCAGATTACCTTTCTCGTGATCACCTGAATATCATCAACTTAGACTTTGATTTGGGTGTAGATACCACACTATGGGCTGGCGTGGTTGCTGTGAGCTTTTTGCATTTGAGTGTGTACGGCACCAACCAATTGATCATCCAACGCACGTTAGCGACGAGATGTGAAAAGACCGCGCAGAAATCGATGCTGTTGTGTGGTTACGGTGCGTTTTTCGTGTACTTGTTCTTCGCGGTACTCGGTGTTCTTCTAAGTGTTTTCTATCAAGATCAATCGTTTGAAAACAGCAATGAAGTGATTTTGGATTTCGTCTTCAACCACACTAACCCAATCGTCGTTGGTTTGATCATTTCCGCATTGGCGGCCGCCGCAATGTCGACGCTGGATTCGACCTACAACTCAATGGCGACCGTCGCAACGTTCGATATCTACAAGCGTTTCGTTCGCAAAAGTGCCGATGATGAGCACTACGAAAAAGTCGCGAGAAAGATGAGTTTGCTCGCTGCGGCCATGGTGGTAGTGCCAGCTCTTCTCGCGGTATCGAATGAATCGGTACTCAAAACCATCGCTAGCCTGACTTCTATCTTCGTTGGTATCCGATTGGGTTCATTCGTGCTTGGTTTATTCTGGGCGAAAGCCAATGAGAAAGGCGTGATCGTTGGCAGTATCATGAGTGTGATTGCGGTATTTACTGCGATGTATCTCGACGTGGCTTGGCCGTGGTTCGCGCCAATTGGTACGTTCGTCTTCCTTTTGTTTGGTGTGTTAGTGAGTCGTCGTTGGGGCGCGGTGACTGCCGAGCAACAAATCTTTATCAATAATCAAAAACATCTTTTTGCAAAGCCAACCGCAAGCCATTACGGATTGTTGGTGTTCGCTGTGGCGACCATCGCTGCTTGTATGGTTCTCCCTGATTGGCTTTATGCTGCATTGTCGTAATAGGTAAGTTTATGCTGTCCATCTTTGATATTTACAAGATTGGTGTGGGCCCTTCTAGCTCTCACACCAATGGTCCAATGATCGCGGGTTACCACTTCACTCGTTTGATTGAATCGAACTTGGCAAAAGTGGTTCGTATTCAGGTCGATTTATACGGCTCACTCTCGTTAACGGGGATTGGTCACCATACTGACCGTGCAACCATTTTGGGTCTGTTGGGTAACAAACCAGATACCATCAAAATCGCTTCTGCGAATAAAGCGATGCGCAAGGCGATTGAAGAGGGCATGATGTCTGTCGATGGCCGTCATGAAATCGAATTCAACTACAAAACGGACATGTTGTTCCATGAAGAGAACCTTCCTCTGCATGAGAATGGAATGACGATTACTGCGTTAGATGCGCACGGCAATCAGGTTGGGTTTGAAACTTACTACTCTATCGGTGGTGGTTTCATCGCAACGGCGGATGAACTGCAAAATGGCAGTGCGACTGCACCCGTAGAAGTAGAGTTCCCATTCTCCAGTGCAGACGAAATGTTGGCACAGGCTGAGAAGAATGGCATGAGCCTCGGCGGCATGATTCTGAAAAACGAACAAGCATTTCAGGATATGGAAGCCATTAATCAACGCGCAGAACAGATCTGGCGTGTGATGACGCGTTGCATGGAGCGTGGTTTCGAGACAGAAGGTATCTTGGACGGCGGCTTGAACGTGACCCGCCGTGCGCCTAACTTGCTGAAGAAGCTTGAAGCAAATGCAGCAATTGAAAACGATCCAATGGAAATCATGGATTGGATTAACCTGTTTGCTTTTGCTGTGAGTGAAGAAAACGCGGCTGGTGGACAAGTCGTAACGTCGCCAACCAATGGTGCGGCGGGTGTGATTCCAGCGGTATTGATGTACTACCATCGCTTCATCAAAGAGCTCGATACTAAACAGCTTAAAGACTTCCTTGCTGTATCCGGTGCGATTGGCATTTTGTACAAAACTAATGCGTCTATCTCGGGTGCCGAAGTGGGTTGTCAGGGCGAAGTTGGCGTGTCTTCTTCCATGGCGGCAGCTGGCTTGACCGCGCTGCGTGGTGGCAGCAATGAGCAAATTTGTATTGCGGCTGAGATTGCGATGGAGCACTCACTAGGCATGACTTGTGACCCAATTGGGGGCTTAGTGCAAGTTCCGTGTATTGAGCGTAATGCGATGGGTGCAATGAAAGCGATCAATGCTTCTCGCATGGCATTAAAGCGTAATAGTAAATGTTTGATCTCGTTGGATAAGGTGATTGAAACCATGTACCAAACGGGCAAGGACATGAACAAGAAATACCGCGAGACGTCACTGGGTGGGTTAGCTTTGATTCACCTAGCGCCGCCTTGCGAATAATGAGTTAGGCACATCTAACCAACAAAAAAGCCGAAGCACTGAGATGCATCGGCTTTCCTTTTTTGGAGCGTTTATAACTTAGCTATGCGTTTGCTCACCTTTTGGTGTGCTTTGGTTTGGTTGATAGTGCAAAATCACCATCGAGGTGGGTGACAGCAAGACTTCGCCTTCAGCATGTCCTGGGTTGAGATTACGTACGTTTGTATCACAGATCGTCACCCATTCTTGCTTTCGCTCATTGGGGAGCTTAAAGCGAGCTGTGGCGTTAGTTTGGTTGATGAGGTAGACCAGCTCTTGCCCTTCTTTACCGATACCAAGGTGAAGTGCGACAGAGCTTAAACGGTTCCAATCATCGTGCTCCATTAAGCGACCGTCTGTACGGCGCCAGAAAATACGGTTGTTATTGCGATTCTCGCCACTGAAAGCTCGGATAAATGGCAACATGTATTGATTTCGGTTGGCGACCATTTGTGACATCCATGCTTTGAAATGTTGCTTACGTTCTGTCTCTTCCCAGTTCAGCCAACTGGTTTCGTTATCTTGGCAATAGGCATTATTGTTACCGCCTTGGGTGTGAGACAGAACATCAGCAGTGAGAATGTGTGGGATACCGAAGGCAAACAGCAAGCTAGCAATAAGGTTGCGTTTTTGCTTTTCACGCGTGGCGATAATCATCAGATTTTCCGTCTCGCCTTCAACACCGTAGTTTTCTGAACGATTGTCACCGTGACCGTCGCGATTTTCTTCGCCATTGGCTTCGTTATGTTTGTGCTTGTAAGACACTAAATCTTGCAGTGTGAAGCCATCGTGATACGTGATGTAATTTACGGTGAGTTTGTATGGCCAGTTCGCTGCACTATAAATGTCACGAGAGCCCATTAATCGAGTGGCAAACTCTTTTAAATAGCCTTGATCACCGCGCCAAAAACTGCGGGAAATATCACGCAGTTTGTCATTACATTCGTTCCAACCAAATG
Organism: Vibrio sp. Vb0304; assembly: GCF_033338995.1. Classification (NCBI taxonomy): domain Bacteria; kingdom Pseudomonadati; phylum Pseudomonadota; class Gammaproteobacteria; order Vibrionales; family Vibrionaceae; genus Vibrio; species Vibrio sp. Vb0304. The sequence goes on from NZ_JAWOTT010000001.1 coordinate 142,927, forward strand.
GAAAGTTACCCACTTGGTAGCCATTTGGACCAATATCCCAAGGTTCGGCAATCAATTTGGTTTCACGCAAAATTGGGTCTTGCGCAACGGCTTTAAAGAAAGCTGCTTCTGGGTTGTAATCATCGCCCTGTCGACCTAACGTTGCAGCCAAGTCAAAACGGAAGCCATCGACTTTAAATTCGCTAACCCAGTAGCGCAATGTATCCATCACAAGGTTTAAGGCTGGTTGGTAGGTGAGATCCACTGTATTTCCGCAGCCAGTGTAATTGGCGAAGTGGTTGCCATGTTTGATGTAAAAACAGGAATCGAGGGCCTTCAGGTTGAAAATTGTAGGCCCTTCACCACCTTCAGCAGTGTGGTTGTAAACCACGTCGAGAATCACCTCAATGCCGTTTTTATGCAATTCGCGAATTGTTGTTTTTAATTCCGTAACGGCGTCTTGTTCTGCGTAGCGCGGATCGGGCACCATAAAGAGATAAGGGTTGTATCCCCAATAATTGACCTTTTCCATCTCTAGTAGATGAGGCTCATGCATGCATGCTGCGACAGGTAGCAATTGCAGCGTGTTGATGTTTTGCTGTTTGTAAAAGGCCAGCATTTCAGGTGATGCAAGACCTAAATAGCGCCCCCTCAGCTTGTCCTCAACCTCTGGGTGGCGTTGGGTAAGCCCTTTGACGTGCGTCTCAAACAACACCATCTCTTCTCTGGGTATACGCGGGTGATCCGTGTTTTGCCAATCAAAATCATCTTCGATAACGACGCACTTCGGCATATCGAAACTTTTGGCTGGAGAGTAGGGAGGATGATAGTGGAGGGCTTTATCTATTGATTTTGCGTACGGATCAGAAATTAACAGTGGCTCGTCCTTGTGGGAGACAAGGTAACCGTATTTTTGCCCCGGCTTAATATCTGGAATAAAAGTATGACGTATGCCAGCGTATTCATTCGGTAAACCGTGAAGCTCGTAGCTGCCATCGTCTGCAAACAATGCCAGTTGAATGTCTTTTACGCCCGGAGCATGAATAGAGAAGTTGCAGCCTTCTTTATTCAATGTTGCGCCCAGCGGGTAGGGGCGAGAGAGAAGTCGTGTCATCGGAGATACTTTATTTAATATTTATTGCTACCTTTAGGAAACTATAAGTTAAAAACTTTGTCTTACTAAGGTCAACCACCCTAAATATAAAAATATTCGTGTAATTTAATTACTTTATGTGACGGCTTAGAGTCAAAAATATGAAATGGCTATCACTTTGTAGCGGCTCAAAACCGAACAAACTTACTAATTCCTCCCTAGATTGGTGATCTGACTCGAAAAAACACCATTCGGTAAATTTTCTACTCCCTTCTCATCCCCCTTAAATTAGTTTAGGGCGGAGGAAGTCATCCTTGTACGCCTCGGGTAATCTCACAACTGTTGAAACAAACGGGGATTCGTTCCCATCTTACCTCTCTTTCTTTAGGTGTGTTTTTACTGCCTATATTCACCTAAAAGAGTGAGCAGGGAAGACAGAATTATAAATACCCTTAATGGAGTTAAGAATGAAAAAAGTAAGTGCAATTGCTGCTGCTGTAGCTGCAACTTTAGCTGCTGGTTCTGCATTCGCAGTGGATTTCCACGGTTACATGCGTGCTGGCGTTGGCGTGAACGCTGACGGTGGTCAACAATTAACATTCGAAAAGAACAAGATCGGTCGTCTAGGTAATGAAAGCGATATCTACGGCGAGATTCAACTAGGTAAAGAAGTTTACAACAACAACGGCAAAACGTTCTACGTAGACTCTATGGTTGCAATGACTTCTAACGGTTCAAACGACTGGGAAAGCACTTCTGCTAACTGTGGTTTGGATAACGGCGAAGTGAAATGTGTAGACGATGCACAATTCGCACTACGTCAGTTCAACGTTCAAGCTAAAGGCCTACTAAACTTTGCTCCTGAAGCAACGCTTTGGGCAGGTAAACGCTACTACCAACGTCACGACATTCATATCTCTGACTTCTACTACTGGAACATCTCTGGCGCGGGCGCTGGTGTTGAAGGTATCGAAGCTGGTCCTGGTAAAGTTTCTTTCGCTTGGGTTCGTAACGACCGCGGCGATATCGCAGACCCAGGCAACGATGGCGGCGCAACAAACGTAAACACTCTAGACGTACGTTACGCAGGTCTTCCTCTATGGGACAACGGCTCTCTAGAAATGGGCTTGAACTACGCAATTCTTAACGAAACTGACGCTGCGCCAAACGGCACTAAAGATGCGAAAAACGGCGTAATGTTCACAGCAGAATTGACTCAAGGTCTAGACGCTGGTTTCAACAAAACAGTGCTTCAGTACGGTACTGAAGGTTACTCAAAAACAATGGCATTCTACGGCGACGGTAGCTGGTACGGCGCAGAAGCTGACAACGGTGCATCTGGTTACCGCCTAATCAACTGGGGTGTAATCGGCATGGGCGACAGCTGGGAAATGGGTCACCAGTTAGTGTACGGTGTTGGTGAAGACATGTGGGCTGGCCAAGACAAGTGGGAAACAATGTCTGTTGTTGTTCGTCCAATGTACAAATGGGATGACAACCACAAAACTATTTTCGAAGCTGGTTACGCTATCGACGATAACGACGGCGAAGAAAACAAATACGGTAAGCTAACTGTTGCTCAAGCATGGTCTGCTGGCTCTAGCTTCTGGGCTCGTCCTGAAATCCGTGTTTACGCTTCTTACCTAACGGCTGACAAAGAAGACAACTCAAACACATTTGACAACGGTCGTTCAGACGATACGTTCCAGTTCGGTGTACAAGCTGAAGCTTGGTGGTAATCATCTAACCACTAAGTCCTAAATTGTCCTAGAATGATACAGCCAGAACTTATCTGGCTGTATTTATTTAAAAAACAATAAAGAGTCGAGGTAGACAGTAATGAAAAAATGGCTTGCTCCCGTACTGCTGGGCATGTTGGCTACTGGTTGTGCGTCTGTAGAACAAGTAGAGATGAGTCCAAAAGGTCAGCAACAAGTGATCACGCAATCGGGTGATATTCAATGGGTACCGCTTAACGTGCCTGTGGTTACTGAATTCGCTTTGACTGATAAAAGCCAAATGTTGTTGGATGGTAACAGTGCTGGCGCTATTGCAGCGTTTGCTCTTCCAGGTAACCGTGGCAGTCTCGATATCAAATTAGAGACATTCGTAAGTAAAGAACTTCAATTTTATGCTCCTAATGTTGCAGTGATGAACTCGGCAGGAGAAACCATTTACCAAGCAGATTTTTCAAAGTTTAAGTACGAACCAGCAAAACTGTTGGACAATGATAAATTCGTACTTGATCTCAATGTGATTCCAGACATGACAGGTAACGATCTGCATGTGTTGGTTTACACGACTTCCGCCGATCTAAAAGGAAGTACACAAGTTTTACACCCTGCAAAAGCCTTCGCCATGGCGCGCCACACTCAGCCGCCAGATATTGCAGACCCTCTAGCGAAACATAGCCCACTTGGTCAGTTCCGCTTTTCGGTATCCGCGAATGATATTGTGAATACTAAGATTGTTGCGAAAAACGATAACATTCCCCAAGGTACGGACCTTACTAGCTACTACTACAGCTCAATTGAAGCAGCAGTCGCAGCGAATGATATTCCGAAAGCGCTCACTTTGCTTGATGAAGCAAAAGAACTGGGTATCGAAGGTGCGCAACAAGTGTTTGTGAAAGCCGTAAATAGAAAATAATCAGATAAAAAAGGTCAGCGAAATGCTGACCTTTTTCATAGAAAATAAACCAATAAAAATACCCCTACATAGAGTTACCTTATTCACATAATTATTTTTATTACTTTGTTTTTTATATAGGTTGGATCAATAATTAATGGCAGTTCCTAATTTATTTTGTGTACTTAGGAAATAAACAAACTTCTCGAAGTGATTTAAATTCACAATCTGACGATATTTATTTGGCGTTTGATATTTCCATTTTAATAACGATTAATATTTCTTTTAACCGTTGAGTTTATTTTGCTTTGGATATACTAAAAAGGAATTACGTGAAATGAACATGATGAAGACCTCTCTTGCTGCTGCTCTACTTGTTGCCTTAGTGGGTTGTCAATCGACTGCAGAACCAGAAGCGGCCGCAGAGCCTGTTGTTAATATGTCTCAAGACGAAGTGGTTGCTTTCATGAAAGCGTGTGACAACCCAGATAGCACAGCGAAAGGACCTATTTCTAAACCACTATTTGTGGTGGGTACTTTTGCGGATTCCGATTGGAAACACGTGCCTCAGCGTCAATACACCTACAAAGGGAATAATTTCTACCAAGCCGTGGTTCAAGAAAAAGTAGGCTCCTACAAAATGCAGTATGCGACCGAGTTGTGGTTCCCACAATTTACCGCAAAAGGTAATAGAATGAACGTTGGTGAATTAACACCATTAACATTTGGTGGTTACGGTACGGATACTTCGGTTGATATTAAAGAAGATGGTAAATATGTATGGAGTCTTCAGTTTGAAGGAAAAGGCAAACCTGTTCATGTCATGGTAAATAAGTGCCAATAATATTCAATTCAATTATTTAAAATCTATTTTTATTTATTAACCCCTGCATGAAACACATGTCGGGGTTAATTTTATTACTCAAATTTCCGTAGTTTATTTGAGTAAGTTAGGGAGAATAAAATGCTTAATATCCTACGTAACCATCGCCTGTCTCGATCGTTGCTTGCGTTAAGTGTGATTGGTGCTTTATCTGCGTGTAATTCTTCTGGTGGTGGCGACACTAATAGCAGCACTCCGCTACCGGATACCAGTTATGCTTGCCAAGCCAATGTCATGGCGCAAAGTAACCAACTTCGTACTTATCAAATCATGGTAGAGAGTTTTGTGGATGGTGATGCGAACATTGGTCACGGTACAGGTTATGGCACCAGCCATCATAACGGCGATTTGCAAGGAGTGATTGATTCACTCGATTACATCCAAGATTTAGGGATGAACGCGATTTGGTTGACGCCAGTATTTGAATCGGAAGCGATAGCGGGCCAAGAACACTGGGCCGATCGTCTGGATGCCACGGGCTACTTTGCAACGGATTACTTCACCATTGATCCACGTTTTGGTGATTTAGAAACGGCGAGAACCTTGGTCGAGGAAGCACACAAACGCGGCTTATACGTGTTTTTTGATGGTGTATTTGGTCATCACAAAGATGGTTTGATCAAACCATCTCCTTCCGGTTTGTTGCCATCGGGATCGAGCAATCCCGTTGATTACCCGGCCAGTCTCGATTTCTACAAAGAAGTGGCAACGTATTGGATCAAAGAACTGAAGATTGACGGCTGGCGTTTAGATCAAGCCTATCAAGTTCCGACAGACGCTTGGACACAACTTCGTAAAGCCGTCGATGAAGCCTCACAAAGTGTGACGTACACCAATAGCAAAGGCGAACAAGTGAATCCGTTGGGTTACATGGTGGCAGAGATTTGGAAAGGGGAGTCTGAAATCGCGAATGAGGCGTATGGATCGAACAGCGATCCAGCATTGTGCTCTGCGTTTGACTTCCCTATGCGATATCGCATCGTTGAAACTTTGGCCGTGAATGAGAGCGGCGTGGGTGGTCGCGGTGCGGATTGGTTAGACAACGGCTACAGCACACACAACCAATATCCAACACATGCGCAGCCGAATTTGATGATCGGCAACCATGATTTAGTGCGCTTTGGTGACTTGTTACAGCGCGGAAACTTGGCGGATATGAATGATGCAGAATATTGGTTACGCCATAAAGCCGCGTTTGCTTTCCAAGCGGCGTACACAGGGCCAATCACGTTGTACTACGGTGATGAAATCGGGGATCAAGTGGATGGTTTTGCCGTAAAAGAAGACAACAGCACCTGCGCCATTCAAGGTTTGTGCGATGATCACGTTGCGCGCAGCAGTGCGAAAATTGAAGGCGTGACGGCGACGCTTGATGCAAACCAAGCCGATCTCAAATCTTATGTGACATCGCTGATGACAATGCGCGATGCGCATCCTGCACTTTATCAGGGGTCACGCACGAATTTAGTTGCGAGTAACGGCAGTTATGTGGATTTGAAACAATCTGGTTCGGACAAAGTCTTGTTTGCGCTAAATACCTTAGAGAGCGCTAGAAGCGTCACTCTTACTCAGGAGAGTGTTGGTACTGGTGAGTTGGTGGATTTGCTCACGAATGAAAAAATTACTCCGAGTAATGGTCAATATCAGATTCTGATGTCGCCACTACAAGGACGATTCTTTGCGGTAAAACCTTAAGGAATTATTCAGAATTGATGCTCACCAGTTGAGCTGACCACAAGCTTTCTTATAAACAAGCCAAGTGTTGTTGCTGACCCCCATAGGCGCACACTTGGCTTTTTTCTGTCTGTTTTACTTTTCCCTTAATGGTTTTGCGACGATGTAGCCAACAAGTTGCTTCGCTTTTTGTATTGGCGTTTGTTTTCAGCAGATGGATATTTGTGAGATAAGCTGCACATTAAAAAGTAAATTAACACTTGTGCAACGTAAAAATGTGACTGAAGGATTACTTATGCCCCACTAATATGTTTATCGTGTTTGGGATTTATATAACTAATGGAAAAGTATAATGAAATCCATAACGAACTCCCTCTGTCTCCTTGCTGCTGTTAGCTCTCCGTTTGCATATAGCCAAATTATCAACGGTGACTTTGAGCAGTGGAATGGCAATGTACCTACGCAGTGGTCAGAGATTGACGCGGGCATTACAGTGTCGCCAAGCAGCGAGCAAATCAAATCGGGTGGTCTGGCTGCCCAGGTCGTCGTGAATACAGGTACCCAAAGCAACACCGACTTTTTGCAAACCATTAATGTGGAGCAAGGGAAAACCTATCCGTTTTCTGTCTCGGTTTATCATACCGAAGGAAATGTAAAAGCACGTCTGGTGGTTGATGGTTATCACAATTACTCGAACCCACAACAGATAAACCAGTGGCAAGAGCTCGCGCACAACTACACAGCGAGCTCGAACAAGACCATCAACGTCGGTTTGCGTTTTTACGATGAAGCCAGTTTTGATGGCTCAGAAGTTGTCTACGTCGATAATTTTCAACCGACTGAGACGAGTACACAACCTCCTGTAGAAAGTTGTAGTGATCATGAGGTGGTTCTTACACTCACGACGGACAACTATGGCTCAGAAACTAGCTGGGAGTTGAAAAATAGCCAAGCGCAAGTGCTTTTCTCTGGTCAGGGGTATGAGTCGTCAACCTCTGTTGAAAAGACCATGTGTTTGGCCGATGGTAACTACCAATTTACGATTCAAGACAGCTATGGCGACGGCATTTGCTGTGGCAATGGTTCGGGGTCTTACGCGTTGAAGGTGGGAGATAAGACTCTTGCTTCTGGCGCTGAATTCTCGAAAAGTGAAACCACCAATTTTAACTTAGGTGACACAACGACGACCCCACCAGTGGTTGATGGTTACTATCAAGCGGCATCTGGTAAGACGGGATACGCTCTAAAAACAGCGTTGTTTAACATTATCAATAATCACTCCAGCCGAGGCTATTCTGCGGTCTGGACCTTGGTAAAAGATGCCGATATTGATCGTTATTACGAAAATGATGGCTCTATTCTCGATATGTATTCTGAAAAGCCATCTGGTAGCGATACAGTAAGCTTTACCAAAGTCACAGACCAATGTGGCCAATACAAAACGGAAGGGGGTTGCTACAACCGTGAGCACTCTTTTCCGAAAAGCTGGTTTGGCGGTAAGGTTGAGCCGATGAACTCAGACGGTCATCACTTGTTTGCAACTGATGGTTATGTAAACGCGAAGCGCAGTAATTGGCCATTTGGTGAAGTGGGCACCGCGACCTACGTGTCTAGTAATGGCTCTAAACTTGGCCAAGCAAGCACTAGTCTGGGCTACTCCGGTACGGTGTTTGAGCCGATCGATGAGTTTAAAGGCGATTTTGCTCGTGCCTATTTCTACATGGCAACCCGCTATGAAAATATTGTAGGTAACTGGGAAGGCAATTCAAGCAATGCGGATGCTGTCCTTGATGGTTCAAGTTCGACGGTTTTTGAACCTTGGATGTTAAACATGCTGAAACGTTGGCACAAAAATGATCCCGTTAGTGAAAAAGAACGAAACCGCAATCAACAAGTGTTTGATTTTCAGGGCAATCGTAATCCATTCATTGATCATCCTGAGTTTGTTGAACAGATTTGGGGAAACTAACACCTTTTTGATTTTGGTATCCACCATTTAGTGACGCCAACAAAACAAAGGGGAAGCGTGATGCTTCCCCTTTTTCATTACGGATGTTTTTAAATGAAACTAGTTTTTCGTTACCGTCACGATTGGCGCCGACTTGTCAGCCGCGTTGAAGTGGAAGTTGTAATTTCCTGCTTCTGCAATCGCAATTTTCAGGTTTGCACTACCGCCACCGACTTCCATCGTTAGCGCTTTACCAAGCTCAACACTGCCTTCGCCACCGAAGTTGGTGTCTGCTGCCCAGTCTGCGCTCGCAACTTTCATCTCGTAGTTGCCCGCCGCTAGGTCAATGTCTAGCGAATAAACGTCATTTGCAACATAGCTGAACTTCGCTGTTGAGTCTTGTGCTGGAGCATCCCATGTAGTGATAGTGCCACGTAAGTAAAGTGCTGTTTCACCGAATGTTGGTGCATCTGCTGACTTGGTCACTGACACGACCGGTTTTTCTACGCTTTCATCTTGAACATGCAGCGCGTTCAGAGTGAAGTTGTACTTACCTGTTTCAGCAACAGACAGCTTACAGTTACCTTCTGAACCTAATTCTAGTGAACCAGAAGCTATATTCGCAGCATCACAACCGATGTTTGGATTTGCCCAACCAGAGTCCGCGAATTTGAACTCGTGTTCACCAACTTCAAGAACGCCAGTTACAGAGTACATACCGTTGCCAATAAAGGTCATCGCCCAATCACTGCTATCAGACCACTCGTTCATCGTGCCTTTCACGTAAACAACAGTTTCGCCGTAAGGAGGAATACTCGATACGTCTTTGTTATCCGTGTTTACTGGTAGGCCAGCACCTTGCGCGCCGTTTTGTGGCTGCACGAATACCGCTGTTGTCAGTGCTGGTACTGTGAACGTTTCATTGGTGAAGCTTGCACCTTTGACGATGTCATCCGCAGAGTTTTGTTGAACTTCATGCAGTTCGAAACCAGTTGCGCCAGCAACTTTGAAAGATTTCTCAGTTGATGTTGAGTTCACAACGGCCACGACAGCATCGTAGTTCGAATCCAAATCGGCACCCGCTGATGTACCATCGTCGATAGACATCACAATCAAGCCTTCCACTTGGTCTTTCCCTACGTTGCGGAAGTCCACACGGTTCATCACTTCTTGCGCGGTATCTAGGCGGAACAGTTCGCTTGTGCTACGGATTTTTAGTAGCTCTAGGAATTGTTGCTTAGTCAGCTCGATGTCGGTTGAATCTGGTTTCGCCGTGCTGTCACCAACGATGGTTTTGATCAGCTCCCAGTTTGCACCGTCTTTGTCTTCACGTGGTAGACCAACGTTCCAGTTATTGTCGCTTCCGTCGAAGAATACACGGTTGAACCAGTCACCAGAATCGTACGAGTCGCGCTGCATAGATTTAGAGCGCAATAGCTCAGAACCCATGTGGATGAATGGAATGCCTTGACCAAGCATCACCGTTGATAGGGACACAGACTGCATACGTGCACGCTCGGCAGATGAAGTGCCTGTCGCAATCTTGTAGGCGTTGTTATCCCACAATGTTTGGTTGTCGTGCTTAGACACGTAAGAGATGTTCTCTGATGGCACTTTTGTGTAGCCTGCAGGCGCACCATTGTAATCAACGTTCTTACCCAGCTTGGTTTCGCCTTTGTAATCAAGAAGGATGTAGTCAGCCAAGTTACCAGCCATACCTAGACGAACCAGATCTTGGTTGTGTAAACGACCATTCACCGACTCTGCGTCAGTTTTGGTTTCTTCGTTAGGGTAAGCGGCGTTACCAAAGCCTTGGTTAAAGCGAAGTGGGTGCTTACCTTCAGAATCTACACCGCCATCAAACGGGCTTCCGCCACGAACTGCGTCACGCAGACGATCAGAGAAAGTACCGATTTCTGTTCCCGCCATGTTGACTTGTGTCGCCTGATCGAAGCGAGCGTTTTGCGCGACTTCACCAAAGTCCCAACCTTCGCCGTAGAACAAGGTATTCGGGTCAATTTCACGGACTTTTTCAAGTGCGTAAACCATCACATCTTTCGGCTGGTGGCCCATAAGGTCAAAACGGAAACCATCGACTTTATAGTCATCCGCCCATACCATCAATGAGTCAACCATTAGTTTACCCATCATCAAGTTCTCGGTTGCGGTGTTATCACAACAGGTTGAGTTTTCGACTCCGCCAGTGTTGACGTTTAGACGGTGGTAGTACCCAGGGACAATCTTATCCAGTACTGATTTTTCGTTCACACCAGATGCATTTGTGTGGTTGTACACGACGTCCATGACCAGTTTCAGATCCATTTTATGCGTCGCTTGAACCATTTCGCGGAACTCAAGAATACGCTTAGACCCGTTAGGATCGGTCGCATAACTGCCTTCCGGCACGGTGTAGTGGTAAGGGTCGTAACCCCAGTTGAAGCTGTCTAGCATGCGAAGATCGTTCATCAACGCTTGTGCTTTGCCCGTTGTTGGGTCGTAGCTATTTAATACCTCTTCAATTACTTTGCCGTCATCTTCGGTCTCACAAATGGAGGCTTCTGGCTTGATGCCACAAAGTTTACCCACGGTGTCGGTGATATCGACTCGCTTGTCAGCGTCTTCATCCACGGTTGCAATATCAAATGCTGGCAAGATATGTAGCGTTGTTAGGCCAGCATCTTTTAAAGCTTGTAAGTGAGATACAGACTCACGCTCAGGTTCTGTAAGCGCCAGATATTTGCCATCAAGACTTGGTGTGCCTTTGCTGTCGTTAAAGCTGAAATCACGAATGTGTGACTCGTAAAGGACGTGGTCTTCGTCTTTTTTAACCGTTGGGCGTGCGTAGTTTTTCCAATCTTGAGGCATTAAGCTTGGATCATCTAAATCAACCACTTGCGAGTATCGTGAGTTCTTAGACAAGCTCATTGAATATGGGTCTGTTACCAAACGCGTTTCAACGACGCCAGTTGTTGGGTGGTATACCTTAACTTGGTAGCGATAATATTTGTTGACAACGTTGCTTTGTGCCTCAGAAACCCAGATACCTGTTGCTGGGTCTTCCGTCATGGCAACGGTCGCTTCTTCTGCTAAGTTTTCATCGTAGATTATCAGATCAACATCTTGGGCAGTTGGTGCCCATAGTTTGAAGGTTGCGGCACCGCCTTCCACAATCGCACCGAGTTCTTGACCGATCGCGTTACCTGTCTTGGAATCGGCAAACACCGCATCCAAAACGCCCGGTTTTTGCACTTCAGTTGCAGAAATGACGTCACCATTTGCGTTGTAAGCCACCATAACGATTTGTGACTTCAGGATCGTACGCAAGGTCGCGTCATCGACATCGATACCCGCAGCTTGAAGGCTAGCAAGGTGACGGAAGCGTGATTTCAGACCATCAGACAACTCACCAGCCTTTGTCAGCTCAACCGCTGTACCGCCAGAGATTTGCTTATCTTCATCCATTTTGATGTCATTGCTAAGGCTGTAGAACAGCTTCATGGAATCCGCATTGGCCGCCGCTTCCCACGCGATGGTGTTGGCATCTAGCCAATGCGCTTTTTGACCATCAATATCAACAGGGCGTTCTTCGATTGGCTCGTAGTAAAGCTCACTGCTGCCGTGGAAGCCAAACAACCCTTTAGATTCGCCGATTTTCGTCAGCTCCACTTTTGAGTTTGCACTGCCGAATGCTTTCTCATCACCTTTGTGCAGAATGAAGTTCATGCATTCGTGTGGGTCAGAGGCATCTGGGTTCACTTTCAGTACGTAGTAAGCACCGTAGGTGTCGTTGATGCCATCGAATGGGTGTGGCGCAGACCAATCCGTTCCTGTTCCCGGAATGCCCATTGCGTCTAAATCTGTGCTGGTACAGCCCTCACCGTTCCATAGGTGCAAGCCCCAACCTTCGTAGTCGCTTGCTGTTGAAGCTGATGCTACATCACGTTTGTAATAAATGACGACTTCGTTCTCTCCCGCAGGGTACAAGCCTGAGCCAGGGTTCGTCGTATCTTCGTTCGTGCTATCACTACCACAACCGCTGATTACCGCGACGGAAATCAAAGGCAGTACGGTTTTGGCAATTGTTGATAATTTAAATGTCTTATTGTCCACGTTTACAAATCCATTGTTATTGAATTGATATTGAGCTGCGCGCTGCCTTCGCTGACTCAATCATCAAGAAGGTTTTGCACACGCTAGAAAGGCAGATGCCAAAAAAGGAAATGTTCAATTAGATGCTAATACACTGAATCATCAGCAAAATGTGAGAGCAGGCTGTTAAGTTTTTTACAGATGCAAATTTTCTGTCACAGTCGATTTTGTTCACAAATTAAATAATAAAACAGGCGCATAGTGAGAGATTCTGCACATCATTAAAATGTAAATTTTTATGGGATGAGTAAGGGGGGATGATAGGGGATGAGAATGCCTCAGCCCCAAAACCGTGATTAAGTTCTATAAAAATGAGGGCTATATTTTTCTTTTAAAAATAAGTTGCAGTGATGTTGAATAAAATACCGCCATTAAGTCTTCGCAAGCTTCAGATTTTCGCTAAGTGGTCGTTATATAATGAAGGTAGTCGGCGTTATGTCGGCGCGTAATCATAAGATTTCCCTGAAAGGGAGTTGAATTGGGCCCTGAAACCAAAAGAGGCTATTTATGAGTAGTATGGGCATTGCCATTGCGGCAACTGGCCTTTCACTCGTCCTGATATTTGTGTGGATGATCTCGTTGTCGATGCGGAAACAGAGACTCGAGGCAGAGAGGAAAGCTCGCGAAGCCGCTTATCGAAAGGCGATGCATAAAGCGCGAGAGCAAGAGCGTAAAGAGCGAGAGTTCAAAGCAGAAACCGGGCATATCCCCACCATTTTATTTCTAGCGAAAGAAGCCGAAAAGGACAACATTCGCCAAGCGCTGTATTGGTATGATAAAGCCGCTAAACTAGACAATGTGACGGGGATGTACGGCATTGTTCGCTTAAGTGAACGCATGCGCGAAGATGTGATTTTAAAAGAGCAGGCAAACTTCTGGCGTACCGCAATTGCGGGAATGGAAGGGGATACCGAAGCGAAATTTTCGACGGGCAAGGCCTTGGTCTTTGGTCGAGGAACTGAAAAAAATATCCCAAAAGGTAACCAACTGATTGAAACTGCCGCCGAAGAAGGCTGCATTGATGCCATGATTTATATGGGGGAATGGCAGCTTTCACCAGACAATAGTGCAGGACGCAGTGCAGATGCGCTTTACTGGTTTATGAAAGCGGCGGAAAAAGACAGTGCGGATGGCAAGATCCAAGTCGGCTTATGTTACCTAAATGGCATTGGTACAGAAAAAAGCATGGTTAAAGGTTGCTACTGGCTGGAACGGGCCGCGGAAAGTGGCAGTGCTAAAGCGATGTATCATGCTGGCGAAGCGTGGAAGGATAAAGGTAAAACGGGTAATGCAATTGCTTACGTTTGGCTGTTTCTTGCTGCCAATATGGGCTACCAACCTGCACGTACGTTGCGTGATGAAGTGGCAACCAATATTGGTGTTGATGTTGTCGTTGGATTGCAGTCCATAGCGAAGCCGTTGCAAAGAAAGCTGGCATCAGGAATGGTGAGAAAGCACTCTATTATTCGAGCCCTTAACAAAGTGTACAAACGCGAAGCGTATTTTCCTGCGGAAGAGGAGCTCAATGCGGTGTTGAATGATGAGAATAAAGACGCCTCCGAAGCTTGGGAGGAGGCATCAACACTAGATTTTCAGCCTAACATGACAACGGTAACAGCAGAAGACCAGGCAAGCACATCGCCCAACGAAAAAAAGCTCTCTAAAGAGGCGCTCGATTTCACTCAAAACTTCCTTCAACCATAACCTATCTTATCCAGAAGCCTCAAGAGTGAGGCTTTTCTTTTGCTCTTTTGCCAGTATCTCTATCAGTCACGACAACAGAATGTAAACTTACTTAAGCAGTCATTTTACTGATGTGCATACTATTTATGCGATTTTTCAACATATTTTTAGTACTTAACTAAGATGGGATCTGTTTACCTTAAAAAAGAGGTTTTTCCCTCTTTATTTACTTCCGCTATTGGGCTTAGATCAAGCCTTTTCAATTGATAGTAATAATGATTGAAGAGCAATACTTGATGCCCCGATTTATAGGTGAATAGTACTCATTACTTTATCTAATAATGTAAATTAAAAAATGTATTATAAATCTTAAATTGTTCTTTTATATTTAGGTGTCGATTATTGATTTTATGATTAATTAGGCGCAAGATAACGTAAAAATAAAATAGCATAGTTAATATGCAGAATTACACTAGGAAGTAACTTTTTCATTACATGTTTCATAATAAATAGAGATAATTTTTTATCTCTGTTTTTATTTATATTAGAGATTTGTGTATGTTGAGAATCATTAGTGCAGATAAATTTATCTCTTCAAGGTTTATCTTAGAGTACAGTAAGGCTGAGTTCGCTTCTTTATTAGGTGTTTCCGTCGCTAAAATAAGTAATATTGAAAGTGGAAAATCTTCAATCCCCCCGGTGTATGATTACGCCATTAATTACTTGTTGAGTGAACATCCATTTAAAGATAGTGCTGTTGAGGCTTTATGTTCTCACGAAACGTTAAACTTTGCTCGTCGTATTGACGTCAATACCAAAGTAAAACGCTTGTCCTGTAAGCGTTGCGATAGCCGTAGACTGCACGTTATGGCTGGCATGAGTGGCTTGTATTTTGTCGAGTGCATGGATTGTAAACACACTATGTACTCGTCAGGCATGTCTGTAAAACGTTATCAGCAATGGTCGAATGATGGAGTCAAACTAGATAGTCATTTATTTAATTGAATTGTGTTTCCTTTGCACCTAAAGTAAAAAGCCATCAATACATGTGTTGATGGCTTTTTTATTATGTGTTTAAATTTAGTTAAAATTAAAATATTTATCATTCCTAATAATATAGTCCTAATAATTATATAGTGATGGAAATCTCAAAAAATTATTTTCTTGATATTTTATTTCTAACAACAATGGCTGTGGTCACACAATTTTTAATTATTTTTCCTTTTAAGCCTGGTTTCAATATCATTGGGCTATCAATTGGAAAGTGATGAAGATCGCGAAATTTTAATTCGAGAAAATAAGACTTTTAAATATGAAAATTTAATCACGAAATTTGTTTTTTGAATTTTAAATATCTTTTTCGTTTGTAATATCTGTACCTGTCAATTTTAAAGAACAAAAAAGAGATATTCCAAATGAAACGTTTAATTATAGGTGTTAGTAATTACATGCCAGAAGACTTCAGTTTATTAGCTGAATCTTTAGATGAACAATTTAATCGTCATTTACAACCTTTAGAGCAAGTTGAATTAACCGACGTTGGTGCGGCTATTATTACTTCAGCAGACATTAAAGCAGGTCTGCATAAAATGATTTCTGAAACGGGTTACGGTATTCCAGTTTTCTTAGTAACGGATGCAAACCCAGTTTCGGCTGAAGATTACGTTTGGCTAACTGGCGTTATCGATTTAGAAAGACAATCTATTGAGTACTACTGTCGTCAAATCAACGAAGCAGTAACCAAGTACGAATGTCGTCTGCTTCCTCCTTTCTTCAAGCAATTAACGCACTATGTTGAGATGGGTAACTCAGCGTTTGACTGTCCGGGACACCAAGGTGGTCAGTTCTTCAAAAAACACCCAGCGGGTAAACAATTCTACGATTTCTTCGGCGAAAACCTGTTCCGTAGTGACTTGTGTAATGCGGACGTGGATTTAGGTGACTTACTGATCCACGAAGGTTCTGCACATCAAGCGCAGGCGCACGCTGCAAAAGTATTTAACGCGGACAAAACTTACTTCGTACTTAACGGCACTTCTGCTTCAAACAAAGTAGTCTGTAACGCGCTGGTAACTGAAGGTGATTTGGTACTGTTCGACCGTAACAACCACAAATCGAACCACCACGGTGCGTTAATCCAAGCGGGTGGTATGCCAGTTTACTTAGAAACGGCGCGTAACCCTTGGGGCTTTATCGGTGGTATGGATGAACACTGTTTCGATGAAGAATACATTCGTGCTCAAATCGCGAAAGTGGACCCAGAACGTGCACGCGATGAACGTCCTTTCCGTCTTGCTATTATCCAACTTGGTACTTATGACGGTACTATCTACAACGCTCGCTACGTAATGGATAAGATAGGTCACCTTTGTGACTACATCCTGTTTGACTCTGCATGGGTTGGTTACGAGCAGTTCATCCCGATGATGAAAGACTGTTCACCACTGCTGCTGGATTTGAAACCAGAAGACGCAGGTGTGATCGTGACTCAGTCTGTTCACAAACAACAAGCTGGCTTCTCTCAAACATCGCAAATCCACAAAAAAGACCGCCATATCAAAGGTCAAGCTCGTTACTGTAACCACAAACGCTTTAACAACGCGTTTATGATGCACGCATCGACTTCACCATTCTACGCACTGTTCTCTGCGCTTGATGTGAACGCGAAGATCCACGACGGCGAAGCAGGTCTGCGTTTATGGCGCGATGCGGTTAAGACAGGTATCGAAGCGCGTAAAGAAATCCTTAAGAGTTGTGAATTGATTCGTCCGTTCATTCCAGATGAAGTCGAAGGCCAACCTTGGGGCGGCTACGACACTGACGTGATCGCAACGAACAAGAAATTCTTCATGTTTGAGCCAAACGCAAGCTGGCACAAATTCGAGGGGTACGGTGAAGGTCAATACTTCGTTGACCCATGTAAATTGCTACTAACCACAGCAGGTATTGCTGAAGATGGCAGCTACGCAGACTTTGGTATTCCTGCAACGCTTTTAGCGAACTTCCTTCGTGAAAATGGCATCATCCCTGAAAAGTGCGACTTGAACTCTATCTTGTTCCTACTCACTCCTGCGGAAGATATGGGTAAGATCCGTCACCTTGTGGCTCAAATTAACCGATTCGAAAAATTCATCCGTGATGATGCCCCTTTAAGTATCGTACTTCCAAGCGTCTACGAAGCGAATAAAGAACGCTACCGTGGCTACACCATCCGTCAGCTATGTCAGGAAATGCATGACATGTACAAAGAGCTGAACGTGAAACAGTTACAAAAAGCGATGTTCCGCAGCGAGTACTTCCCACAAATGGTTCACAAACCTGACGTAGCAACACGCAAATACTTCCGTGGTGAATGCAATTACCTACCACTTAAAGAGGCCGTGGGCCGCGTAGCCGCTGAAGGCGCACTTCCTTACCCTCCAGGCATTATCTGTGTGATCACTGGTGAAGTCTGGACTCAACAGGTGGTGGATTACTTCCTATCTCTAGAAGAAGGCATTAACCGCTTCCCAGGCTTCGCGCCAGAAATTCAAGGTGTGTACCTTGAAGATGTTAACGGTCGCACTACCGCACATTGTTATGTCCTAAAAGATTAATCTACCCGTTCGCACCACGCTCCGGCGTCGGTGCGAACCGCTTATTCGTGGAGAATAATTTATGAGTACTGAAACTAAAAAAATGTCGGTGGTGCAGTTAACCATTCTGACGTTCATCAATATGGCTGGCTCCGGTATTATCATGCTGCCAAGTAAACTGGCGCAAGTGGGTACCATTTCAGTGTTGTCTTGGCTGATCACGGCGGCGGGCTCTTTGGCGTTGGCTTATGTGTTTGCAAAATGTGGTCGCTTTAGTAAACGAGACGGCGGTATGAACGGTTACGCGTCTTACGCATTCGGTAAATCGGGTGCGTTTATGGCGGGCTGGACTTACGGTTTGTCGCTCCTTATTGCGAATATTGCGATCGCGATTACCTGTGTGGGTTACGGCTCCGCATTCTTTGAAGTGACCCTATCTCCGGTCGAAACCTGTTTGTACACCATCGCCATTCTTTGGATTTGTACTTTCGCTAACTTCGGTGGTGCGAAAATCACAGGTCAAATTGGTACATTCACCGTGTGGGGCGTAATCCTACCAGTGTGTTCATTGGGTATTGTTGGTTGGTTCTGGTTTAACCCAACCATGTACATTGAAGCTTGGAACCCACACAGCTTGCCATTTGGTGAGGCAGTGAGTGCTTCTATTGCGATGACATTATGGGCATTCCTTGGTCTTGAATCAGCTTGTGCGAACTCTGAAGCGGTAGAAAACCCAGAGAAGAACGTACCAATCGCAGTGCTAGGTGGTACGCTAATCGCGGCTGTGGTTTACATTGTATCGACAAACATCTGTTCTGGTATCGTTGCAAACTCTGAGCTTGCCGCTTCTACAGCGCCATTCTCAACCGTATGGACAGTGATGCTAGGTTCTGCCGCTGGTAAAGTGGTTGCGGGTATGGCGGTATTGGCTTGTGCGGGCTCTCTATTGGGTTGGCAATTCACTATCGCGTCAGTGTTCAAATCGTCTTCTGATGCGGGCTTCTTCCCTAAATTGTTCTCTCAAGTGGACAAACGTGGTACGCCAATCAAAGGTATGATCGCGATTACTATTATCCAATCTGTATTGTCTCTAATGACGATTTCTCCAACGCTGAACGAGCAGTTCGAAGCGCTGGTTAACCTAGCGGTAGTAACAAACGTTATTCCTTACATTCTATGTATGGGCGCAATCTTCATCATGCAGCAAGTGGCGCACGTGCCGGAGCGCGAGATGAAAACCACCAACGTTATCGCTCTGATTGGCTCTCTGTACAGTTTCTACGCGCTTTACGGCTCCGGCTACGAAGCGATGATGTGGGGCTCTATCGTAACCTTCCTTGGCTGGAGTGCTTACGGTCTGATTGCTGCGAAGCATGAGCCTTTAGCAAATTAAAAAATAATACTGAAAGAGCCTTCCCAAACGCGGTGTGGAAGGCTCTTTGTTTTTAGGCATTTACGCCAAATCCAAGTCAGCTCAAAGTATTTGAGGCTAGACATCCAATGACGTGAAAACTCATTTTCGACATTTGGAGGACGAAAGATGATAAGTCAACCTGTTAAAATCGGTGACGATACCGCCGTAGTCATTCCAAGCGCAATCCTGGCTCAGCTCGGGATAAGGGAAGGAGATACCCTAGAAATCGCACTGAATAAAGACAAAATGGAAATTAAGAAGATGGTGTTGAAAACCAGCACTCCAACTTACTCTGAAGATATTGAGGAGAATTGAGTTAGAGAATCTTGGTTTGTCGGATACACTACTGGTTTCGCAAAACTGGCGCTTGCCGCTGTCTTTGAACTATCGATAACAACAATAAGAGGTAAGGTACTATGCAAGGTATCCTCTCTATACAATCTCATGTTTCTTTTGGTCATGCTGGTAACAGCAGTGCCGTTTTCCCAATGCAACGCATGGGTTTTGAAGTATGGCCAATTCATACCGTTCAATTTTCTAACCACACGCAGTATCAAGAAGGCTGGACTGGGCGAGCGTTTGCGGCTGAAGACATCAGCGAGTTAGTTCGTGGTCTTGGAAACATCGGTGCATTGGAAAAATGCCAAGCGGTGTTGACCGGCTACCAAGGCAGCGCAGAGCAGTGCCTTGCTGTTGAAGATACCGTGACGAAAGTGAAGCAAGCGAATCCGAACGCACTTTATGTTTGCGACCCTGTGATGGGCGCGCCAGACAAAGGCTGCATTGTGGCTCCGGGTATTGCTGAAAATCTTTTGACTCGTTTGATGCCAATGGCGGACGTGATCGTTCCGAACCAATTCGAGCTAAGTCAATTTGCTGAGATGGAAATCCACTCACTAGACGATGCGATCACCGCATGCCAGCGTGCGCTAGCGAAAGGTCCAAAAGTTGTGCTAGTTAAGCACCTTTACTGCCTAGAAAATGGCAGCTTTAACATGCTACTGGCTACGCCAGAAGGCATTTACCTTGCGAAGCGTCCTCAATTTGAGTTTGCTAAACAACCTGTTGGCGTGGGCGATCTTATTTCAGCTATCTTTACCGCGGGACTCTTAAAAGGCTGGTCTCCCAAGCAAGCTTTCCAACATTGTCATGACGCATGCTACGGGGTGTTAAGTGCAACGTACCATGCAGGCGAATGGGAGCTGCAAACTATTGCTGCGCAGCAAGAGTTTGTTGAGCCAAGTAAGCATTTCTCAATTGAAGAGGTGGCTTTGGTCACCGCGTAATTGAGCGCAATTAAACAAAAAAGGGGAGCCATCATCGGCTCCCCTTTCTATTTGTTCTGTCAGTCTTACTGAGCTTTTTGCTGCTCTGATTTACAAACTGCTGCCGTAAAGACAACGTCTGTTGAGCTGTTTAGCGCAGTTTCTGCAGAGTCTTGAATCACACCGATAATGAAGCCAACCGCTACAACCTGCATTGCTACGTCGTTTGAGATACCAAACAGGCCACACGCAAGTGGGATAAGTAGTAGAGAGCCACCTGCAACACCTGATGCGCCGCATGCAGAAACCGCAGCTACAATACTGAGCAGTAGCGCAGTCAGTAGATCAACTTCGATACCCATAGTGTGCACAGCTGCAAGCGTTAGCGTTGTGATAGTGATTGCAGCACCAGCCATGTTGATGGTCGCACCTAGAGGGATAGATACTGAGTATGTATCCTCGTCCAGTTTTAGCTTCTCACATAGTGCCATGTTTACTGGAATATTCGCCGCACTTGAACGAGTGAAGAACGCAGTTACACCACTTTCACGTAGACAACGGAATACAAGTGGGTAAGGGTTTTGTTTGGTTTTAACGAACACGATCGCTGGGTTTACAACGAGTGCGATGATCATCATTGCGCCAAGAAGAACCGCCAGAAGGTGTGCGTAGCTTGCTAGTGCGCTAAAGCCCGTTGTCGCAAACGTTGAAGCAACCAAGCCAAAGATACCAAATGGTGCAAGACGAATGATAAAGCGCACAATGTGAGACACGCTGTGGCTTAGATCTTCAAATACGGCCTTCGTTGTTGCCGATGCGTGGTGTAGTGCAAGACCCAGACCCACACCCCAAGCAAGAATGCCGATGTAGTTTGCTTCTACTAGTGCATTTACTGGGTTGTCGACCAGTTTAAACAACAATGTGCGTAGAATTTCAGCAATACCTTGAGGAGGCGTTGCACCTTCAGCGCCGGTGACAAGCGTTAAATTGGTCGGGAAAAGGAAGCTTAGAACCACTGCTGATAGCGCCGCGAAGAATGTACCCATCAGGTACAGTACAACGATTGGGCGCATGTAAGTGTGTTGGTTTTTCTTTTGGTTTGCAATTGAAGCGGCAACCAAAATAAACACAAGAATTGGCGCGATCGCTTTAAGCGCACCGACAAAAAGGCTACCAATTAATCCCGCGCTTTCGGCATGGCTTGGAGAAATTGTCGCGAGCAAAATACCAAAGACGATACCGACAAGGATCTGGACGACGAGGTTACCACGAGCATATCGGGCAACGAGGCTGTTGTGTTGCATACATCATTCCTGCAATTTTATGCCAGAGTGGCAGGGCAATAGTCCATCATTACACGGCGATAATGCCCTTGTATTGCAAGGGGTGAGCATTGCTTCTGGTCACTAAGACACATGATTATCAATTATCCTGTTTTTATAAATTCAGCCATTTTCTTGCTGAATATCACATATCTTAGCTTGGTAATATTTTGTGTCTAGTTTTAGTTTGTTTTTGGATTAAATGTTTGCTCAATGTTATTTAAATAAGATTTTTATGTTGAAAATTATCATTAGTTATGAGTAATGGTTTTTAATAAAGTTGTTAAAAAGGAGACTTTCGTCTCCTTTGATTTTATTGACAACTCAAACGCAACAAATTAATAACTTTGTTGGCGCCTGCGCTTATCACTCATGGCATTGCGAGCAAGTTTACCGAATCGTCGACTTTGTGCTCGTTGCTCTGCCAAAGTCGCGCCGTTAAAGGCTTGTTCTCGCAATAGTTTTTGATAGTTATTGAAACGACGAACCTCCAGTTTGCCATTTGCAATCGCAGTTTGAACTGCGCAGCCTGGCTTAGTTTGGTGCTTACAATTGCCAAAGCGACAACGCTGAGCGAGCGCCTCAATGTCAGAAAATGCCTCACTGACCCCCGATTCACAATCTGCTAGTTGAAGCTCGCGCATTCCCGGAGTATCAATCAAGATGCCGCCATCAGGTAATAGATGGATAGAGCGCGATGTAGTTGTATGTCGCCCTTTGCTATCGTCTTCACGAATATGCCCAGTTGCCTGTTCTTGTTGCCCGAGTAATGCATTAACAAGAGTTGATTTGCCAACGCCTGAAGAACCGATAAAAGCGAGGGTTTGTCCTTCTTTGCACCAGGTCATGAGTTTAGAAGCACTCTCTATTTCTAAGCCGTTGACTGTCTCTATAGCTAATAGAGGGTCGAGCTTCTGTACTTGGCTTTTTAGTTCATCAGTATTGTCACACAAATCGGCTTTGGAAAGCACGATGACGGGTTCGACTTCGGCTTCATGAGCCAAGGCAAGATAGCGTTCAATACGACTTAAATTGAAGTCGTCGTTAAGGGAACAGACGATAAACACTGTATCCACATTGGCTGCGATAAGTTGCTCTACCACTTTGCTGCCAGCGGCTTTGCGGCTAAAGAGGCTCAAGCGATCCAGTAAGCGAACAAATTGCTGATCTTCATTTAAGATTACCCAGTCTCCGACGGTCATATTGGGTAAAGAATGGTGGGCATTAAGATGAACTTGCCCAGTTTCTGTTGCCAATAAATAACCACTTCGGTGATGCGCAATTACACGAGCAAAGATAGTGTTGTCGTAATCGTCTAATGTCAGTTGTTGCTGAAAAAATGGTTTCCAACCCAATTGTTTTAGAGGGTTTGAAGTTGAAACTAATGTGTCACAAAAAGTATGTGTTTGATTCATTATTGAATTATCCCAGACGCAACAAAGCGCCTTAATACAAATCGCATTAGGGTCTAATTCGGATAGAGTTGACCCCGGTGAAGACCGGGCAGAGAAGGGGAGTTGTGGCTATGCCACAGAGTTGGTGCTGTTAGGGTTACCCTTGCGATGCCCAGTTAGTGTTATTCAATACAATCATCTTGTGTCCTCTTCGTTGGTTAATAAATAAGTGAGTTAATTAAGCCAAAAGAGTATAGCCGCCCTTTTTTAAAGAGGGTAGCTATACTGCAAAAATATTAACTTTGTTTTGTGATGCGCTCTTCCATAATCTGCGAATACGTGTTGGCTTTTAAGCCGTATATGATTTGGACATGACGATCATCCAATATCACGACGCCATGCGCGCCATGATTCTTGAGTGCGTTCTTATCGATGACGGACGTCGCTCTGAGGGTAAGACGCAGCCGAGTCGCACATGCACCAGTTTCTAGCAGGTTCTCTATGCCCCCAATGGCGTCAATGATCGTATCGACGTCTTGTTCGACATTGGGGTTGGTATGAGTTAGGAAATTGAAAAATTGCTTCAGCACTGACTTAACCGTCATTTGAAGAGCCTTCGGTCGTTAGTTTTGAAATGGCTTCAACAATCGGTGCCGGCGAGAGCGTATGCGGTACTTTAGTGATTAACGTGCCATCCGGCTTCAAGAAGTAAAAGTAAGAGCTATGATCCAGCGTGTACTTTAGTTCCGAGCCTTCCAATTCTGTCTTACGGAAAATGACACCATAGTTGTGTGCCAAAGGTGTCGTTACATCAAGTGGTGCCGATAGGCCTTCAATCATTGGATGGAAGTAGTGGGCATATTTTGCTGATGCATCGGCCTCATCACGCTCTGGGTCTAAAGAAATGAACATCGGGCGTAGTTGTGCTTTTTGCGCGTCGTCAATTTGATTCAGTGCTCCTGCCAGCATTGCAAGAGAAGTTGGGCAAACGTCTGGGCAGCGAGTAAAGCCAAAATAGACGACTCGGATGCGAGGGTCATTCACATCGAAGATATTGACGGCTTGGTTATTTTCCCCAAACAATACCGTTTGTTGAGAGGTGGAACTGTCCACTTGCTCTGGCTTCGTTTTCTGATTATCTAAATAGCTCTTTACGCCAAATCCGAGTGCGAAAGCAGCTACGAGAAATAGGGACCAATTGCGGCTCATAACGATTCCTTATCTTTGCATTTTTATAGCAGGGTAAACGGTATTCTCTCCATCACTGAGTTCACCAACCCAAGTCATTGCATCCTCCGTGCAAACCGGGAGAATGATGTCACCTTGATATTGGCCAGGAGCGATTTGCTTCAGTAAAAACTTAGGCTCACCCATCTCCATTTCTCTTCCTGAAAGACTTAGGATGAGTTGCTTAGCATCGCTTGTATGCCACTCAACATTTAGAGTGGTAGGAACCAAGGGTTGAGCAGTTTCTGAGTTTAGCGTCATCGTAACATTTTCTTGGACGCAAGAGGTTGTAGAGAGAAAGCAGTATTCATCTATTGACTTGCTTTGAGTGGAAGAAGAAAAGCTTTTTATTAGAGTCGGGGCATAAAATCCCGCAACTAATGCGGCTGAAACAGCGGCGATTTGTAACAGTTTCATTAAGGTTCAGCATTTATCACTTAACATTACGAGCATCGTAGCACAGATGCGCCGCTCGCCAACTCGTGACCTCAGTAAATTGTGCGTTATACCTCGGTGACCAGCTTCCTAGTAACGCGACGGACTTTATTGCATCAAATACAGCAGAGTTTTCAATTGAGATGTTTTGCCCTTAGCCAATAGATAAAACGGAGCCAATTGACTCCGTTTTTATTTGGTTCAGTATGTGTTTGATACCAAAGTTATTTATCTGAATCTGCGAATTTCTCTAGACCCAAAACCAGAGCAATGGCTGCAAGCATCATCACGACAGCAAGTACTAACTGAGAAGGTTGTGATGTCACGTGTTCAAATTCAAATGGTGATAGGTTGTGCTGTAGCAATGGCACTTGTTCGCCCTTCGAATTGGTGCGCCAAGTGATGGTTTCTTTCCATGGCCAAATCTTTGGCAACGTACCAATCATTAATCCAGTCAAAAACATCAGGGTGAAATCACGGAACTTGCGTAGTAACCACGACAATAAGTGAGAGAAGGACAGTAAACCGATCACGCAGCCAGACAAAAATAGCGCTAATGTATCGACTTGAAAACCTTTCACTGCGGCTAATACAGGAGCATACATGCCAATCAGCAGCAAAATAAAACTGCCAGAGATACCCGGCAAGATCATCGCACAAATCGCGATAGCTCCAGCGAATAAGGTGTTAATGGCCGTTGGTTCCATGTGTAAAGGTTTGAGCACAGTAATACTATAAGCAAACCCGACACCAACGAGCAGAATGACAAAGCGGACAAGATCGCGTTGCTCAACCTGACGAATAATGTGATACACAGAGACCAAAATCAGACCAAAGAAAAATGACCAAAGTGGGATCGGGTGTGTGTCAAGAAGCCAAGTAATCAACTTTGCTAGCGTTGCAATACTGGTGAAAATGCCGGCAAACAGAGCGATAAGGAAGAATCCGTTGATGTGATTAAACGCGGCTTTAACCCCTTCTTTTCGCCAGATAGAGAAAAGTGAGGGGTTAATGCGTCGAATGCTTTCAAGCAGCGTATCGTAAATACCAGTGATAAACGCGATGGTGCCGCCAGATACACCAGGTACAACATCTGCTGCACCCATGGCGATTCCCTTGAAGAAAGTAATTAAGTAGTTCATTGCTCTAATGCTAAGTCGTTTCGATGGCAGAGAGTATACAAACATTGCGATGAAAAAAGTATGAAATAGTGCTGTAACTACTTGGTTTTATATCCAATCTATTGCCTATCTTTATTACCCGCCAAAAGACAATGCCGCCGTAACGAGCTTTTAATGCTTGGTTTACATTTTTGAGATGATTAACTCTACTATCAATTATCAATCTTGGTTGCATTATGCAATTGCAATTTGCATTATCAAATTGCATTTTGATAATTTGCGCGTGAATAAATCCAGCTTATATGAGATCTTGTGCCCAAAAATAAGTCTTTGCATTTTGGCATGATTAATGCATAATACTGCTCGACCCTTCTTAAGCCGAGGGTCACCTAGCCAACTGACGTTGTTAGTGAATACAATTTGTTCACACTAAATATAAGCCAATCGCGATTATTGCGGTTGGCTATTTTTTTATATGAACAACGTTACTTACGTGCTTTGCAAATTGCACTTCTCTTCCTGTCAGTCATAAAAAAGGGCTGACGTGTTACGCCAACCCTTGTGTTTTACTTTACGTTTTAACCCGTTTATCTAGCAGTTCAGTATCCCATTAACTGTAGCAAATT
Organism: Vibrio sp. Vb0304; assembly: GCF_033338995.1. Taxonomy (NCBI): domain Bacteria; kingdom Pseudomonadati; phylum Pseudomonadota; class Gammaproteobacteria; order Vibrionales; family Vibrionaceae; genus Vibrio; species Vibrio sp. Vb0304. The sequence continues at coordinate 169,343 of NZ_JAWOTT010000001.1, forward strand.
TTCAGCTGTCACAATGGCTTCTTTACGATTAGCAATATTAAGCTTTTGGTACAGGTTGCGAATGTGGGTTTTAATTGTCGTACCTGCCACATCCAGCTCTTGTGCGATTTGCTCGTTACTAAAGCCTGAATAAATCAGTCCCAGAACCTGCCATTCGCGTTGTGTTAATGGGCTGGTACGTACTAGCTCTGGCACATTAGGGTGATTCACCAACTTTTCAATAAAGTCTTCATCAAAGTGAATCGACCGGCTACGTTGATTCGATGAAATGTCCTTCATTAACTGTTGAGCACGGTGACGCTCAAGATCGCCCAGTTCATGGCGGAGGCTCAACTTCTCCAGCAGACCGCCAATGGTTGCACCATCAATCAGGAAGTTTCCGACCATGCCAGTTTGGTTCGTCATTACTAATGCTTCTTTTAACAGAGCCTTGGCTTGCTCCTCATCTTTTTGGCGAGCAGAAAGGACCGCTTCAACCACTAAGTTGCGATTAGTATCTGTGATTAGGTTAGTGCGACGAGCTTCACCTTGGAGGAAATCTAACGCAGCACGAGCGTCGGTATATTGGCCTAAGTTAATGTGGGCGCGGGCAATGTTACGCCATTGCAATTGAGAAAAGTGGTTGCATGCCGATTCAGGACGAACCGCAGTGTTGAGCCATTCTTGCATTGCATCGGTATTCCCGCGCGCTTGCCAAAATAGAATCAACGATAGTGAAGCGTTTGCAGTCCAATCTACATGGTAAGTCGACTGTTTCATCAAGTGTTGGATGTGCTCAATGAATTTACCGGCTTTGTCTAATTCACCGCGTCCAATCGCAATACGCGCCAACATCGAATAGCTATGTAAGTGCTTGCTTGGTGAATGGTTTTCGAGAATTTGCAGACCTTTGTACGCGCATTCTTCCGCTTCATCAAGTCGGTTCCAGCACCAAAGTACTTGCGCGCGAATACGCAGCAAAAATTCATGAAGAGGAACATGCTGAAGCTGCTGATCTTCAATCAGACGGAATGCGGAATCTTGTAGTTCAAAGGCAGCTTGCACGTAACCTTGTGCAATTAAAATCTCGCTTTGCTGCAATATTGCCCATAACGCTTGGTGATATACCTGATACTGACGAGCTAGCTTTTCAGTTTGTTGCATCATCGGCAAAGCACGGTCTAGTTTACCTAGCACGTGGTTAACTTCACCAACAACCGAAGTCGCCACAATTCGGCTACGGTAAATAGTGTTATCAAGTTGGCTAAGCGCTAGCTCCGCTAATTCGAGAGCTTTTTCTGGTTGGTTACTGTTGATAGCCACTTGAGCAAGCAACGCGTTTGCTTGACCTTGATAATGAATATCTAACGCAATGTTACGCTTTTTGTGTTCCTCTTCCGCTTCTTCAAGCAGGTGGCCCACTTGGTTATAACGATGCTGACTTTGAGCCAACCATGCTCGGAGCATCGTAAGTTTTGGGTGGCTGAACAACAGATCATCGTCCAACTTGTTAATTGAGCTTTCCAGTGTGCTGAGTTCGCCTTGGTTAAACATCTTCCAGCCGTATTCGTTTAGGATCTCTACCACTAAGTCCTTATCATTCGATTTTTGTGCATGATGAATCGCTTGGTGTGGTGCTTTTTGTTGTAACCAAGCGATAGCAGCATTGCGGTGGAGATCTTTTTCTTGCTGAGGAATACGAGCTTGGCGCTCATGAGACAAAAACTCGCCAAATAAGTTATGGAACCGGAACCAGTTCTGTTCCCCTTCGAGCGGATAAATGAATAAGCCGTAACGGTTAAGCGATTCAATCATTCCCAGTGCATCTTCGCGTTGGGTAAGGGCAAACACTAGCTCATCATTGAAGTGGTCAAGCACGGATACTTGCATTAAAAAGTGACGAGTTTCGTGATCGAGTAAGTCAAACACTTCTTCGACCAAGTAATCCCACAAGTGCGCGTGATTGAACTGCGATACCGACTCTACAGTTTGTGCCAATGTGCGGTTTTGATGTTGGGCTTGTAATGCGATCAACTGCATCGCCGATGGCCAACCTTCAACATAGGTTCTGAGGCTGTTTGCCATGTCTTCGTCGATGCCATCGGCAATACGCTGATTAAAGAAGCGAGTCGTTTCTTCGGTATCGAACGCCAACATCTCGTTGCCGATTTCGATCATTAAATCACGAACACGTAAGTTTGCAGTGCCCAGAGGCGGCGCTGCACGACTGGTTACCACAACGGTGAGGTTGTCTGGCATGTGCTTTAAGAAGAAACGCATGGATTCATGGATTTCATCATTCGTGATTAAATGGTAGTCATCAAGTACCACGTAGCACTCTTGATGAAAGTCAGCCATTTCAGCGAATACTTCGCTAAATAGGGAGCGTAAAGACGAGATCTGACGTTTTTCCGCCAGTTTTTGTGCGTTAGCGCAACTGAAGTTGGTGGCTTTGTTTAATGCTTGAAGCAGATAGTTTACAAAGCGAAAGCCGTCGTTATCGCTGTCATCAATGCTGTACCAACCGACGTTTGGCTTATCGGATAGCCACTGCGCTGCCATTGTTGTTTTTCCGTAACCTGCTGGGGATCGGAATAAAACCAATTTGTAGTAAGGCGCTTGCTGTAGTAAGTCCAACACTCGTGGGCGCACGATGGCATTGTGCAGGCGTCCTGGTCGAGTAAGCTTAGATGGAATCCACATTAGTAGTTATGTCCTTATTTATGTATACCCAAATGACAGCAACGTGATCATTCTAGTAAAGCCCCCTTGAAAGCCGTCTTACTGAATGATGCCATCAGCATCAAAAACACTGTTTGAATACCGGATAATGTCGCTACTATTGGGGCTTGCGTCCGTCTGAAAAACCATTCCATACGGTCACTTAAATATAAAAGCTAGCGAAAACTAGAAATAACTCACATCGCCTAATTCTAGTTTGTATAAAAAGCGTACAATCCTGTGAGCTGAGAGGGATGTTACGACATCAGAAATGTTCGTTACTTTGATCCACTTCCTAATTCTCAAGGGTTGATGGATTTACCATCAACTACGCCCTTTATTTGTGATTGTCGTCACTTAAATATCGTTTGTTTCGTTAGCGTTAAGATCGCGTTGCACATAGATTACGAAAAGTTCTTCTACGCTGACCGAGTTAATGTGACCGATATTACAATTTTCACATCATCAGATGAGTGGACTATAAAAAGCGTCATGAACGGGTTTTAACCTTTCTCACATTCCATTGTGATCAAAATCACTAAGAACTGGTGCAAAGTTCACTTTGTTGAGATTTGGATCACTAACCTAGCAATGGTACCCCCTCTACGCCCTCAGCCCTCCTCCTTCAAAGGATGAGAATTAGGAGGATGTTTATTCACAGAGGTAAATGCACGATGTATGGCAGATGAATTACCAAAAGACGTGAGAATTTCGTAATGAAACCTACTCAACAAAAACAATTTGACAAGAAGTCGTTCCAAGAAAGCGTAAAGAAACACCTATCTGTAACTTACGCTCATACGATTGAAAACGCAGACAGCCGCGCATGGTACCTAGCAATGGGGCATGCTCTGGCTGAATTTACTACTCTAGATTTGCTTGCGACAGAAGAAGATCCACGCATTAAAAGTGCGAAGAGCGTTAACTACCTTTCGCTAGAATTCCTTATCGGTCGTTTGACGGGTAACAACCTAATCAGCATGGGTCTGTATGAACAAGTAACAGAAGCAATGGCTGAACTGGGTTACAACCTAACTGATCTGCTAGAAGAAGAGCGCGACCCATCATTGGGTAACGGTGGCCTTGGTCGTCTGGCTGCGTGTTTCATGGATTCATGTGCGGCACAAGAATTCCCAACTGTCGGCTATGGTTTACATTACGAATACGGTCTATTTAAACAGTCATTCAAAGATGGTCGCCAGCAAGAAGCACCTGACGCATGGCGCGGTGTAGAAGGCTACCCTTGGGAAATTGCGCGTCCAGAACTTGCGCAAGAGATCGGTTTCTACGGTCACGTTGAAGTGATTAACGAGAACGGTAAAGAAGTCCGCAAATGGGTACCAGGCATGACAGTAAGAGCAATGCCTTGGGATCTTCCAATTGTGGGTTATGAATCAGACACGGTTTACCCGCTACGTCTTTGGGAATGTCAGGCGATTGCACCATTCTCACTAGCAAGCTTTAACAATGGTGATTACTTCGAAGCTCAGCACGCACTGATCGACGCAGGTAACATCACTAAAGTGCTTTACCCGAACGACAACCACGAGAAAGGTAAAACACTGCGTCTAATGCAGCAGTACTTCCACTCAGCAGCGTCTGTACGTGACATCCTACGTCGCCACGAAGCTGCGGGCTACTCGCTAGCGGATCTACCTAAGCAAGAGACTATCCAGCTTAACGATACGCACCCAACGATTGCGATTCCTGAACTAATGCGCATCCTGATGGATGAAAAAGGTTTAGCTTGGGAAGCGGCTTGGGAAATCAGCTCTAAGACATTTGCGTACACCAACCACACGCTACTTCCAGAAGCACTAGAGACATGGCCAGAGTCGCTAATCCAGCACCTGCTACCACGTCACATGGAGATCATTTACGAGATCAACCACCGCTTCCTACAAGACGTACGTGCAATGTGGCCGGGTGATGTCGCGAAGCAACAGAAGCTTTCTATCATCGAAGAAGGTTTCCACCGCATGGTTCGCATGGCAAACCTATGTGTAATCGGCTCTTACGCAGTAAACGGTGTAGCAGCACTTCACTCTGAATTGGTTAAGAAAGACCTATTCCCAGAGTTCCACGAAATGTACCCGACACGTCTACACAACGTAACGAACGGTATTACGCCACGTCGCTGGTTGAAGTTCTGTAACCCAGGTCTGTCTCAGCTTATCACTGAGAAAGTCGGTCCAGAATGGCCAGCGAAACTAGAGCAACTTGAAGGTATTGCGAAGTACGCTACTGACGCGACATTCCAAAAAGAATTCATGGCAGTGAAGAAAGAGAACAAAGAACGCCTAGCAACTTGGGTGAAAGAGAACATGGGTATCGAGCTCGATACTAATGCAATCTTCGATGTTCAAATCAAGCGTCTGCACGAGTACAAACGTCAGCATCTAGACTTGCTACACGTACTGTCTCTGTACCACCGTATTCTTAATGAACCAGGTTTTGAGTGTACGCCACGCGTTGTGTTCTTCGCAGCAAAAGCAGCACCGGGTTACCACCTAGCGAAAGAAATCATCTTCGCAATCAACAAGATTGCAGACAAGGTGAACAACGATCCTCGCATCGGTAACAAGCTGAAAGTGGTATTCATCCCTGACTACCGCGTGAGCATGGCTGAAATCATTATCCCTGCGGCTGACGTTTCTCAACAAATCTCGCTAGCGGGTAAAGAAGCATCAGGTACAGGTAACATGAAGATGGCGCTAAACGGTGCGCTAACTATCGGTACAATGGATGGTGCAAACGTTGAGATTCGTGAGGAAGTAGGCGATGAGAACATCTACATCTTCGGTCTAGATGTTGAAGGTGTGAAAGCGCTGAAAGCTCAAGGTTACAACCCATTTGATTACTACAATGCGGATCACTTACTCAAAGCGTCAATGGACTTGCTATTGGGTGAAGAGTTCACACCAGGCCAACCGGGCTTACTGCGTGCCACATACGACAGCCTGCTAGACGGTGGTGACCCATACTTATGTCTCGCGGATTTCGCCTCTTACGTGAAAGCACACGAAGACATGAGCGAACAATATAAAGATCAAGCTGGCTGGGCGAAGAAGGCCATTCTTAATACCGCCCTTGTTGGCAAGTTCACGTCAGACCGCTCAATCCGCGACTACGTGAACAATATCTGGAAGCTTGAAGCGGTGAAACGCTAATAGAACCTAGTTAAGACCAAGGTAGCCAAGCGCTACCTTTGGTCATTTTCCAAAAGAAGTTATTGATAACAATAAAACCCTACATGGAAGGTGTTGGTATTACCTTCGGAGAAAGCGATGAAAGAACAAACAGCATTAAAGAAAGTCGCGGAAATGGCGAGATTGGCTGATAGCTATGTCAGTGCTTGGGGAGATGAGGCTAAAGTGTCTGAGGAGACGCTACGCCGCTTGCTCGCTTCGCTTGGCTACGATACTAGCAGTGATGAAAAACTACTGGCTTCTGCTGAAAAGAAACATAAAAAAGACGTACTAGCCCCTGTTCTTGTTTTACGCGACGGCGAACCAGTCGAAGTGGAACTAAACCTAGGTACGAGTGCTCGTGAGAGTGAATTCAGCTGGCGTTTAGAAACAGAACAAGGAGAGGTACTTGAAGGCTATCTTCAGTCCCAAATTGTTCGTGATGAGCGTGCTGAGGGTGGCCCTCTAGTGTTTGCATTGCCAAAGAACTTGGCTTGGGGTTATCACAAACTGATCATCAGTCGTAAGCGTCGTAAAACACCTTACGAGATGTCATTGATCATTACGCCGAAAGCGTGTTTCAAACAAGACGATCTAAACCAACACAAAAAGCTATGGGGTCCTAGTATCCAGCTTTACACACTGCGTACTCAGCATAACTGGGGCATCGGTGATTTTGGTGACCTAAAACAACTGGTGAGTGATATTGCCTCTCGTGGCGGTGACTTCATTGGCTTGAACCCGATTCACTCGCTGTTCCCTGCGAATCCAGAAGGGGCAAGCCCATACAGCCCGTCTTCTCGTCGCTGGCTGAACATCATGTACATCGACGTAAGCTCTGTACCTGAGTTCGCGCTTAGTGCAGAAGCACAACAGCGAGTGGGTAGCGCAGAGTTCCAACAACGTCTACAAAAAGCGCGAGACTCTCATTGGGTGAATTACACCGAAGTTTCGCAACTAAAAATGAGCGTTCTTCCGCTGCTATTCAGTGAGTTTAAAGCTCGCCATTTAGACAAGAACACCGATCGCGCTCGTGCCTTCTTGGACTTTGTTGAAAAAGGCGGCGACAGCTTGCTACATCAAGCTGCATTCGATGCACTTCATGCTGATTTACATGCAGAAGATGCAAACATGTGGGGCTGGCCAGTATTCCCTGAGAAATACCGCACATTCGACGCAGCTGGTACTCAGAAGTACATTAAGGACAACCAAGATCGTGTTCACTTGTACATGTACCTGCAATGGATCGCAGACGATCAAATCAAAGAAGCGCAAGCGCTAGCCGAAGAAAAAGGCATGGCTGTGGGTTTGTACCGTGACCTTGCGGTTGGTGTTGCAGATTCAGGCAGCGAAACATGGGCTGACGAAGGCGCGCTAGTATTGGATGCAAGCATCGGTGCGCCACCAGATGTACTTGGTCCACTAGGCCAAAACTGGGGTCTGCCTCCGCTTAACCCTCAGGTTTTAGAAGCGACTGGCTACGACGCTTACATCAAATTGCTACGTGCTAACATGAAGCATTGTGGTGCATTGCGTATCGACCACGTACTTGGCCTGCTTCGCCTTTGGTGGATTCCAAAAGGCGAGAAAGCGACAGAAGGCGCATACCTGTACTACCCAGTTGAAGACATGCTAGCAATCCTAGCGTTGGAATCTCACCGTCATCAGTGTTCTGTAATCGGTGAAGACTTGGGTACTGTACCTGATGAAATCGTTGATATCCTTCGTGATGCGGGTGTGCATTCGTACAAAGTCTTCTTCTTCGAAACATCAAAAGACGACGGCGGTTTTATTTCTCCGAAGCACTACGCTGAGCAGTCTATGGCTGCGCTGTGTACGCACGATATGCCAACACTACGCGGTTTCTGGCACTGTGATGACTTGAAGATGGGGCGTGAGATTGGTCTGTACCCTGATGAGCAGCAGTTGGAAGGCCTATTCGCTGACCGCTTGAAGTGCAAACAAGGCATTCTAGACAGTGTTCGCTGGCATGGCTATCTGCCAGAAGGCATTGGTCATGATGCTCAGTACGTGCCAATGGATTCATACCTAAGCGAAGCGCTGCAACTGCACGTAGCCGCGGGTGACTCTGCACTGCTTAGCGTTCAGCTTGAAGACTGGCTAGAAATGGATCAACCTGTCAATATTCCTGGTACGGTGGATGAGTATCCAAACTGGCGTCGTAAATTGTCGATGAACCTAGATGAAATCTTCAGCCGTGAAGATGTGAATCGTATTTCTAAACGCCTTACTGAAGTTCGCGCACAGGCGAGTAAGTAAGATGCCTAGAGTGGCGTAGATGGACGAGCTGATTACCAATTTTGTTAGCTCAGAGGTACGAAAGTTCCGTCTAGGTCACTCATTCCTAAAACACAATCCGTTAGGATGAAGTACCGTTATTATGCCCGCGACAATAGCGGGCATTTTTGTATTTTGACGCCGTTTACGCAACGAACGTGAGAAGCGGAGTCTTTTTGTGAGTTCACAACGTTGGCTGTGGAGAAACCGATGTTTGATTCAGATCTCTGGTCTTGAAAAGGATGTTGGCTCTAGGGAGAAAGATTTGAAAACCACCAAAACCAAGAAAATAAAGAAACAACACGAACGCGCATACGAACTGCTTGCTGAGGCGGCTTACTCAGATCCATTTGCGGCGCTGGGTCCATTCATTGACGACGAAGCTTCGCTGAGAGTTTGGATGCCGGGCGCAAACAAGGTTGAACTGCTTGTTAATGGTGAACCTCGCGTGGCGCTTGAGCGTGATGGCGACAGCGGTTTCATCTTAAAAGAACAACGCGATTTACACCTGACCCACTACCGTTTAGCGGTCGATTGGAATGGTGTTGAACAAATTATTGATGACCCGTACCAGTACCACAATATCTACCAAGAGTACGAGCATCTGCATACGCCAAAAGACATGTATCACTACATGGGCGCGCACTTTGTCACGCTAGAGCGTGGCGGTGAAAACATCTCTGGTGTGCGTTTCCTTGTTTATGCACCACATGCATCTGCTGTTAGCCTTGTGGGTTGCTTCAACCAATGGGATGGCCGTCGTCATCCAATGCAACGCTTAGACTACGGTATCTGGGGCCTATTCATTCCTGGTTTGGAAGAGGGGGTACAATACAAATTTGAGCTCAAAGGGCCAAATGGGGAAGGGTTGCCACACAAACAAGACCCTTGGGGTTTCTACTCTGAGCAATACCCATCGTTCGCATCCATTACCTACGATCACAAGCGTTACCAATGGCAAGATGCGAAATGGCAAAACCGTGCAGTGACACAAAAGCGTGATGAAGCGTTATCGTTTTACGAGCTACATGCTGGATCATGGAAGCGCGACGAGAACGGTGATTTCCTGAACTACCGCGAACTCGCGGAGCAGTTGGTGCCATACCTTGTGGATATGGGCTACACCCACGTTGAGCTGATGCCTGTGTCTGAGCATCCATTCTATGGTTCATGGGGCTATCAACCTGTTGGCTTGTTTGCACCAACTAGCCGTTTTGGCTCACCTGATGATTTCAAATTCTTCGTGGATGCGTGTCACCAAGCTGGTATCGGTGTAGTGCTGGATTGGGTTCCTGCGCACTTCCCATCGGATGATCATGGTTTAGCGAACTTTGATGGTACGCCTCTGTTCCATGATCCAGATCCTCGTCGCGGTTGGCACCAAGATTGGAACTCCTACATTTACGATTTAGGCCGTGAACATGTACGTCGCTTCCTTGTCTCGAATGCGCTGTACTGGTTTGAACAATTCCATATCGATGGCATTCGCGTGGACGCTGTCGCGTCGATGCTCTATCTCGATTATTCACGTAGTCACGATCAGTGGGTACCAAACGTCGACGGTGGCAACGAAAACTACGACGCAATCGCAACCTTAAAATGGATGAACGAAGAAGTGTACAAGCACTTCCCGAATGCGATGACGATTGCGGAAGAGTCAACGGCGTTTCCGGGCGTGTCTGCGCCAACCTTTATGGGTGGTTTAGGTTTTGGCTTCAAGTGGAATATGGGGTGGATGCACGACAGTCTTTCATACATCAAAGAAGATCCTGTTCACCGCAAATACCATCACAATACCATCACATTCCCGCTGGTTTATGCGCACAGCGAGAACTACGTCTTGTCTCTCTCTCACGATGAGGTGGTGTACGGCAAAGGCTCTATCCATAACAAGATGCCGGGTGATGAATGGCAGCAAACCGCAAACCTACGAGCATACTACGGTTATATGTATGGTCAACCGGGCAAAAAGCTGAACTTTATGGGCGCGGAAATTGGCCAAACGGCGGAGTGGAACCACGATGAACAGTTGCAATGGTTCTTACTGGAATATCAGCGTCATCAAGGTGTCCAAAAGCTGATGCGAGATTTGAACCACTTATACCGAAATGAAGCGGCGATGCACGATCAAGATTGTGTTCCTGCTGGTTTTGAGTGGCGTCTACAAGACGAAGCGGATGCGAGCATCCTAGCGCACGAGCGTATTAGTAAAGAAGGTGAGCGTATTCTGATCATCACCAACTTTACGCCCGTACCACACGAGCGTTTCCGTTTAGGTGTTCCAAATGCAGGTCAATACGAACTGCTACTGAATACAGACGACAGCAAATACGGCGGCAGCGATTTTAAAGTGCTGACCATTGTGAAAACGGAAAAAGTTGAAAGTGAATCACTGCCTCAATCACTTGAGCTTCGTTTACCTCCACTTTCAACCGTGTTCTACAAGCTGCACAAATAATTTAGTCTAATCAAATTCTAAGCCCGTTTTACATTGTAAATCGGGCTTTTTTTGACCAAGTTTTCTCTAACGATAAACAGACTGCATACTCTATACTTGCATCATATTGTTTTGTTAAATCAGGCTAGGTCGGACTTTGAGAAAGATTAAATCCCTTCTGTTCAATATCTTATTGGTGCTTTTGCTTTTACCAGTGATGCTCGTTGGCATAGTGAAATACATCGATCCACCAATTTGGGGATGGAAGATCAGCCGCATGATTTCTCCTCCTGAAGGATTTCCTGAAGAGAGTCAAAATGAATGGGTGCCTTTGAGTGATATTTCTAAACACATTCAACTGGCCGTGATTGCGACAGAAGATCAAAAGTTCCCGACCCATTACGGAGTGGATTTTGATTCCTTGTTTAAAGTGATCTCAGAGTCTGGCGAGAACGGTCCCTCTCGCGGTGCGAGCACGATTACTCAGCAAACTGCAAAGAACGTGTTTCTGTTTCCTTCACACTCTTATGTGCGCAAAGCGTATGAGCTTTATTTTGCTCTGCTGATGGAAGCAATGTGGAGTAAAAAACGCATTCTTGAAGTGTATTTGAATGTGGTGGAGTTTGGTCCAGGTATTTATGGCGCGGAAGCCGCTGCGCAAAACTACTTTGGTATTCCTGCTAAACAACTTTCAACACGCCAAGCAGCAAGGCTTGCGGTGGTGCTGCCAAATCCGTATCGCATCAAAGTTTACCCTCAGACTTCTTACACCATCAGCCGCGTCAATTGGGCGATGAGACAAATGCGTAACCTTGGTAGCATTCAGCTTTAAACTCCTTTTTACCCTGCTCATAAGTAGAACTACGCCCCCATAAAAGCAAAATGTGAAGCGTCACAAGCTTTAGGGCGTAGCCTTTCAGAATGATGTGCTCAGTTTTTCATCCATTTACTATTAGTGTGAATAAAACTACAACACGAATACTGCGCCTATGCGCAACCAATGGACTGAACGATGAAACTGAATCTGATTACGACTACCTTATTGCTTGCATCGGCAAGTGCCATCGCCGAGCCAAACATCACCATTGCTACCACGACCAACAGCCGTGACTTTCCGTTAAGTGCAGAGCAGCCTTTGGTTGTGCCCTTAACCAAAGACGGATACACGCTCAAAATCACGGGTATTGAAGGCGACTGTGTCGCGCCTGATGGTCAGAAGGTCAAATTCAACAAACCTATCGCGCTGAACTGTGGAAAGCCAACAGAACTGCCTTTAAAAATCCGTTTTACTGGCGATTACTCTTTTGCTTTTGATGCGGAAGCCAAAACTCTACGCTTCAAGCGAGAGCCTAAGAAAGCTGCCAAGACAGAATTTAAACGCCCAATCCCACAAGTGCAATGTGAGGTTTACCAAGGCGGCGAAGTCACCATCGCGCTGGGTGACAGTTTCCCCGATGGCACCAAGTTGCGTGATGCCTATTCTGGTCAGATGGTCGAAGTAAAAGATCAGCAAGTATCGCTGACACCAAGCAAAGATTCAGGCGGTTTGGTGCTACTAGAGCCAGTGAAGAAAACCAAAGAAGCAGTGCCGTTTGATTACCGCAATGCCAACATTTACTTCGTGATGGTCGACCGTTTCAATAATGCTGATACGAGCAATGACAACAGCTATAGTCGCAAGAAAGACGGTAAAGAAGAGATTGGTACCTTTCACGGTGGTGACCTAAAAGGTGTGATCGAAAAGCTAGATTACATAAAGAGCCTAGGTACCGATGCGATTTGGTTGTCGCCAATCGTTGAGCAAGTACACGGCTTTGTGGGTGGCGGCGATAGCGGCTCATTCCCATTCTACGCTTACCACGGTTACTGGACGCGTGACTTTACCAAGATTGATGAGAACTTCGGTAACGAAGCTGATCTTAAAAAGCTGGTGGAAGAGGCACATAAACGTGGCCTTAAAGTCTTGATGGACGCAGTAATCAACCACACTGGTTACTCAACGTTAGCCGATTTGCAATTTGACGGTATTGAGGTGTTAAAACCAAACGCTGACCTACCTAAGAAATGGGGGGATTGGAAACCAAAAGCGGGCGAAAACTGGCATAGCTACCACCAGAATATTGATTACCAGAGTCCAAACTGGGCGAAATGGTGGGGCGGTGACTGGGTAAGAACAGGTCTACCGGGATACCCAGTTCCGGGCAGCAGTGATATCACCATGTCATTGGCGGGTTTGCCAGACTTTATCACTGAATCAGACAAAGCCGTGAAGCCAGCTCAATGGCTATTGGATAACCCTGGCACTCGCGTTGAGGAGCGTGATAATTACACCGTCTCGGACTACCTAATTGAGTGGCAAACTGATTGGGTGAAACGCTTTGGTATTGATGGTTACCGTGTCGACACGGTGAAGCACGTTGAAGGCGATGTGTGGAAACGCTTGAAAGAAGAGGCATCAAGCAGCCTTGAGCAGTGGCGTAAAGAGAACGGTAAGTCAGGTCAGCCATTCTGGATGATGGGTGAAGTATGGGGACATACCGCATATCGCAGCCCTTACTTCGACGACGGCTTTGATGCGTTGATTAACTTCGATATGCAGAAGAAGTTAGACAAAGGCGCGGCGTGTTTCAGCCAAATGGCAGACACTTACCAAAGCTATGCGGACACTATCGCCAATGAGAAAGACTTTAACCCTGTGAGCTACATGTCTTCTCACGATACCGAGCTGTTCTTCTCTCGCTTCAAAGATTACGGTATGCAGCGTAACGCCGCGAATGCACTGCTTTTGAGTCCTGGTGCTGTTCAGGTTTATTATGGTGATGAAGTTGGTCGTAACATTGGTCCTTACGCGGACGATTTCCACCAAGGCACTCGTTCTGACATGGTATGGAAGCTATCTGATGAGAAGCAAGCGCTGCTCAAACACTGGCAAACTCTTGGTCAGTTCCGTAAAGCGCACCCAGCGATTGGTGCGGGTCAGCATCAAGTAATTGAACAAGAAGGCGCGTACGTGTTCTCTCGCTCGCTTGGCAATGACAAAGTCGTTGTGGCGTTTGTGGGTCGCGACAAGTAGTTAGAACTTCGTTTTAAGCCTAGATAGAAAAAGCCCTTCCTTGAGTTATCAGGGAAGGGCTTTGTTGTTTTAGTTCGCCAGTTCTTGGTCGATGACTTTTTCTAGCTCGTCAAACGGCACATAGCCAGGAATGACTTGATCATTAATGATCAACGCAGGCGTGCCGCGTAAACCAAGTTGCGTGAAATACTGATAGTTTTTATCAAGCAACGCTTTGGTCTCTTTGTCGTCGACAAGCTGTGCTTCTGTCCCCGTTTTTTTCGCGATTTGATTTAAGGAACGTGCGTCATGTGCGCCCGGTTTTTTCACCAATAACTCATGCACTTGTTCGTACTTATCTCGCTGGTTTTGCCAAACATTTAATGCGTAACTTGCCGAGTTGTAGCCGTTTTTCTCGTATTGTTCTTTAAAAGAGACATTGAGGTTAAGCACTTTTACCTGCGGATATTCCTTACCAACTTTGACCAGCTCTCCTTCTAAACGTTTACAAAAAGGGCAGCTGTAGTCTGTTACGTTAATAATGGTTAACTCAGGGTTTTCAGCACCAAAAGAGGAATGTTTGCCATCACTTAGATATTGACGAACCTCCTTCAAGGTGTCGCCAAATGACTGTTGATACGCAATGTACTCTTGAAGGTTTTGGTGCAATGAATCAAGAATTTGAGGGTTTTCTTTTAGTATCTGAGTAACTTCCTCTAGCTTTTGTTCTGCGGTCTTTTCTGATGCGAAAGATACGGCAGATACGATAGCCATCGTTAACGCCAAAAGTGTACGAGTGAATGTCATAATATTTCCTAAAACTTTTAAATTTCGTTGTTTGTTATGTGAAGTGAATAAAATATGTACAAAAGTCAGGCAGAAAGGTCTCTCGCCTTGCTGGCTTTATTCTCTAAACACGCAAAGTTTTAGGTGAACCCGATACTTTTCCGGTATCGGTTCTGTGTATTCCAGATAGCGAATTGCTGTGGTTGTCATCGGCAGCGCCACAATCAAAGCAAACAGAAAAAATGGAATAAGAATATGATCAAACTGATGTTGGTAAGCTTGAACCAGCTTTTCTGAAAGGTCACAAGATGGTGATAAATTCACGCTTTCATCTTGCTGACTCTGTATTTGGTGAGCCTTCGGGCAGCTTTTCGAGAAACCAGAATTTTGGCTTAAGCATATCATCACCACCCAAAGAACGAGGGCGAGTGTCCATTTGGCTATTTTATATTGTGAGCGTAACAATGGGTCGTATAGTCCTGTTAATTCTGGTTTATACCGTTTACATATGACCGGGCCATCCTAACCTAAATTTCGTGGCTGAATGTTACTTTCGAGTTAATCGATATTGCCTCAATGCCAAAGTATGAAGTACGTCATGAATGTTGTAGAAAGCAATATTCGTCAGAATCATTTGTTGAGTTGATGAAGAAGTCGTGAGCTATCGACATAGATTAATATACCTAATTGTTAGCACAAATTTTTATTATCTTTCAATTGTGATTGGAATCATAAAACAAAACTTCATAACTGAGTCGCGATAATGTTCGGCAGGCGGATTGATTTTGATCATCTCTCTAGCACATTATTCAGGTGAACATATGTGTTAAGTTCCACATGTGTAGGTAATGTTATGAAAATTCCTGTTCAAACTGAGCGTAAAGTTACACTGGGGTGCTACGTTGCTCTGGCGTTTGCGGTTGTGTTCTTTTCTGGCCTGATGCAATCTAGCGAATGGTACGGTGTATTCGATTTTACAACGCTTAATGGCTCTTTCGGTAAAGTGGCTTACGGCGTAACGGAAGGTGCGGATGGCGAGGTACAAGCTGCGACCACATCTTTCCGTGGTACTGGCGGTAGCGGTGCTCGTGACGGTTTCATTTTCGCACTTACTTTGATTCCAACCGTTATGTTCGCATTAGGTATGATCAACGTACTTGAGCACTACGGTGCACTTGAAGCAGCTCGTAAGCTTCTTACTCCTCTTCTACGTCCTCTAATGGGCATCCCTGGTAACTCTGGTCTGGCTTTAATTGCTTCTCTACAAAGTACCGATGCAGGTGCGGCAATGACGCGTCAGCTAAAAGATGAAGGTCACCTAACTAAGCGTGAAACGGACGTATTTACCATGTTCCAGTTCACTGCAGGTGCAACCATCGTGAACTTCTTCTCATCGGGTGCTGTGCTGTTCACACTGACGATGGCTGACGGCTCTCTAGCAGTAACGTCTTCTATTGGTTTAGCAGTTGTGGTGATGTTCGCATTTAAGATCATCGGCGCGAACCTGTTCCGTATCTACCTGAACATGACGGAAGGTAAAGAAGACAAGCAAGACCAAAACAAATCAGGGAACTTAAAAGAGGAGACGGCATAATGGGTGACGTTAAAGCGAAAAAACCAATGGTGACGGATATCTTCGTCGAAGGTGCTAAGAAAGGTTGGGTGATTGCGACTACCTCTACGGTGCCTAACGTATTGATGGCGTTTGTTATCATCAAAGCGCTACAAATCACGGGAGCACTGGATCTGATGGGCACGGTGTTCTCTCCAATCATGGCGGTGTTTGGTCTTCCGGGTGAAGCAGCAGCGGTATTGATCGGTGCTTGGATGTCGATGGGTGGCGCGGTGGGCGTAGTTATTACGCTATTTGACCAAGGTATCCTGAACGGTACGCACATTGCGATTCTTGCGCCTGCTATCTACCTAATGGGCTCTCAAGTTCAGTACATGGGTCGTATCATGGGCCCAATCGGCACTGAAGGTCGTTATATCCCAGTTATGATTGCAATCTCAGTATTGAACGCGTTTGGCGCAATGCTGGTGATGAATCTGTTTGTCTAGGAGTGAGTTATGCAATTCTCTCTAAATGAATATCTAGAAGAGCTACGTCCGCTAATGAATGTGGATTGTGGTACTTACACCACTGATGGTATCGAGTACATCGCTTCTCAATTTGAAGAGAAGTACCAAGCGATGTCAGGTTGGAGCGTAAAACGCATTGACTGTGGCAGAGCGGGCATCGGTCTTGAAGTTCGAAATAAGCCGGAAGCTGAGCAAATCGACGTGATGCTGATTGGTCATATGGATACCGTGTTCCCTGTGGGTACTGCTGAGCTTCGTCCAATGTCTCAAGATGCAGAGAAAGCTTACGGTCCGGGCGTCTCGGACATGAAATCTGGCTTGCTGAACATCGTATACGCGATGCGTAACCTCGACCAAGCGGTGTTGGATAAGTTGTCTATCGCTATCTGCATGAACCCAGATGAAGAGACGGGCTCTCTGGACTCTGTGGATTGGATTCAATCAGTAGCGAAAAACGCTAAGAATGTACTGGTTGCAGAAGCAGCACGTGCAGATGGCGGTTTAGTGAAAGCGCGCAAAGGCATGGCTCGCTACAAAATGACCTTTAATGGCGTTGCTGCTCACGCAGGTAACGAGCCAGAAAACGGTCGCAGCGCAATCACTGAGATGGCGAATTGGATTCTCGCAGTCAATGCAATGACCAACTTTGAATCTGGTACTACTCTGAACGTCGGTATTATTTCTGGCGGCAACGGTGCGAACATCGTCCCTGAGCACGCTGAAGCGATCGTGGATGTACGTTTCTGGAGCAACGAAGAATACGATGATGTCGACAGCAAGCTAAACGGCATGCTGGAAACACCATTCGTTGATGGTGTGAGTATCGAGTTGGTTCGTGAAGCTTACAAACCTTCTATGGTGCCAAGTGCGCAAACGGAAAGCCTGATGGCATTAGTTGAAGAAGCCGCAAGTGAACTGGCTATCGACATCAACTGGAAAGAAGTGGGTGGCGGCTCTGATGCAAACAATACGGCAATTCTTGGCATTCCAACTTTGGATGGTCTAGGACCTATCGGTGCAGGTTTCCACAGTGACCAAGAGTACTTGTTGCTTGAGTCTATCGAACCACGTATCAAAATGCTGATGCGTGTACTGGAGAAGATAGCTCAGTAGCGCCCTCGGCAACTTAGTTCCCAACATCACGATCCCCAGACTTCGGTTTGGGGATTTTTCTATCTGTGTTTTTGTTTCACTTTACTATCATTTCTTGTTATTAATCTTGCGTTCAGGTTCGATTTATTAATATGTTGGCCACAGTCATAAATTTCGGAGGCAACGATGAGCACAACAATGTCTGTAAAATCGGCGCCGAAAGACGCCAAAGATCAAACGATGCAAGCGCCAGATGAGAAAACATTCTGGCGAAAAATGAAAGGGTCGGTTAAGAAAGCGGGTGAAGAAATTGCCGTAATGGGCATAAAATCATGGCTCGCGATGACAGATTCCAACACCGCCGTTCGCCACAAGGCTATACTAGGTGGCGCGCTGGCTTACTTCGTCCTACCAACAGATATGGTGCCAGACGTACTAGCTGGCGTCGGTTTTACCGATGATATGGCGGCACTTACCTTAGCCGCGAACTCAGTCGGTAATGCCATCACTAAAGAACACGAAGCACAAGCCAGAGAAAAACTGAATTCGATGTCTGATTAAGTTGAAAGTTTATTTTACAGCACTAATAGCCATTTGTGCTGCTCGATAAAGTTTTCCAAATACCATAAGAAAAACGTTTCTAATAAACTTTGCAGACATATCTTCAATTGCTGTTACTGGTTTTCCAATAAACACCAGCATATGGCCTAACAGCCCTTTGACTTGTGATTCTCTTACTTTAGAAGCTTTAGCTACTTTTTCTATATTTCTGGCGAGTATATCATAAAATGTCATTCCAGTAGATACTGTGGCTTGGGCTGCTATTGCTGCAAACAAGCCAGTATCTTTTAATAAGGTTATTAATGCTGCTTGAATTCTTTCTGACCAATATTCTGTAAATGATGCTTGGTTTCTGTGCTCAAACTTAAATCTAGTAGGTGTATACAAGTACTTGTTAGATCTGACTTTTATTGCTCCCCACGTTTCGGAGTTAGCATTATCTAAATACCCTAAGCTTGTTTCGCTAGACATACTATGAGCATTTAAATTAAAGCCAGTACTAGCGTCTAAGCGGTACTCATCGCCATTATGTGGAGCATGAATAAATGGCCAGACAGGTACTTTAGGCACAGGATCTGCGCCGTGAGTACAGCGGTATACTTTGTCGTTGCTTTTACTAGATTTACGGGAATATTGTTCTAAACCAACTCTAGGTGCGCCAAAAGTATATAAATTCACTCTTAATGAATATTCTTCTCTCAGCCAATCAGAACATAATGAAGCCAGAGCTCCTCCTAAGCTATGCCCAACACAATGAATACGGTTAGGTAAATTTTGGCATTGCTGTAAATATTGTTTTATGCTTGGTTTGATACTTGAAAATGAATTAATAAATCCAGCATGAGCGATAGAGCCATTTGGAGAGCCTTTAAGGCCGACATTTAGGTTGGTTACCCAATCATTGGCGTTTTGCGTCCCTCTAATGGAAATTACTAAATCTCCCTTATATTTTCCTTTCCCAATACCAATTACCGCAAATGCTTCAGATGTTCTCATTACACCAGGTACCACTTTTCTAAACAATGGTATACGATCTAATCCTGTGATGCCTCCAGTTCGGCCACTAAAAACATCTTGCTGCGAAAATGCAAAGTGTTTTTCAAAACCTCCTTCTCCCCTAAACGCTAGTCTCCCTTGTCCCTGGTATACTCCATACGGTATGTTCGCGATCTCTGATGCAAGTTTTGGTGTTAAAGACGGCATTATGTATCCTCCGTAAACTCTGTTTTATATAAAAATCCATTTAAATTGCAGTTGCTAATAACCATTAGATCTCGAGCACTTTCTAGATTGATATTTTTGAAAAAATATCGGAATTCTTTATTTTTAAGCTCACAGTAAAGGTTATTTAAGTTATCTTTTATAAATATAGGCGGTGAAACGTAGCTTAACTGAGACTCCCAAATGTACTTCTTTTCTTCATTTATATAGGTATATATTCCGATATATGAATATGTTTGATTCAAAGCTGATTCTTTAAACCGTTGAGAATGTATGACTGGCTTAAAGTGAAATTCACCTAACTCATTAGTAATTGAACTCCTTTTGTAAGCATTCTTTAAAAAATTAGCTTCTAAGTAAACGGTTAAATTTTTTAGAGGTCTTTGATCAAGAACTAAAGTACCTTTTATCTCTGGGCTTAATGTATATTTAAATTTCTTAAAAAAATCGAACATACTTTCGTTGAAACCTAATGCAAGTATTGGAAATGAGAATATGAATAAAAAAAGACTATTTTTAAACATGAAATTATGATGTATGTATCTTAGTACCAACTTAATTATCAGACTACTATCTATCGCGATTTGGTTTTGAACTTTAATTTGATAATGGAATTTGTATCTCTATATGATGAAAATGTCCCTTATATCATTTTCAAAGTGATAAACATAGGCGAGTTATCTTAACCCTCTAGATGAACTAATATAGAATCTAACTACTGACCTATTAGTAATTGAAACAACCTTCGGGGGGACGAGAATTTTATCTAAACCTTTTTGATTTCGGGTTAATTGGAAATAAAAAACCACCTTAGAGTAAGGTGGTTTTTGCTTAGACAGGATAATTTAACTTGGAAGTATTTAAGCTTCCGCGCGCTTCAGATGCACTTCCTCTTCGGCAACGCCTGCCATTGGGTCGTTGAAGCGAGCTTCATCCAATGCACCTTCTGATTTCGCAACGATGACGGTTACTGCACTGTCACCAGTGATGTTTACCGCGGTACGAATCATATCAAGAAGACGGTCAACACCCATGATGAGCGCGATACCTTCAAGTGGCAGACCAACTTGGTTCAATACCATAGCAAGCATTACTAGGCCAACACCAGGGACACCCGCAGTACCGATAGATGCAAGTGTTGCGGTCATGATAACCATCATGTAATCGCCCATAGTTAAATCAATATTGAAAGCTTGAGCAATAAACGCAGTTGCTACGCCCTGCATGATCGCCGTACCGTCCATGTTCACAGTTGCACCTAGAGGAACAGTGAACGATGATACACGGTTCTCAACACCCATGCGGTGCTTTGCTGTTTCCATTGTCACTGGAATCGTCGCGTTCGATGATGCTGTAGAAAAAGCAAACATGATCGCGTCTTCCATCTTGCGTAGGAACGTAATTGGGTTTAGACCAGTGAAACCTTTTAACATCAAGCTGTAAGTGACTAGACCGTGTAGGACAAGCGTACCAGCCAGTACTAAGAAGTACTCTGCCAGATTGACGATCGCGCCCAGACCAAGACCAGTGAATAGCTTCGCCATTAAGAAGAACACCCCATAAGGCGCCAAGTTCATCAAAATCGCGACCAGCTTCATGATCACTTCATTCAGATCAGAGAAGAATGCTGCGATGCGTTCGCCTGGTTTACCCGCTGCACTGATCGCGATACCGAATAGCACGGCGAACACGATAACTTGCAGAGTTTTACCTTCTGCCATTGCGCTGATTGGGTTGGTCGGGAACATATCGATGATCACCTGACCTAAAGATGGCGCTTCGGCTGATTTGAATGAACTTGCTGCCGTTAGATCTGCCCCTGCCCCTGGCTGGAATAGAGTACCCATAGTTAGAGCAAGCGTAATCGCGATAGCCGTTGTCGTAACGTAGAAAGCGAGGGTTTTACCGCCCATGCGACCCAGTGTAGAGAGGTCTTTGAGAGAGCTAGTACCACAAACTAACGAAACAAATACTAGCGGTACAACAAGCATTTTTAAGCTGGCAACGAAGATCTGTCCACCAACTTCGAATAATCCATTAACAATGTATGCGTCGACAAATCCGTTGTCGGCAAAAAGTGTGCGAATTGCAAATCCTGTCAAGATACCCGCAACCATACCTAAAATTACGCGGCTGGTAAGCGACATCGGTTTCTTGGTATTCATGAGAACACTCCTTATAGTTATGCACCTTGAGTTCACTTCAAAGCGGCGAGCAGATTAGCAGCGGAGTGAGAAAATACGAAAGAATAATCCTCTAAATGGTTAATAGATGTGAACTTTATCACTAATAAAAATGGGATTTTAACCAAATATTAACGAATTGGCCGGATGAAAAGTTTGTATTTTAACACTTTTATCGAATATACAACCGATAACAAAGAGGATTTACAATAAATTTTAATAAGAGATAGAGTGCATACTCTCTTTGAGTGGATGCATTTCTGCATAACTATTTAAGTTATATTCAGACTAGCGGTCGCTTCTTTAGGGATAATTTAGTATTGAGTGTTCATCAGAGCCAACGAACCCTTTATGCTTTCATATTTGTCAATTCAATGATGGTTGGCAAGTGTAGTTAGTTGGAGGTGATCCCAGCTCCAATAACTTTGACTGGTATTTTTAATCCCTCCAACCCAATAGCATTGTTTCGCTCGTATTAAGCCTTCCAAACACTGCTTGCCAGCCTCAGTGATACGGACGCTTTGTTCCCACCAGTGCCTTTCACGTGACTCAATCGTGATCAAAGGTGTTTGACACTGTGCTAGAGGGAGGAGTAACGCGTAAAACATCACGTCTCCTAGGTAAGGAAGAGGTTCTAGTTGTTGATATTGCTCAAACCAATCTTTGATGGGAATTGAACGATTTTGCGAGCTCAAGACCTTTAGTGCGAGGTGTTGTGTCAAGCTCAATCCAGTTTGTGAATTAGGTAACTCTTGCAAATGGCGTTTAAGCACGTTGAATATATTGGGCAAGCAATCCAGGTTATGCTGCTGAATTAAATTAACTATGGAAATAGGTGTTGGTGATGTAATAGCGTGCCAACACCGTTTAGCCTGACTGAATAATTTTGCTGTCACAGGTTTACGGTATCGCCAACAAGAACGAATAGCTTCTTCAGGCAACTGCCCAAAGCCGATGAATCGTTCAGTGCCCGGGAACTGGTTCAACTCAATGATCTCTATCACTTTATTCTCTACATTCTCTAACTGTGTTAGAGCACGAATTAGCATCAATTGATCATAACTGTCATGTTCGACCCAAAAGACGATTCGTTCAAATACATCACTTTGCAACAGATCGAGGTTTGATTGTTCCAATGTGACTATATCTTGAACCGAGTCTTCACGCTTCATCACAGGCAGCAGAGTCTCTACGACATATTGGGCACGAATGGCAAGGAAGTTCTGCGGTGTTGCTGGTATGGGGCCAATACAAAGCGGATCGATCAGGGCTAAAAATGTCCCTTCAAATCCACTGGTTTTAAGCTGTTGTTGTATATCGTGACCGCAACGAACGTGTAGCGTTTTTACTTTCGCATCTAGGGGCGGTTTTTGTTGTTTGATGGCTAGTTTGTGCGCTTCTAGCTCTTCGACATGAGCTTTTAGTTTACTCCAACTGGATAAGCCAAGTTCTCTTGCGAGTGCATGTTGAACGTCAGCCAATTGAATTGTATTGGGAGCCAAAGATTCTGGTTTGGAGTGAAATCGCTTAACTAACTCCAACGTAGCGTCATCGTATAGGCGGATAGCTTTGAGCCTTTTTTTAGCAATGGATTTTTGCTGATTGATATTGATCGAGAAGCTATTTGTAGAGTTCATATTTCACCCTTCTTATTTCTTCCACACTCGCCTATATAGAAGCAAAAAAGAAGGTAAAAACAGATTGTGCCTGCTAAACCAAGCAGGTGAGGATATTGCCGTGAACCGAGTTCTTTCCGCGAGTGTTGGGTGCTTTAGGCATGAGCAGAGTGATAGTAGGTGGTCGCTATCCTTCGTGCAACCTTTTGTGAGAGTGTAGCGTCACAAAATGGCCGTTTCTCTATATTTAGGGAGAATCAATAGCCGATAACACTAGCGATTCAACTCAATACCACTGTTGCTAGACTCGAGTTTCTACACTTTTGAGTAAAGTACGATAAAGCGCTTGAGTCGCAGGACCACTTTTGGCTCCTTTGGGCAAAGTGAGGTGCAGCGCAACTTGATATTGATGGGAGTGTTCGATCTCCAATACGTTAATTTTATCGCTCTTGCGGGTTGCGACTAAGTGCGCTGGTAGCCGACAAAATCCAGCGCCTTGCTCTACGGCGTGAAAAGCGTGGTCGAAGTTATCGACGGTAATACGCTGACGTGCGCGTAACCAACCCACATCTCTTTTCGTTTTGTCTGAATCACCTAAGTCACGGATGACAATTTGGCTGGTGGTTGCAAAATCGTCGATGGAAACATGCGGCTTTTTAGCGAGTGGATGGTGTGCTGCGATTACAGGCAGCATGGTTGTTACGCCAAATGCTTCGGCAGGGTAGTTGGTTATCGGTAAGTTGATGATTGCGATGTCAGCGAGCTCATTTACGACCATTTCGGTTGTTTTGCTCAGTGACGTTTCGACCACTTGAACGGAGGTCGTGTTGTTGTCCTCCAAAAATTGACTGAGTGGTGCATAAAGCCAACAAGGGTCACAAAGATGATCTATTGCGACCGTGATTTGAGATTCCACCCCACTTTTTAACTGCTCGCTGATGACTTCTAGTTCCCGCGCTTGTTCAAGCATGGATTGTGCACGACGCAGTATGGTTTTGCCGTGCTCTGTCAAACCCGCTTTGCGCCCTCGTACTTCGATAAGTTGAATACCAAGTTGGTCTTCTAACTTCCTCACCGAGTAGATCAATGTGGTATGGCTCTTGTTGAGTAGTAAAGCTGCGGATTGAATGCTGCCTTCTTGATTAATCGCTTGTAGCGTTTGCCATTGTTCTAAGGTCGTTTTTAGTCTCATGAGTCAATTTTTTAGACAGTTAATGGCGAAATTATGAACTTTTCTGTCAGTTTTATAAAGGTAATAATCTTGTCATCGAAAACGAGTCAATAAGAAGAGGAGACTCAAGATGGCGAAATTATTACAAGTTGATTTTGAATTTCATGGTCCGTTTGGTGAAGAGATGTCGAATGCTTTGGTCGACTTAGCTAAGTCGATTAACCAAGAGTCGGGCATGATTTGGAAAATCTGGACGGAAAGCGAAAAAGACAAACTCGGTGGTGGTATCTATCTTTTTGAAGATGAAGCCACGGCGCAAGCGTATCTCGAAATGCATGCCGCACGCTTACGAAAAATGGGCGTAGTCGAAGTACGAGGTCAAATTTTCGATATCAATGTGCCGTTAACGACGCTCAATCAAGGGCCTATTAGAGGATAAGGAGATGATGACCAACCGCACTTTTCTAACCGTTCATGGTGTCGTATATACGGTATTCGCTTTTGCGTTGTTTTTTGTACCAACCATAATGTGGCCGATGTATGGAGTACAAATTAACGACCAGTACGCGCTGTTTTTATCGCAGCATACTTCGATCTTTTTAGGTGGAATCGCTGCGGTGAGTTTGATGTTACGTAATGTGGAATCAGGGCATACTGCGAAACAGCTGTTTAAAGCATTATTGATTACTAATGGCTTAGGGGCAGTGATTACTACCTATGCCGGCATTATCGGAGTATTTGTCGGTTTTGGTTGGAGTGACCCAATATTCTTTGTCTTGCTTAGTTTGATTACGTACAAGCAATTAAGAGTGCAATAGAAAAAGCCCTGCTGTTTCTAGCAGGGCTTTGTCATATTTGGTTTAATTAGCGATCTAAATTCAACTTATGATTCGCTTTTGTACGCGTAGTTATAGTAGCCGTATCCATAGCCGTATGAGTTAGATGCCTTTTTCTCAACTGCATTGAGAATCACACCTTTAACTTCAACGCCTGATTGCTCGAAGCGACCTTGCGCGACTTCAATCTCCTTCAAAGTCGTTTGATCAAAACGAGCGACCATCAGAGTTGTTCCTGCAAGCGCGCCAACAATGCTTGGGTCGGTAACTGCGAGTACAGGCGGTGTATCGATGATGACTAGATCGTATTGTGCAGACATCTCGTCAACAAAGCTCTTGAAGCGAGGGTGCATAAGAAGTTCTGACGGATTTGGTGGTACTTGGCCGCGAGTCACAACATCTAAATTATCAATGGATGTAGATTTAATGATGTTGCTAAGGGATGTCTTACCGCTCAAGTAATCAGAAAGACCGTTGTCCCAACGTAGACCGAAGCATTGCTGCAAATAACCTTTACGCATATCCGCATCAATAAGCAGCACTTTCTGACCGGTTTTCGCAGCTACGGCCGCAAAGTTGGTCGATACAAATGTTTTGCCGATAGATGGTGCAGGACCTGAAATCATAAGAACGTTATTCTTCGCTTCCATCATTGCAAAGTGCAAGCTAGTGCGAAGACTACGTAGAGCCTCAATGGAAAGATCAGCTGGGTTAGCTTCCGCTAGAAGGACTAGCTCATTGTTGCTGCCTTTGTTGCGCTTAAGCTTGTTTGCAAATTCCAGTTGTTGAATAGATTTTGGAACGCTTGCGTAAACTGGCATGCCAATCTGTTCAATTTGATCTGGTGTTTCCACACCACGGTGGAATGCTGCACGAATTAATACGAAAGCCACGCCTGCCATACCGCCAAGCAGTGTTGCTAGCACAACGATAAGCGCTTTTTTCGGCTTGATTGGCTTAGAGAAAGATTGAGCGTTATCTAAGATTCGAACGTTGCCAACTGTTCCGGCTTTAATAATGTTGAGCTCTTGAACCTTGTTCAATAGTTGGATGTAGATTTGTTGGTTTACTTCTACATCGCGTGTCATACGTAGAACTTCACGCTGTGTTTTCGGTAACTTTTGAACTTGTTTATTAAGACGTTCTTTCTCTTTTAGTAGTGTTTCACGTTTATCAAGTAGCGACTTATAAGCTGGGTGATCCTGTGTGAAGCGTTGGCTGATCTCACTTTCTTTGAATGTAAGCTCATTTAGCTGTGCTTCTAACTCAACCATTACTTTCAGCGTTGACTGAGCTTCAAGGCCTAAATCGATAGATTCATTTTCTTGACGGAACCGATTTAAAACGTCTTCAGAAGCGGTCAGTTTTGTTTTGATGTCTGGGAGGTGACCTTTCAAGAACTCGAGGCTTTGCTCTGCCTCTGCAGAATTTCTTTGAACGTTTTGTAAGAAGTAGTTTTGGCTAATGTCGTTCAAGATATCTTGAATCTTAGCGCGGTCTTCACCAGAGAAGCTTAAAGATATAATCCCGGTTTGCTTACCACGTTCGCTAATCGATAAGTTTTCTTGAAGTTTATTAATTGCATCTAATTTACTGATTTTGCTGACCGTGAATGAGTCACCAGTTTGAGCCACAAGTTCAGTCGCCAAAAACTGGTATCCATTCTTCTCAAGCAGTTCACCAACTTTACCTTCTAGAATGACGTTATTGTCATCTTCTAAGAGCCTGAACGTCTGTTTTTCAGAATCAATAACTTCAAGAGTTAAAGGAACGCCAACTGCGTAAGAAGGAGCATTAAATCGTGAAACGCTCAGACTGATTTGCTCACCTTGTAGTCGAGCTAGGCCTTTACCAATAATTGGCATGTAGTTTGGAGAAACGACAGTCGTTAAGTTGAACTTATCAACAGTACCGCCCAAGATCATACGAGATTTGATGATCTCTATTTCTGTTGTCGCTGATGATTCTGCTGAAAACAGCTCTCCCATATCACCAACCATCGCTGAAATACCACCTGAACTCTTACTTTCGATTTGGATAAGAGCGTCAGCTTTATAGATAGGTGTTGATAGAATGGCAACGCCGACGCCTATAATTGAAAATAGGACTACGGTACATAGAATGAGCCATTTGGCATCGAGAATGATCCCAAATAACTTTCCCAAATCGATCTCATCGTCGGCTTGACGTGATTGCTTAATAGTTTGTGTTGTCATTACTTTAACTTCTTAAATACCTTGCCATTGGCGTTTATTTAGCCTTGCGGCTTATAGTTTTTGAGACCACGCTTTTGCTGCTTTTTCTATAAGCGTATATGCATGTTCGAAAGCTTCTCTACTTTGTCTGTATGGATCAGGGATGCTTTTTTCATTTATCCACTGTCCAAACAGCATCGTTTTACCTCGTGCCTCAGGAGCGATTTTGGTTAAGGCTTCTAAATGACCTTTTTCCATAACCAATATCAGATCGTATTGAGCGCAAAGCTCAGGTGTTAATTGTCGTGCTTCGTGTCCATCTAAGCTTACGCCATGTTCGTTCGCGATAGTGGTTGCCATCTCGTCAGCAGCTTTTCCCGTTAGATGGCTCTTATCTACTGCGATTCCTGCTGATGCGACATGTTTGTTTGGTAGTAAAGACTGCAAAAGCCGCTCTCCTGTTGGAGAGCGGCAAATATTACCGACACAGACGACAAGAATATTAGAAAACAAATGCTTACCCTACTTTAAGTTGTATGCTTATGATCTCAACTGAATTGCTGGCTTCTTTATATTGCGCAATTGAGCTGAGTAGCTATCGATTACGTGCCGCAAGAGATAATTTTCTTGCGGCACGTTGTTTTACGGCCAAGTGCGTACTCGTAGTACACCTTCGGTTAGTTCATTAAAGCCGGAAATGGTTGGAACGAGCTGAGCAATCACACGATTCCAACGACTAACAGGTGCAGCCGTCACATAGACTATGTCGTAAGGGTTGAGATCAAACTCAGTACCAATCACCAAAGCAGAAGCGTCAGAAACATCTAGCTGATAAATGTCCGCCATTTTAGCTTCTTCTTTTGAACGTCTGATGACAAACACACCGGTAGCATCTGCGGAGATTTCACTGATACCACCAACGCTGCTAAGAGCCTCAGTAAGGCTCATGCCGCTACGATCAATTTTGAGTAATTTCGGATCGTTAACCTCGCCCATAACAAATACTTTTTGCGCATCGTTTCGAGGAATATGAACAATATCGCCAGGCTTTAGAAGGCGGTTTTGAGTTAAATCGCCTTGTTGCATCAGAGCATACAAAGAGACGTTTTCAACAACGCCATTGCGTGTCAGTGTCGCATTACGCCAATCAGCCTCGGCAGCCAGTCCGCCAGCTCTATTCACAGCATCTAGAAGTGTAAGGGGGATGTTTGTAATTGGTTGTTGTCCTGGCTTGTTAACTTCGCCAGTTACATAAGTCTTTTTAGAGCGAAATGCCGCAACGCTTACATCGACCTGTGGGCTCTCAATGTATTTTGCAAGGCGGCTTGCAATGTCTGCACGAATCTGACGTACGTTTTTGCCTTCAACATGTACGACACCTATGTAAGGGTAGAAGATCGTGCCATCCGAATGCACCCAGTTACCCGCTTCGGCTGAGCTTCGGTATGAGCCCGCTGGGATCGTTAGCTCTGGGTGATCCCAAATAGTGATATTTAGGATATCGCCAGGTCCTACTTCGTATTCATATTTTGCGATTTCAATATCTAACTCTGGGTTTGGTTTTGAAAAAGGGTCCACTGAATTTAAAGACGTTACGCGCTCCAAAGTTAAGGGATAAACGGTAACCTGAGACTCTATATCACTCGATTCAGTGCTCATGACTGTTTTGTCACTGACCGAAAGGTGGCTACCAGGCAAAGTACACCCTGTAAGAAGGATAGGAAGTACTGATATCCCCAAAAATTTATTAAATGTGTTCATTGGTTTATAACTACCGAAAGAAAGTTTGCCGACTGAAATTGATTCATTCTAATTGAACTGCATTTCATCAATATTGATGATTTACTGCAGTTTTAAGCCTTTAGAAAGCGAGTCCATTCAGAATTATTTGTGTAATAAACACTCCAAATGGCTGCTAGCGACTTAGAGCTCTTAGTTTCATTAATGAAGGTGTGAAAATCCGACCCACAAAAAATAGTCAACTATTATCCATCTGGTTGCAATAAAGGCAACAAGTTACTTGAAAAAATACTGACGAATACATGACAAAATTGTGTCTATTTAACGTTATTGAGATGAATGCATGATTTTGCACAAGCAAACAGGCAAGAATGTGAAAAAACTCATGCCAAAGTTGTATGCATCCTATTTACACTATATGCAACTGCCGTTATGCTTCCTGTTGCGGTCGGATATAACAACAAATATTGGAGCTAATTTTGAAAATCAAACTTTTAACGGCAAGTGTGGCAGCAGTCCTACTAGCAGGTTGTGGTAGTGACAGCGACCCTGAGGTAAAAAGATACTCAGTTCAGGCTTATGACCCAGCTGTTATCGGCATGAAAGTTCAAGCAGTATGTGGTGGTGAGACATACGACGCGATTGAAAATACAACAAACTATGAAGGTATGGTTGGTAAAGCGCGTTTTGAAAATATCAACGTTGTAAATGCGCCAGGTGATTGTGCTTTCGTATTAACGCACACAGAAGATAGTAAAGACGCGTCAAATGGTAAACCTATTACATCTGACTACAAAATCCCTCAAGGCCTAGCCCAGACGGATTCATTGGTAACAGGCTCTCCATTTACGACTTTGGTTGCTAACTCTTTAAAAGATGGTGAAGTATACTCTTCTGATATCGCTGAAAAAGTATTCGAGAATTTGGGTATCGATATCAATGCAAGTGGTAAAACAGTTGACGAAATCCTTCGTGATACAGAATCTGTAGTAGCAGGACTTGGTAGTGAGGGTGGTAACAGCGCACTTGCTACTCAGCTAGTTGCAACAGCAAACGTTGTATCAGATATCATCAAAGCGAACCCAACAGCTTCGCCTGAAGCTGTAGCTGTTGCTGCAAAAGCAATAACAGAAGATGTAATCGCGGCGAACCCAAATTATCCTGAGAATGATTCGGGTGATGTTATCTACGTAACGATTCCAGCTGAAGATACTCAGAAAGTTGTTGCTGATGTACAAGAGGCTATTGATAACGACACTCCACTAGAAGATATCGAACCTGAAGTACCACAAATCCCAGATGCGGAAGTCGGTGAGCCAATTGAACCTGAAGATCCACCGGGTCCAGGCACTGGCGCGACAGGCGGTAACTAAGCAAGTTTTTGCTGATAAATTCTAAAGGCCTCTTCAGAGGCCTTTTTTGATCCTATCGTATTGTAGTCATCACCTTTTAGTGAGTCCTTTACTGTTTAAGTAAGGCAGGATATGCGGACGTGATTCCCCAGCCAGTTTACTGGTGACTTCTTGCGACCAAGTACTCTGTTTTTGATTGCTCGAACGGTTTGCATAGTAGTTTTGCATAGTTTGGTCATACGTCTGAATATCATCCAAGCTTAGGTCTTGATACTGATTTTCATGCACCACGACATGCTTAGGTAGGCGAGGTTTTACTTCAGGGGCTTGATCTGGATGACCAAGACACATACCAAATAAAATGGCGGTATTTTTAGGTAAACCTAATAATTCGTCTACTTTTTGGGCATTGTTTCGTAAACCACCAATATACACACCTCCTAGTCCCATCGACTCCGCCGCAAGCAAGCAATTTTGTGCCATGATGCCCGAGTCTACAGCGCCTATTAGCGTTAACTCGGTAAAGTCAGCTTGAACATCTGGGTTGATACTGGCATGGCGCTGGTAATCAATACAAAACACCAAAAACTCAGCCGCGCTTTCAACGTACCCTTGATTTCCGGCATATTGAGCTAATAGTGTACGTTTTTCTTTGTCGGTCACGCGGATAATTGAAACGACTTGCAACATGCTTGATGAGGACGCCGCAAGGCCGGCTTGAAGAATGGCATCTAATTGTTCGCTCTCAATCGGTTGTGAGGTGAATTTTCGAATTGAGCGGTGATTGAGAATTGTTTGAATCGTGCTGTTCATGGTGACTTAACATCCCCTGTTACGTGTAAAGGCTGAAGACTCACCTTAGCGACATTTGATGAGTCGGTAAACTATCTCAAAAGAAAAACAATGCTTGGCGCATAAGTGTGAAGGCGAATCGAGAATACACCACTCTTTCTGTTTGAGAGCGTATATACTGTTTTTAGAATCAATAATTTAAATGCAGTGGAAAATATGAAAGAACTCATTGTTCATACAGTTACGGTGTTTATGGGCTTCTTTGCCATCATGAACCCTATCGCCAATATCCCCATCTTTTTGAGTTTAACTGCTGATGAAGATAAAGAAACCATCCGTTCCATTGCGCTCCGCTCAGTCTTTATTGCATTTATTATCATCGCGATATTTTCTATTGCCGGTAAGTTAATTTTTGATTTGTTTGGTATCACGCTTTATGCATTGCGAATAACAGGCGGTATTTTGGTGTTTTTGATAGGTTTTAACATGCTTCAAGGTGATTCGACGCATCAGAAAACCAAAGAGAAGGCGTATTCACCAGCTCAGCAACGGGCGGCATTGAGTATTGCAGTGTCTCCATTGGCGATGCCAATATTAGCTGGGCCCGGAACGATTGCTACCGCGATGAACTTTGCGACAGCGGGTGGTTTCGATCAAACCATTATTACTATCGTTTCTTTCGCTGTCCTTTGTGTGATCACCTATGTACTGTTTTTGTTTGGAGACAAATTGGTCAAAGCGGTTGGACCAAGTGCTCTAAATGTTGTGACTAAAATGATGGGCTTAATTCTAGCGGTTATTGGTACTCAAATGTTTATTGATGGCGCGGGCGAAGCCTATAAAACGGTTTTCTCCTAGATTTCTCTTAGACCTTGCCACCTTGGTTAAGCCCGCAATTACATTTCTAACGGGTACGGATTTTTTGAACTTTAGTTTTCATTTTCTAAGAGAGAAATAAATAGACTTCACCTATTTCAATAATAAGAATATTCAATTGTTGTGATTGCACGAATTTCATTACTCTTTTGGCAAGGAGAATGGGGGAAATATGGCAACAAAAGCAATTGTAGTAGAAGGTGGCGCGATGCGAGGCGTCTTCGCAAGCGGAGTGTTAGATGCGTTTTTAGAGCAGAGTTATAAACCGTTTGATTTTGCAATCGGTGTATCTGCTGGTGCATCAAATTTGATTGGGTATTTGACCGACTACCCGCATCGCAGTATTAACGTCATTACTAAGCTGGCCACAAGCAAACGCTTTTTTGACCCGACTCGCTTCGTTAAAGGTGGGGACCTCATCGATGTGAAGTGGTTGTTTGAAGAATCTAATCGCTTGTATCCCGTCGATGAAAATAAACTGTTTAATGGCGTTCCTTTTCTCGCAGCGACAACAAATGTAGATACAGGGCAGGCAGATTACTATCGCGTGACACGTGATAATTTTCACCATGCGATTGAAGCGACAACAGCATTACCGATTGCCTACAAGCATACCCCTTGTTTTTCTGGCGGTTGTTATACCGATGGTGGGGTCGCTGATTCTATCCCAGTGCGTGAGGCTTATCGTCGAGGGGCTCGCGACATAACCGTAGTACTCTCTCACCCACTGAATTATGCCAAAAAGCCAGTTAAGACCACATGGCTGATGAAGAAACTTTTTGCGGAGCACCCCAAAATGGCGGATGCGATGTTAAGACGTGCAGATAACTATAATCAATCATTGGAGTTTATTCGTAACCCTCCACCAGGAACACATGTTAGGGTAATTGCCCCACCAGATAATTTTCATGTTCAGCGCTTATCAATGCGACAATCCGTTTTACTAGAAGGGTATGAAATGGGGCTGATTGAGGGGCGAGCGCATCTCTCTAGTTTATCTGGTGTTTATGGTTTAGACCGGGAAAATTGTCATTTTTGCGTTTGATTATAAAAGAGCCTCATAGTGAGGCTCTTTTTACTTAACGTTCGAAGGGTGATTTAGTTGACTTTATCCCAAGCCATCTCCCAGTGTGAACCTATTCCAGGCTCGTAATGGTTTGCGCTTTCTTTCCACTGCATACAGTAACCAGAGTATGGGAAAGATTTACATTGATAAATGCCCCCGTCGCTGGCAAGCACTTTTGTGCCCGCAGTGTAGCTAGATAGTCCTTCAGGGAAGACAAAATCGTACTCACCAGATGGTGGTGGAGTAACTGACTCTTCTTTTAAGTGAAAGTCGAGTGTTTGCTGATCCACCAAGTTGCCATCTTTGTCCTTAATACGTGTCACGAGCATATGGTGACCCGGCTCTGATTTACTTAAAGCGAGCGATATCGCCTCTACCGAGCCGTCTTTCATTTCGTTTGCCCAACTTGCAAGTGGTTCGCGATGGTGATTGTAAACGGTGAGTTCTGCATTTAAATCGCCTTCAGCAGTTAGTGTCAGATCCAACGTTGTCGGTGTTGACTCAATGATATATTCGTCTGCTAAGCCATCTACTGTGAGTGAGTATTCTGGAACAGGAGTTTCAATATTATAGCCGATCTCTACTCGCTTAAGGCCGCTATTTGCTTGCAGATACACCGGATTAGTACCATAAACAGGAGTGAATTTATCCTCTGCATACTGCCCAGCTTGCAGTTTTGCTTGTTCTTGGTTTAGCTTAGTCGCGAGTGCGTAAGACCAGTTTTTAGCTTGGCCCATTGCTGCATCGGTAATTTCTAGTTCAGTTCTATACGCCACGTTTTCACCTGCTTGATCAAATACGCGTGTATAAACCGAGTCCCCAATATTTAAATCCATTGTAGGAATAATTTGACCGCCTTGCTTCCAATCTGGAATTACGGGACTGTCACCATCAAATTTCACATCGATCACGTTATAAAATGAGGCTGCAGTGTCGCCAACATCCCATACTGCCAGGATGACATGGTATCCCTCGCGAGTAGGCACATTACATTGATGGCTTACCTGTTTCGGGGGTTGAACCATATTGCCGTCGACGACACAGAAAGGAGTTAGATCAAAAGAGTCTCGTGATAGTGAAGCGTTTGGGTTCCAATCAGGCTTGGTGATGTAATATTTCCAGTCGCGCGTCACGTGGTTAGCGGTAAATGTCCATTCAAAAGTTTGTGTACCTGCTTGAATAGGGCGTTTTACCCAACGGTCGGCAGTTTGCTCATCAAGGGCTGCTGCTAAAGCGGTTTCGGCACTCGCTATTTTACCATCGCGAGGCCCTGTTTCGGGAAAGCCATCAGGGCCTTCAACGCTTTGCGGTTCATATTGAATCGCACCGCAGTTATTATTTTTTTCGTTAGTATCTGGCGTTGGATACTTACATAGTGCCGAGCGACTTGCAGCGACACCACCATTGGTTTCTGATACATAACCGTGAGCCGCAGCACCTGAGCTAATGCTCGCAAGTGCTAACGCGAGTAAGGATTTGGTTGGAAATGATTTCATCACATGTCCTCTGTTATGGCTGACAAACTAATGTCACACCCCGGCGCATGCTGAGCATAAAGCAACGCTACAGCAATTGGACTTCTGTAACACTGCGTTATGGTAACCCCGCTATCATGAGCATTCTTTTAGATTTTTAAATGCTGACAGACCGGAAGCTTTGCGTCCCACCCTTTCGAATGGTTTGCCGAAATGTGATTGAGCAGCCAAAATTTAGCTTAAGAATTTACATGTGGAAAAGTAAACGTCACTGACATGGAATCCTGTTCTCAAATTGAAAGATAATGATATCTTAACCTCGTCAATATTATGCAGTATCGTTTTGCAAGATATTGATTTTAATTTTGTTTTTATCTTTTTTATAACCATGACGAATGAGTGGAGGTTTGTTGGGGATAAGTGGAGAGGAATCGTGCTAAAGGTGGAAGAAGTTCTGTCTAAAGGGCGGAGTGTACCGCCCTCTGAATGGTGTTATTTCGGCATGATGACAGTATCAATCACGTGAATGACACCGTTTTTAGCTTTCACATCGGTTGCAATGACATTTGCATCGTTAACCATGACTTTATCGCCTATGGTTTTAATCATCACATCTTGCCCCTGAACCGTAGTCGCTTTGTCTAGCTTAACAACATCGGCAGCCATCACTTTCCCCGGGACGACGTGATAAGTCAAAACAGATACTAACTTGTCTTTGTTTTCCGGCATTAAGAGCATGTCGACTGTGCCGTCTGGCAGTTTTGCAAAAGCGTCATCCGTTGGTGCAAAAACAGTAAATGGGCCTTCCCCTTTGAGAGTGTCAACCAGGCCCGCTGCTTTCACCGCAGCAACAAGCGTATTGAAAGAGCCATTTTCAGCGGCAACGTCGACAATATCGGCTTTCATCATGCCATGCTCATGAGCTTTGACGGGCAGCATAAAAGATAACGTCGCCATCAGTGTCGCCGCGATAACTAAGATACGTTTGAACATAATGTGTTCCTTACTAGTTGAGGGTACAACGGGTTCCCTGGAGTGTGTTTGCATTTGTACGCATTGTGATTGAGAGATGATCATCGCGTCCTACTTTCTTTTGAGGGTCTAACATGTCGCGCAAGAATTCGTCTGCCTTCTTGTTTCACATCGGCTCGTTTCCGCCACGTCCATAAGCGCTCTCTTGCTGCTTTAGCTGCGTTGTCTGGTGTGATAATAGGTGCAAGGTAACGGCTATCTGGCTGCAACTGATACATGACAGCTTCCATCTGGGTCATTGTCCAGGGCTCAAATAAAAGAGGGGGAGGAACCATTTGTAACTCAGGTACCCACTTGTAGATGAACGTACCGTTAGGATCATGTTCTTGGGCTTGCTTGATCGGATTATAAATACGGATTGTGTTAGTCCCGGTTACTCCTGCTTGCATTTGGAATTGTGGGTAATGAATTCCAGGCTCAAAGTCGAGAAACAGTTGCGCTAAATGCGTTACACCTACTCGCCAATCCATGTTCATGTGGTGAGTAAGAAAGCTAACCAGCATGGCACGCATGCGAAAGTTAATGTAACCAGTGTGGTGCAAACAGCGCATGCAGGCATCAATCAAAGGTACGCCGGTATGCCCGGATTTCCATGCTGCTAACTTTTCTTCATCGAAAGTACTGCTTTGTTTAATCAATGGTTCGTAAGCCCGATTAACGCAGTAAAACTCCATGTCGTATTCCGATTCGAATTTTTGGATGAAGTGACAGTGCCAATGAAGCCGTGAAGACAATGCAATTAAGCTGCGACGAAACCCAGCGACTTGCCAGTGTTTCAAAAGGTATTGATAAACTTCACGCAAGGATATGTTACCCCAAGCGAGATATGGAGAAAGTCGAGTACAGGCTGTGCGTGAGGCGGTGGGACTAGAAATGCTTCGATAGTAATCACGACCTCGACGATGGAAAAAGTCCTCTAGTGTTTTCCAAGCGAGCCGGCTTCCTCCCGTTTGCATTCCTTTGCATTTTGATAGCCAGGATGATGGTGGCGAAAACGAACAGCCGAGAGCTTCTGCATCCAATGAATGCAATAAGTCGGTTTGGAGCTCAATAGGGCTTATTGAGGCTCTCATGACAGAGTCCCAATGTTTGTCCCAACCTTGCCGGTTTATTGCACCTCTGATTACAGCACCGTGTTCGAATTCAAACCAGTCGATGTTCTGCTCATACAGCCAAGCGGCAACTTGTCGGTCTCGTTCAAAGGTGCAGTTGAGTCCTATTTCTTGGTGAGAAAAAACAGCGTTGATTTGATATTGCGCTTGAATTGATTGGAAACATGCTAAGGCATCGTCAAACAGCACCGTGATTCGATGCCCATACGCTTTGAGCGTTTCATCCATGTCTTGCAGTGATTGCCAAACAAATCGCCAGTGGCGCTCAGAATAGTGTGGGTTGTTCAATAGCAATGGTTCAACAATATACAAAAGCACAGTTGGGTGCTTTGTTGATAATGCTTGAGTTAGTGGTTGATGGTCAGTCAGCCTTAAATCTCGCTTTAACCACACGACATTGATTTTTTGCATCGGAATCCTCTTTGTTTCCGATGTTGTACGCAAGTAAACCGAAGAAATCTCATCCAATGATCGGTTTTATTCTACAAAACGTAGAGGTAACTTTCAGGGAGGTGACACATGGCAATACCATTGAGTAAGTTACAAAAATACTTCTATGTAGACAAATTGGTCATTCATTCGCTTGATCTCGCATTGTACCAGGCATCTGTCGTGATTGATGGAGAAGCGCAATTTATCACTGATGACAACGGTATCTTTTTGAGGGCTCATTCCCTGATCGAGATGCAAAAGAAGTGCAGGAATATCAAAGCAAATAAGCAGGTTCTAGTGCATCAAAGTGCTTATGATGAAATGGTGGGGCTACCCGAAGGCAAAAGAGACAATCAACTAGAGGTATTGGTGAGGGATACAAAATTGTATTGAAAGAGTATTGGTGCGTAGTAAAAGCGAGCCACCTTACGGCAGCTCGCTAAATATAAGGAGAGTTGGGCTTAGTCTTGTTTACGCTGCGCTTCTTTTTGCGCGTACTTAGCGGCACGTCGAGCTTCTCTTTGCTTGGCACTTTCACCACCAACATGCTGCTCGCCTCGCTGCTCTGCAAGAACAATTTGTTTTTCACGCTCGCGGAATCGAGCAATTTGTTCTTCTGAGTGTGTGCCGTGACATTTTGGACAGCTCACGCCTTGCTCGAACAATTCTGACTGTTTGTCTTCTTCAGTGATCGGTAGACGACAAGCGTTACATAAATCGTAATCTGCTTTTTCTAGCTGGTGGTTCACGGCAACACGACCGTCAAATACGTAACAATCGCCTTCCCACATGCTCTCTTCTTGAGGAACTTCTTCAAGATATTTAAGAATGCCGCCTTCTAGGTGGTAGACCTCATCAAAGCCCTGTTCTTTCATGTAAGCCGTTGATTTTTCGCAGCGGATACCACCGGTACAGAACATCGCAACTTTCTTGTGTTTTGCCGGGTCCATGTTTTCTTTTACATAGTCTGGGAATTCACGAAAGGTTTCAGTATTTGGGTTTACAGCGCCTTTGAATGTCCCGATCTCGATTTCGTAATCATTACGTGTATCGACAACAAACACTTCAGGATCAGCAATAAGATCGTTCCACTCTTGAGGTTTCACGTAAGTACCCACTACGTGGCGAGGGTCTATACCTTCAACACCTAATGTTACGATCTCTTTTTTCAATTTCACTTTGGTGCGATTGAATGGCTGGGTCTCAGAATACGACTCTTTGTATACGGTGCCAGTCAAACGAGGTTCGTTGTTTAGCCACTCCAGTAGCGTATCAATACCTGCACGATCAGATGCAACAGTACCGTTGATACCTTCACTTGCCAGTAGTAATGTTCCGCGAATATGGTGTTTTTCCATCAACGCAAGTAATGGCTCGCGTAGCTCTCGATAGTTATTCAGCTCAACAAACTTGTACAGCGCACAAACTACATACTGACTCATGAGGTTTCCTTTAAAAATACAGGTGGTCAACGACCTTAAAATTTTAGCGGCACGAAGTATACCTGACTAAACTAGTCGGAAATACGGACAAATTATACGGATATTATGAGTAGGCGGGGCCTGGCGGTCTTTGATAGGGGGAGCATGTCCGCAGGTGAAGCCGATATGTGTTCAAATTATAAGCATTAATTATAGTGAGTTAGGTAGGTTGGAGCCGATACTTTTGGCTTAAATTTATGCTGTTATTCTGTTTTAGGCCCTTCAAAAAAGTTAGGCGCAAGAAGCACCAAATAATCACCGGAGTCATTGACAAGGAAAGGACATGTCGCAGTTTTATACATGAGGTGGTGAGGGATAAAGGTTTAGGGACAAAGAGTGAATGACTGATCGCCATTGTTCATAAACCGCTATAAAACGCCTTTTCACCACATACTGAAAAGGCGTTTTTCTAACGTCTGCCGTGCTTATTTCAACGTAGCTGCGGTCTGTTTGCCCATGGCGATGAGCCTGTCGAGAATACGTTCACCGTCGGCACGTAAGCCGTTGTGCTCGTACTCATTGGTGATCCACGCTTTTGAGTTTGGTATTAACGCGAGCGTCTCTCGGCTGATATCCATTTCAACAAACATATCATCGGCGTAAACGGCGCAACTGACAGGCACTTTGTTCTGAGCCAGTTGTGTTTGATCGTACAGCGCAGTCCAATCTTTTTTCGCTGCCAATATTTCTGCGGCGTCTTTTAGTGGTTTGAGGTTAACGTATTGGTCGAACATCCATGGGAAGACCATTTCCCCCGTAAAGTAAAATGGCTTGCCAGATTCATAATTAAACTCTGATCGGGTTTGGCGAACGCGGTGCGCACTCCAATTCGACGCGAAGCTTTGGCAGTAAATCGATTCATGCAAAATGGCGTAGATCGGGTTGGTTTGGAAGTTTTGCTGCGCCAACATATCGTTTAAGAACTCATAACGAAGTTGTGGTTTGCCGTTCACTTCAATCAACGCGCTTTCTAGCCAATAGTAAGTTGGTAAGAAAGTATCACTCACACCAAAGTTGATGCCGATTTGTTGAAATTGCTCCACTGTGAAGCGTTGACCATTTGGTAGGTACTCTTCATTTTCCAGCAAGTGATTCGCAATGTTTTGGCAAAGTTGTTGCGCATTGGGAAATTGTTGGAAGAACGCTTGGTTTTTCTCCATGGTGCGTTTGAAAGTGGCTTCATACACATCGTCGGCATGACGTGAGACTGATGGCACGCCACCTGTGATGTAGCTTTGTAGCAAGCTGTCTGGGAACAAAGACAAATAGGTGAGGGAGCAAAACCCACCAAAGCTTTGACCTAAGATCGCCCATTTTTCGACGCCAAATTGCTCACGAATGTATTCCGCGTCGCGCACGATGTTATCCGCTCGGAAGTGGCTCAAGTAGTCTGCTTGTTGCTCTGGCGTGAGGTGAGCAAGCGTCTGGTGATTAATTACGCTGCTGTTGCCCGTACCGCGCTGGTCGAGAAGCAAAACTCGGTACTCTTGCAGCGCGCGTTTTACCCAGCCGTTATTGCCGTTTTGACGCGGAGAGGGAAAGCCAGGTCCGCCCTGAAAGTAAACCAACCAAGGTTTGGTCGATTCTTCCTCGCCAACTAGGCAAACCGCACGGGCGAAGACTTCAATGGTGCCTTTGCTCGCGTTTTGGTAATCCAGAGGAACGGTAAAACTGTGGGGAGTGTAATGCAATCCTGCGTCGATAAATGATTGAGCGTTCATTGTTATCTTTATTTCCTTATTGAGGGGTAGCGCTACTTTACTGCGAATGGCGCGAAGAACCAACGCTATTTCCCAATTGCCTCTTCAGTTCTATACCTTGGTCAAATCAATGTAAGTTCAAGAAAATGAAACGATTAGCGACTGGTGCAACTGGTTGAGTGAGCTATGCTCAATAGAGTTGCGACAAAGTAAGAGCATGGAGGAAGTCGGATGAAAGTGTCACTGGCTCGATGGACAATTGTGACTTGTTTAATAAGCGTACCTACTTTTGCCGTTGTTACGCCCAACCCACCTCAGTTACAGGCAAAAGGCTACGTATTAATGGACTTTCAATCCGGTGCCATTATTGCCGAGTATAACGGGCGAGCAGGCCTTGCTCCGGCGAGTTTAACCAAGTTGATGACCGCTTATGTAGTTGGACAAGAAATCAAAGCGGGGCGTTTGAAATGGGATGATGTTGTCACCGTGAGCGAAAACGCGTGGTCGGCCAAGTTTCCCGGTTCTTCTAAAATGTTCATCAAACCGAAAGATGAAATTAGTGTTGCGAACTTAATGCGCGGCGTGATCATCCAATCAGGAAATGACGCGTGCGTTGCACTGGCTGAGCATGTTGCAGGCAGTGAACGCGGCTTTGTTGCCTTGATGAATGGTTGGGCGGAGAAATTAGGACTGCAAGACACCTATTTTGTGAACTCCCATGGTCTTGATAGTGATGGCATCCAAACCTCACCAACCGATATGGCAAGACTCATGCAGTCGATCATCAGCGATGTTCCTGATGTGTACGCGCTATACAGTGAGAAAGTCTTCAAGTGGAACGACATTACGCAGTACAACCGCAATAAGTTGTTGTGGGACAATTCCATTGATGTCGACGGGGGAAAAACCGGCTACACCAGCAATGCCGGATACAGCTTGGTGAGCTCGGCCAAAGAAGGAAGAATGCGCCTTATCTCGGTGGTGATGGGTACGCCAAGTAAACAGGCTCGGATCAGCCAATCGAAGAATCTACTCAGCTATGGTTTTCGCTTTTATGACACCAAGCAAGTTGCTAAACAGGGGGAAGTTGAGTCTAAAGTTCGCGTTTGGAAGGGAAATGCTAATCAAGTTGAGGCGATCTTTGCTAAAGATGCCTATCTCACTCTGCCTCGTTCAATGACGGCTGGGCTTGATAAGAGTGTGGTGTTAAATGAACCGTTGATTGCGCCGATCGCGCAAGGAGATGAGATTGGTAAGGTCGTTTGGAAAAGCGATGACAGTACCGTGGCGAGTTATCCCTTGGTCAGCAGCCAAGCGGTAGAAGAGGGCTCGTGGTTCGCTCAGCTTTGGGACAGTCTGGTGCTGTGGGTGAAATCGTTCTTTAACTAGAATAAAAACGAGCAGAAGTGTCTTTCTGCATTTTTTTGTTGATGGCCGCCCAGCTAAACGCTGGGCGGTGTTTTATTTAACGGTTTATTCCGACAAGGTGATGATTGGTAAATCGTCCCAAATCTTACTTTCATCCGATGCGCCACCGGAGAAGTTCCAAGGGCCTTTGTCTTGTTCTAGCGGACGGTAAGTTGCCGAAAGGCCGTCTAAGTCCCAAGTCGTGACATAGAAGCGGATACCATCGAGCGAATCTGGGCGGCCCAGCGCGTCACTCGCAAAGTCCATCGAAATAGTGTTATTGGCTTTGTCTACTGTCACTGTTGGTGCTGGCGTGACCGCTTCTCCCCATGTCGTCGCATTTGCTCCTTTGGTGTTGTAAATCGAACTTTGCCAGCCAAAAACAACCGCATTACGACTCCAGGTTCCGCTTGGCATAGAAGCGTTGATCTTCGGTAGCTCAGACAAGTTAGTTGCGGCTTCTTCAGGTAAATCAATAAAGATGGTGAAACCTACGTGGTCGAAGCCGTTTGGTGGCAACCAAGTGTCGGTGATGTTGTCCATAGTGAAGGTCAAACGTACGTTACTGCCAACGGTAAATACCTCAGCTTTGTTGATTGCGAGTTGGCTATTGTTTTTATCGAATGTTGGATCCGTTGGTAGCGAATAGTTACCGTTAGGACCGCCCATGCCATCTTGCGCATCACCCGCGTCATCAATAGTGTCGTCTGGCGTGTTTGACCAGCTTAAGTCCGACACAAAGTTAACATCTTCAATGCCAGCTTTTTTCTCAGTAGAATAAATCGCGAAGCGGTGTTGTTGTTCGCCAATTGCAAAGTGACGAGTCGACAGCGTGACACTAAACTGACCATCAGCGCCTGCAGTAATGGCTTGCGCTGTTTCTAAGTTACCATCGACGACAAGGTTCAACTTCTCGTTGGCGTTCGCACTACCCGCGATAACAATATCACCAGTGATGGTTTTTCCTTCCCAATCCTGCGCCAGTTGTATGTTGAGGTCTGGGGTATCTACCGATTGGGTATCGTTAGTTTTTGAGTAAATCACGGCAGATTTGGCTGGTAGCTCAAGGGTTACGTAACCGTTTTCATCTGCGATTAACTGCTCTGGAGCGTCTACCCAGTTCGACATGATTTGTTGTTTGAAGACGGTGCCACCAACTTGTTCTACATCGAGTTGGTTCATCAACATTGGAGAGTTAGATGTGTTCATTACCACTAAGACTTCGTCGTTATCCAAAGTGCGGGTAAAGGCGAACACACCTGCACCAGCTTTATCGCTGCCAATGACTTTCATTTCGCCGCGTGTCATGACTTTGTTTTCGGTACGTAACTTAGCAAGCTCTTGGATGAACAAGTACATCTCGCTGTTTTGGTCGAATGAATCTACGTAGTCGCCGTCTTCACGGTAACCGCCAGCAAACATCGCATCGCGCGCTGCTGGCATCGCTTGCTCTGTACCTTGGTAAATCACAGGAATACCGGGTACGCTCATCATGGTGATCAGAGCTTGCTTCATATCGTTGACACTGCCTTGCGATAGAAAACGCGGCATATCGTGGTTATCAATGAAGTTCGGCATGATGTATGGATTTGGGAACATCTCCATCATTTTCTCAAGACGAAAGCGTAGGTAATCGGTCGGTTGTCCTGCTGCAAACACGCGAGTCATGGTTGCTTGCAATGGGAAGTTCAACACCGAGGTTAACTGCTCCGGCGAGCCGC
Organism: Vibrio sp. Vb0304; assembly: GCF_033338995.1. NCBI lineage: Bacteria > Pseudomonadati > Pseudomonadota > Gammaproteobacteria > Vibrionales > Vibrionaceae > Vibrio > Vibrio sp. Vb0304. The sequence continues at coordinate 212,947 of NZ_JAWOTT010000001.1, forward strand.
TTTCGCCGATGTAAGTCAGCATCTTCTCTTCGCCTTCGGTGTGGTAAGGCGTAGATGTTTCGAAGACTTCACCAAAGGTCAGGAAGTTATCGCGACCAGTATCAACCGCTTGAGTCATCACACCATCGTCGGCATGCAGGAAGTCGTTCCAGAAATCGTGCTCAACAAACTTCACCGTATCGATACGGAAACCGTCAACGCCCACTTCGCGAATCCATTTACGGTAGCTCTCTTTTAGATAAGCGCGTACTTCAGGATCGGATGTATTCAGGTCATCCAGATCCGACAGTTGCCAGGTTTTTTCTTGTACTGGGTCGTTATGGTCGGTGATGCTTGGCGTCCAGTGGTAGCTGCCTGTGCCGTCTGTTTTACACTCATTCATGTTGAGTGGGTACGGCAGCTCTTGCCCGGCAGGTAGTGCATTTTTTATCAAACGGAAACCTTGGCAAGGAAGGCTAGGATCGTAATTGTATGGGGCATCGTAAGTGAAGAAGTTACCAACATGGTTGGTCACGATGTCTTGAATCAAGAACATGTTACGAGCGTGCACTTCTCGCGCTAACGCTTGGTAGCTTTCCATGTCACCAAAGTGCTCATCCACTTTTTGGAAGTCACGCGCCCAGTAGCCGTGGTAGCCGCCGTAGTTTTGCTCTGCATCCCACCATTGGTTAGCAACTGGCGGAGTAATCCAGATCGATGTGGCACCGAGATCTTCGATGTAGCTTAACTTATCACTCACACCAACGAGGTCGCCGCCGCTGAATTTTTTATCCGACGTCGGATCGAATTCGTTTTGCTCTTGATCATTGAGAGCGCTGTCGCCGTCGTTAAAACGGTCGATCATCAGGAAGTAAATGATTTGATCTTGCCAATCAGGAGATGCCACGTGGCTGCCTGTATCGACTGGTGTGGTTTCGTCGCTTCCACAGCCAGAAAGGGCAAGAGCGATCGCGAAAGGAAGTATTTTTATTTTATTCATTGGGTTAGGTAGAGTTTCAAACACAGTTTTTGCCTCCGTTATGCAGCAATGCAGAAACGATAAAGCAAAGGTTTGAAATTGAGAGTGTCATTTTACGCCAAAAAAGACGTGAAATGATGTCACGAAGTGATGGTTTTGATCTGACCGACAGTTTTAATTGAGCGGTTGCACAATAGGATATTGTATCGGGTAATGCTCTTTCGCGAGCTCGTTGTCGGATTCATCATAAAGGCGGAAACGGCACTGCTTTGCAGTTTGAGTGAGCGATAATTGCAGCACCCAACAAGCATAATGTAGCGAGTGTTTGGTTAAGCGCATTGCGTGAGGTGTGGGATCATCATCGACGTAACAGTCAATCCTCGCAACGTTTTCAAGTCGGCATGCCAGTTCGATAAAGAGCGTGTATTGCGCCCCAATATTAATAAGCTGCCGAGTCGGGACAATGTATTCCGTTGCACCAATTAAAAGCCCCTTAGAAACCACATAGTCACGCTGGTGGTTATTCTCAATGTAACGTTCCCCATCGACTTCATAACAAAGGCGAAAGGTAAGGGGGTGCGCTACCGGAAGTTCGGTCGTTGCCCAGAGTTCGATGCCATGACTTAAAAAGCGCTCGAAGAAGGCTGGGTAGCGACGCCATGCGCCATCACGGTCACGGCATTCTACCGAGACCACTTTTTCAAACGCAATATTGTCCACTTCCATCCAGATTTTGCCGACAGGTTGGTCGATGTGGTTATCGTCGAAGGTATTGGCTTTGGCGTAGTATAAGCGGATCGGTTGTTGATTTAGTTGAGTTCGGTTATCCAAACATTGTTGGCGATATTGCATGGGTGAAAACGGATACCAACGACGAAAAGTGCGGTGAAAGTTCGAAGGTTCTTCATAACCAAGTTGATAGGCGATTTGCTGCGTTGTGAGTTGGGTGTCGGCAAGCAAAGTGAGTGCTTGCTTTCTTTTAGCGAAATCAACGCATTGAGAGTAGCTCATTTGCTTCTCTTGCAGTCGACGTTGCAAGGTGCGTTTGGAGACGCCCAGTTGCCTTGCCGCTTGCTCTAACTTGAGCGCGTAATTGCTGTTTTTGATGAACAAGGCGTTCAAAACACTCAGCAATTCGGGTTGCTCAATTGGCTGGTGAGAAAGCAGCAAATAAACGTGTTTCACCAGTTCAAACACGCTTGAACTCGTTTTAGAATCTCGCGTTTCCCCTAGAAAAATATCGGCCGAGAATGGATTGCTGGCTTGAACTTGTACTTGTATTGATTCGCTTAGCTCAAGCATCTCCAACTGCATTCTGAGCAAGCCAAACACCGACTCCGCCCAATTTGGCATATCGCCCGTTCTGCATTCTACTTGCAGATGGATTTGGGCATCACCATGTTGAAATGTGACGTACAAACGGCGGTCGAATAATGAGACACTTTTACTCCACCAAAGCAGCCCTTCTTGGAGGTTAGGCGCTTCTTTCAACATCATACATTGCAAGGCCACCAACTTCTCAATGTGCCAATATTCGCCAGCAATTCGAAGGTGATTGTGACCGAGCTTTTTGCACAGAAAGGATGTAATAATGTTATCTTGAGGCAGCATGAGTTGAGTTTGGTTGCGAGCAAACATGCATTATTGCTGAAAAGATGAAGAAGTTCAGTGAGAACGCTCAAAGCCTTTCTTATCGTTTTATTTTCAAATTTATTTTGAAAATGTTTTTAATCGAAATCGGTTTTTCCCTTTATCTCATGAGGTTATGCTGTTACACAGCTTAAATTCATTAATTGGAGAACCTCATGGATATCGTACAAGCTGCAAAATCTCGTTACTCAACGAAAGTGTTTGACCCAACACGCAAGCTACCTCAAGAAAAAATCGACGCAGTTAAAGAGCTGATTCGTTTTAGTCCATCGAGTGTGAACTCCCAGCCTTGGCATTTCATTCTGGCAAGCACAGAAGAAGGCAAGCAGCGCATCGCTAAAGCGGCGCAAGAGAATTACGCGTTTAACGCGGCGAAGATTCTCAACGCTTCTCACGTATTGGTGTTTTGTGCAAAAACAGGCATTGATAACGACTACATTGAAGCGCTAATGGTGCAAGAAGAAAAAGATGGTCGATTCCCAACTGAAGAAGCGAAAGCGGCTGTGCGCGGTGGCCGTAGCTACTTTGTGAACATGCACCGTTTTGATTTGAAAGATGCAAACCATTGGATGGAGAAACAAGTTTACCTCAACGTGGGTACGTTGCTGTTGGGTGCTTCGACGCTAGAAATCGATGCAGTACCAATTGAAGGGTTTGATCCAAAAGTGCTGGATGAAGAATTTGGCTTGCGTGAAAAAGGTTATACCAGTGTTGTGATCGTGCCGCTTGGCTACCACGCGGAAGATGACTTCAACGCGAAAACGCCAAAGTCTCGCTGGGACGCAGAAACCGTATTCACCGAGATCTAATTCGAGCTTACTTACAGGTGACGTAGCACCCCGTAATCAATATATAAATCGCAAAAGAGTGATAAAACGATGATCCACTTAGTCGCAGAAGTGAAAGCCTATCCAGATAGTAAGGAGCAGGTGGTGAATTTGCTTGCTGGTTTACTAGAGCCAACTCGTAAAGAAGAAGGCTGTTGCCAATACGAGTTGTATCTCGACGAAAAAGTTGATGGCCTATTTATGTTCCAAGAAATCTGGGCGTCGCAAGAGGCCTTGGATAAGCATTTGCAAAGCCCGCATATGGCGACGTTTCTTGAAACATTGGAAGAGAATGATTGGGTTGAATATACCCAGATTCGTCCTCTTCGATTTATCGCCTAATGACAGAAGGTTGCCAGCACGTTGGCGCGTTGCTGGCAGCATTTTTGTTGGATAAAGTCGCGGAAAGTCCGAATCGTTGGCGTCAATAATCGACGATCGGCACATACCATGTAGAGCGGCACTGGGCCGCAATCCCACTCTGGTAACACTCGCACCAATCTTCCCTCGATTAAGTCTCGGCTAATGTCCATCAATGATTTATTCGCAATGCCTTTGCCTTTGATCGCTAACCGGTGTGGCAAGTCACTATCGTTGCTCAACAAGTTACCGCTGACCACGATTTGTTCTTTCTCGCTGCCACGCGTGAGCGTCCATTTGTTGTAGACCGAATCCGCGACCATGTAGCACAAGCAATTGTGTTGCGTTAAATCGGCAGGAGAGGTGAGTTCTGGATGTGTAGCTACGTACTCTGGCGATGCACATAATATCCGTTCGTTTGACCCACACAATGCCAATACGACCAGATTGGAGTCGGCCGGTTCGCCGTAGCGAATCGCAATATCGACAGGCTTGGTATACATATCCGTCAAGCTATCGGACAGCTCTAGTTTAATGGAAACATTTGGGTAGAGATCGATGAACTCATCCACCCAATCGAGCAACATATTGCGACCAAAATCGGAGGGTGCAGTAATGTGCAGCTGACCAGACAACTCCCCGCGCGCACTTGAGATCTGATCCAACCCCTCTTGCAATGTTGCCAACGCTTGCGTGGTTTTGTCTAAAAACAGTTCGCCCTCTGAGGTTAAACGCAGGCTTCGGGTGGAACGCACAAACAGTGGGAAACCGATTTGCCCTTCAAGACGCTTAATCGATGCGCTAATGGCGGCAGGTGTCATGTCCATGCTGTTAGCGGCTTTTGAAAAGCTGCCTTGGCGCGCGGTTTCGACAAAAATATTGAGGTCGTTGAGGGCTTTCATAATGAAAAGGGCTTTTAAGAAGTTTGGGCTACTATAGGGGAGAGTCGTAGGCCAATTCAAGGTTAAAACATTAGGTTGCACGGCGAGTTTGAGTTAGATTAGCGCGAAACTTCACTTTACCGGATCAATAGCATGAGCCAACAGCAGCCGAATAACCCACTTCACGGGTTGAGTTTAGAAAAAATCGTCACCCGACTAGTTGAACACTTTGGTTGGAATGGCCTGTATGAGCGCATTCGAGTGAACTGTTTTAAGAAAGATCCGTCGATCAAATCTTCTCTGAAGTTTTTGCGTAAAACGCAATGGGCAAGAGACAAAGTCGAAGCGCTGTACATCGAGACATTCTGCTAACCGCTCTATAGTCTGCAGCAAGCGGCAAGTAGATTCTTAGTCTCGCTATGGCTCGCTAGAATGACGTAGCTTTTCTTATCGCGTAGGCTAGAAGAGTCGCTCTGCTGTTACGTTTAAAGCGTGATTCAGAATCTACCCTCAGGCTTGTATTGAGTCTATTCATAGCTCTATGGTCTGTAGCAAGCGGCAAGTAGATTCTTAGTCTCACTTTGGCTCGCTAGAATGACGCAGCTTTTCTTATCGCGTAGGCTAGAAGAGTCGCTCTACTGATGCGTCTAAAGCGAGATTCCGGATGGTCACATAGGTTTATCTGGAATCGCTTTTTTAGATGGTTTTGTAGAGCTCAGAGCCAAACTCGAACTGTTATTCTGAACCGAGAGGAACGAGCGTGATTCAGAATTTACCCTCAGATTGTATTGAGTTTATTCATGGTTCTATGGTCTGCAGCAAGCGGCAAGCAGATTCTTAGTCTCGCTATGGCTCGCTAGAATGACGCAGCTTTTCTTATCGCGTAGGCTGGAAGAGTCGCGCTGCTGATGCGTCTCAAGCGAGATTTCGGATGGTCACTTAGGCTTGTCTGGAATCGCTTTTTTAGATGGTTTTGTAGAGGTCAGAGTCAAACTCGAACCGTCATTCTGAACCGCGAGGAACGAGCGTGAATCAGAATCTACCTTCAGATTGTATTGAGTTTATTCATGGCTTTATGGTCTGCAGCAAGCGGCAAGTAGATTCTTAGTCTCGCTTTGGCTCGCTAGAATGACGTAGCTTTTCTTATCGCGTAGGCTGGAAGAGTCGCTCTACTGATACGTTTAAAGCGAGATTCCGAATGACTCACTTAGGTTCTTCTGGAATCGCTTTTTTTGATGGTTTTGTAGAGGTCAGAGCCAAACTCGAACTGTTATTCTGAACCGAGAGGAACGAGCGTGATTCAAAATCTACCCTCAGATTGTATTGAGTTTATTCATAGCTCTATGGTCTGCAGCAAGCGGTAAGTAGATTCTTAGTCTCGCTTTGGCTCGTTAGAATGACGTAGCTTTTCTTATCGCGTAGGCTGAAAGAGTCGCTCTACTGTTACGTCTAAAGCGAAATTCCGGATGGTCACATAGGTTCTTCTGGAATCGCTTTTTTAGATGGTTTTGTAGAGATCAGAGCCAAACTCGAACCGTCATTCTGAACCGCGAGGAACGAGCGTGATTCAGAATCTACTCTCAGATTGTATTGAGTTTATTTATATCTCTATAGGCCTGCAGCAAGCGGTAAGTAGATTCTTAGTCTCGCCTTGGCTCGCTAGAATGACGCTAGTTCTCTTATCGCGTAGGTTGGAAGATTAGCCATACGTTATTCCCGACAGCGATGAAGAATCGCTGTCGGGAACCTCGCCTTTAATCTCTCATTTCTTGCTACTCTAAATGATGCGTGCTACCCACAGTTCCTTCCAAATCTAAAATCGACTGGCGAACGTGGTCTGGAATCGCCGCTTTTACGTTGTTCTTAAAATCAAACATCACACCAGTGGCGGTCGCGATGGTCGCAATCTTACCCCACTTCTTACTCAGCACTTGGTACTCCATTGTGATGCGATCTTCTTGCATGTCGATTACGCGAGAACCGACTAATAGCGTGTCTGGGTAAGTAACAGGCAATTTGTAGCGGCATTGAGTCTCACTCAGTACTGGTCCAATTTGCGAGGTCTGCAGGTCGACCAGCAGGTTAATTTTGTTGAAGTAATCTAAACGTGCGGTCTCGAAGTAGCGAAAATAGACCACGTTATTAACGTGTTGCAGAGCATCCATTTCACCCCATGCGACTTTTATCTCTGTGATAACGGGAAAGTCCTTTAACAGTGTGTCCATTTTTATTGCTCCTTTTTCATCTGCTTTGCCACAAATTGCGACGCGACTTATCACTTTGAGCATTTATTCTAGATGTAATCATTTAATATGTAATAAAATTGTTTTTAAAATGTGAAATGAAATAGTGGTTTGATTATGTAAACCAGAAACTTTACATAATCGAGTTGAAGGCGTAAGTTTAACTAAGAGTAACCAGATAGGAGGTGTCTCATGATTGAACTCAAAGGTTTCAACCTCGCAAGAGTTGAGAAACGCATTGATTGGACAGGTGAGCTGTTCAGTTTGAGAATATCTGGCGCGCCTCTTTCCTTTAAAGCTGGCCAATTCACCAAGCTTGCTTTGCTTGATGATGAAGGTAAGCCGATCAGCCGTGCTTACTCTGTGGTTAATGCGCCAAGCGAGCAATTCGATTGGTTGGAGTTTCTAATAGTAGCCGACCCTCAAGGACAACTTTCTCCACGGCTCCAAAAGCTTAAATCTGGTGATAGCATTTATGTCGGTGCCACCGCACATGGCGATTTAATCCATGATTCTATTCCTAAACAGGCTCATGACCTGTGGCTGCTATCTACAGGTACGGGGATTGGACCGTTTTTATCGCTGCTGGATGATATAAACTTACCGCCTCACAATGAGCGCATTGTGCTGGTTCATGCCGTTCGTTTCGAAAAAGATCTGGTTTATAAATACCTAATTGAACAGCTTCAGCAACGATATGAAGGCAGATTAAAGTATATACCGATAGTCAGCAGGGAAGAGGTTGATGGTAAATTACAAGGCCGAATTCCTGAACTCATCGAATCGGGTTTACTGTCCAACGCCGCTGATGCGCCATTCTCAGCTCAGCGTAGCTTTGTCATGATGTGTGGGAATCCACAAATGATCAAAGATACCGTGCCCGTTTTACAAGAGCTAGGCTTGGAAAAGTATCGCCATCAAACTGGGGGAAATATCATTTACGAACGTTACTGGTAGCGTTTTGTTAAATTGATACGGTTATGCTCAAGATGTAATGATTACTTTTGAGATACGACCGCGATTTAGTATGTTCTTAGTTGAATATTATGTTGGCAATACCTAAACTGCGCTCACCATTGCGCGTCTGTACACTCAGTCATTCTCGCTTAACCAATTACATTGAGGTGACTGAAGTCCATGTATGCTTTTATCGCGAGCAAGCAACAGAGAATCATTGCTGGTTTTATCGACCTGCTCTTTACGATGGTGGTAGTGTTAATCATCGCATTGAGTATTAACTCTTTTCTTAACGACTTTCAGCTCTCTTTAGCAGATAACCTCACGCTTGTTCGTGAAACTCAGGCGTTTTACTTGCTTTCTTTACCAACGGTTTTAATGATCAACTGGAATGCATTGAGTCATGGGCAAACCATTGGTATGCGCATGATTGGTATTAAAGTTGTAATGAAAAATGATAGTAAGGCAACGAAAGTTACAGCAGGGTTAAGGCTTGTTATTAGCTACTTGCTGGAGATGCTCATTCCGGGGATCCCGTTGGTAAATTTGGCATTGTTGTTCTTTCATCCGGAGCGACGTTTGTTGCATGACTTGATCGCCAATACTAAAGTTGTCCAAGTTTCCTAATTTTTGATCAAAAAAGCCACGTGAAGTGGCTTTTTTAATATCGATAAAGTTAACCAGATTTACTGTTGATTAACATATTTCTTAAAGCGAGCTTTGGTTTCTGCGTCTGCTTTTTGGTACCAGAAGTGCAGCATCTCTTCAGCTGTCGAATCCGCTTTAACCGCAGTTGCTCTCACTTGCTTCATATCCGCAGGAACCTTTGCAGGAAGCGTGACTGGCTGCATGGTCGCTGCGCCAGCAAAAGCCACGGCTGCTGCACCGCCAGCTTGGTTATAATCTTCGATTTCACGTACGTAATCACGACCGATTTGCATACCCGGTTTGAGCAACTTGTCCTGGTCAACCGCGATTGCGTTGCCTGAATCATCAACCAGTTTCCAATCTAAGTCTTTGATCTTCTCTTCCGCATCACGTAGGTTGCGGTATTCTGGCATTTGTAGAGTGAGTTCGGCATTGGTCGCGTCAAATCGTGTAACGATAACATCGCTTTCAACACTTAAACGGTCATTACCTTGGTTGAAGTAAGGGGCGAAACGAAATACGACTTGGTTAAGGCCATCAGGTAACGTCAGTGTTCTTTCAGAGGCGAAAAAACCACCCGAAAGATCTGCTTTTTCACCGTTAGCCGCCAATACTGAAACGTTGTCAGGAACACTCACGGTTACATCTGCGAATGCCATGCCACTCATTGCGAGAGCAAGCGCACAAGTTAAAGGCTTGATCAATTTCATTGTTTTTATCCTAAGCAAATTAGTGGTCATCGAGAGTGCATCGTTCATTGCCCGATTGCAACTCCCAAGTGTAATAAGTATGAAAATTTAACAAGAACGTCATTTTTATCGCATTTATTACGACGAAACTGTGATCCAAATAGAATCAAACCGCTGAAATGCAGCGGTTTGATATCATAAGTTATAGATTAAATTTCTTTCTAACTTATTGATTTATTAAATGCCAGCACCGTGTCCAGGTTCTGATTGGTCATCAGAAGCGTCTTGTTGTTCTGCCATTTCTTCTTGCTGTTGTGCTTTCTCAATGCTCAACCACCAAACAAATAACTCATACCAAATTGCTAGGATAACGGCACCTAAGAACAGACCAACGATGCCGTAGAAAAGCATACCACCGATGGCACCGAGCAGAATCACAGGCATTGGCACGTCGACGCCACGTCCCATTAACATTGGTTTGAACAGGTTTTCAGAAAGAGCCGCAACTACGACCCAAACAGTAAACATGGTTGCTGTTGAGGTGTCTTGGGTCATGTACATGAAGCCAATCACAGGTAGCACTGCGAGCAACGCCGGGAGCTGAGCGATACATAAGATCATTAGAAGCAGTGTGAGTAAACCTGCTGCCGGAACGCCAAATACGAAGAAACCAGCACCGATCAACAGTGCTTGAATCGCCGCTACACCGACTACGCCAAGCAGTACGCTTTTAATTGTCGCTGCGATAAGCGTGGTCCAGCTTTTTGCGTTTTCACCAGCGGTACGAATCGCGATGGTTCTTAGGCCTGATGCCGCAGATTCAGAGTACGTCATGAAACCTGCTGCAATCGCAAGTGACAAGATTGAAAGCAGTAAACTTCCCAATACGCCCCCCAGTGTACCCAGTAAAGATGTGAGTCCTGCCTTTATTTGTGGCATAAAGGTTTGAATCGCTTGCTCAAGATTAGTAGCGAATAGGGTCCACACTTCGTAGAGCTTATCACCCACGATAGGCCAATCCGCTACGGAAGGTTTTGGCCCTGGTATTTTCACTTGACCATTTTGTAGTACTTCAAGCGCGTGCGTTGCACCATCCACAATGGAGCCTGATACCATAACAAGTGGCGTGACAAGGAGGGCAATACCAAGTAAAGCAATGGTTGTGGCTGCCAGACCTCTGCGACCACCATATACACGCTGCAATTTTTGGGTAAGCGGCATTAAAGCGACGGCTATAATAGCGCCCCAAATAACCGGAAGTATGAAGGGTTTGATGATGTCGTACGTAAACATCAGCAAGACAAAGATCAAGCCAATGCGTATTGCTGATTCCACCATATTACTGATGAAAAGCTTACTGTCGATTTTTACCGATTGTTTATCCATTTTTGTTTACCTGATGATCAATGTTAGAACTGACGAGACTTGAAACAACAATCGCCATATAAAAAACACCTGTGATGGCCTCTAAATACACCACGACTTGAGCCAGTGGTGTTAGAGGACTAATGTCGCCATAACCGAGCGTGGTTAAGGTAACGAAACTGAAATACGCTGCATTGGAGAAGTTCTGCCCCCAAGAAATCGCTTCCATACCGGTAAAGGCTTCAGGCGAAAACTCAAGCAGAATGAGGTAGGCAATCGCCCACATCAGACCAAGTAGCAAGAAAAGCGCTACCGAGCCAATGACTTTGTTGCTGTTGACATGGCCGGTGAAAAGAATCTGTCTTGCGATGGATTTAAAAGTGCCGAAAAAGAACGCAAAGGTGAGGGCAAGCATCACCACATTCATCTCTCTGATGTCGAAAACGGTCTTGATCACAATCACAAGAACCCAAACACCAAACAGGCTGTAGAGGAAACGAGACCAGGTTTTGTCAAAGCGAAGGCTCGCAAAACAGACGATAAACGTCAGAACCGTGAAAGCCTGAAGTATGTGTTCAATCGTCCCTTCACCTACGACTTGTGCCATCGCACTCCCTAGCAACAAAATCACTAGTGCTAAGGTTAGATAGAAGAAGTTGTTTTCTTCATTAATATTTTTGAGGTTTTTACCAATGACCATGGCTCTTCTCACTTAGTTATTGTTCACTTTCTGCGGATGACTCTTTCATCACCATGATGGACGCAGAAAGCCCGAATCGAAGATCAACATCTTCAGGAAGTTCTTGTAGGGAGATTCGCACCGGAATACGTTGTGCTAGGCGAATCCACTGAAAAACAGGGTTTACGTTTGGAAGAAGGTTGTAGCCGACCGTGCCGTCTTTGGGCGCAATACCCCAACCAATCGAGTCAACCGTCGCGTCAATTGGCGTGTCTGGGTGAGACATCAAAGTGACACGCGCTTGGCTGCCAGGTTCGATTTGCGCAAGTTGGTTTTCACGGAAGAAACCAAATACCCAAAAGCTGTTTTTGTCGATCAGTGCGAGCAGTGGTTGGTTTGCGACCGCTTGCGTACCGTTTCTAATATCGAGGTTAGATACAAAACCATCGACGGTCGCATAAACTTTGGTAAAGCTGAGGTTAAGGCGTGCTGATTTTAGTTGTTCTTCTGCAGATTTGATTTGCAGTAGCGATTCTTCGTAAGCGATTTCACGACGAATCAGATCCTTATGAGAAACTGCGCCACGGTCTTTGGCACGAATGTCTTTTAAGCGGTCATATTCGATTTTTTTACCGCGAGAGCTAACAATGGAGCGCTCCAGTGCTACTTCGGCTTGAGATAACGCAACCTGGTAAGTCGCAGGGTCGATTTCAAACAGTAAATCCCCCATTTTTACTTCTTGGTTGTCTTGCACCGCGACATTTACAATTGGGCCTGATACGCGAGGAGCCACTTTGATGACGTTAGCACGCACTTGCCCATCTCGTGTCCATGGGTTATTAAAGTATTCCTCAAACTTTTGATAGCCGAGCCAAGCTGCGCCACCAAGAATGACAAGATTGAGTGCGATTACGAATAGTTTTTTCATCTTGTTTGGCACCTAAAATTGAATATAAAAGCTGTCGATGGCCACCACATAACCGACCATGATGGCAATAAACGTCAGAGACGGAAAAGCGATGAAGCGAGACAAACGTGTCTTGTTCAATATCATCACCGTTATCCACGTGGCCGTGACGGCGAGAAAGAGCACGAGTAGCGTAGGAGAAAAGTAAACGTCTCCCCAAGAGAGTTCATGAGGCATTACCGATCCTCCGTTTTGTTTTCATCACTGGTCTCAGCCGGAGTTTCGAGTCGCAAAGGCGGCAATACGCGGTTTTCTTCATTTAAATAACTTCCCCAGTCAGTGCGCTCTGTCATCTGCGTGGCAATCGATTCACTGATGAAAGGTTTGCCTGTTTGGGTTTGCCAGCCTCCACCGAGGGCTTTGTAGAGCGCGACAACTTGGTTCGCAACATTACCTTTGATCGTTGCGTAGCTGTCTTCTGCGCGGGTCATTTTTTCTACCGAGTTAAGCAGACGTTCGAATGAAATTTGTCCGTTTTCGTACTGTGTCATGGATATGTTGAACGCACGAATGGAAGAGTTGACCGATTGCAAGCGTAAATCTTTTTGCTGCAAATACAGGTCATACGCTTCGATTGCATTGGTGACTTCATTAACGGCTTGCAGTACCTTTTTGTTGTAGTTCGTCAGCGTTTCTTGGAAGCGAGCATCTTCGAAACGAATGTTATTTTTCACGCGTCCGTATTGGAAAATGTTCCAACTGAACGTTGGGCCAACCACCATGGTGAGCGAATCGCTAAAACTGAAACTGCTGCCATCGGGAACCGTACTGTCGATACCGATGGAACCGAACAGCGAAAAGCTTGGATACAGAGCGGTTGCCGCCACGCCAATTTGCGCACTCTGCGCGCGAGCTTGCATCTCAGAGACTTGCAAATCCGGACGTCGCATCACTAAGTTTGCGTCCACTTGGGTATCCAACAGAGGTGGACGCGGCACAATGGAGCGCTCGTCGGTGCCTGATAGCGCCGATTTTCTGCCCGTCGATTTGAACTGGGCTTCGTACTCAGCGATTTGCTTGTGCATCCCATCCGACTGTAGCAGTCGATCTACTTCTTCTGGTAACAGACCCAGTAGCAAAGCCAACACAGTACGTGACTGCTTCATTGCCACTTCGAGGCTCGGTAACGCTGCTTTGGTGGTGTAGAGTTGGTTTTTAGCTTGTTGAACGTCCAATTCTGTAACGTTGCCAGAGTCGAACTGCACCTGAGTAATACGTACGACACGCTCTTGAATCTCGATATTGCGGCGAGACAGCAAAATACGTTCTTGGAATGTGCGATAGTTGATGTAATTGCGCGCCACTTCGGCGGTTATAGTGACCATGATGTCGTGATACGATGCGATGGATGCGTAGTAACCCGCTTCTGCCGACTCAATACCGCGAGCATACTTGCCCCAAACATCCATTTCCCAAGCAGCATCAAACGACAAAGTGGCGTTATTCACGCCCTGATCATTTACGTAGGCACGCGCTAGGTTTCCTGACACGGTTTGAACTTGTGGGTATTGCAAGCCCGTCGAAATACCAAGCAATGAACGTGCTTGTACAATTCGTAGCCCTGCGGCTTCTAAATCGAGGTTTTGTTTGCTCGCCAACTCAACCAGCTGATTAAGAGTCGAGTCATTAAATTGCTGCCACCATTGTTGTAGCTGTTGCTCTGATTGCTGCGTATCTTTGGCTGCTGCTTTTTGCACCGACCAGTCACTTGGCAGTGGCGCCTGCTTTGGATGAACATAATCTGGTCCTACCGTGGTACACGCACTGAGTCCGAGCAAAGAAAGTATGGCGAGGCTTGGTTTGGTTAGTTTTGGAAGCATCATATCCCCACCTTTAAAAACGCTTCTGTTGTAAGTTCACCCAATCGATATCCTCGTAGGTTTGCTTGCAATGCTTGATTGCTTCGAACACGTTCCGTTTTAAATTCAGCAAGATATAAAAACCGGCTATCTCTGAATAAGCGTAGTCAGATAAATCCAACTCACTAAAAAAATCTTCCAGTTTATCTTCGAATGTTTGGTAATCCTGACTGTATTGGTCGAATACGGAGTCGAGTTCTTGTGTTGCTTGATGGCTGGCTAAAGCGCCTGCCATCAAAGGAATGATGGAATCGCGGTGTTGTTGACGAAGCTGAGTAATCAGCGGATTGGCCATCAACTTTTTCTCGGCGGCCATTAAGATGTTGATGTGATTACTGAGTACATCACACGCTTTGCTAAACGCGCCAATCGCTTCTGGCGTGGTTTTATCAAAGTGTTTGTGGTTGATTTTCGAACCCCAGACTTTGAGCTTTTTCGATGAGACATTGAGCGTCACCAAGTGTAAGGCCCGTTTGAGCGGCGTAATAACCGAGCTAGACTGCTGTTGATAGGTAGTGAACAGCTCTCGGGTATGTCGGAAGTAGCGTTCTTTTATGGTCAAAAAGAGGTGTTCTGGTCGTGAGCTAAACGGGAAGTAGTGCGCGAAAATAATCATGAACACCACCATGTAGAACAACAGCATGATCGTCATGAGGATCCCGAAGTGATAAAACATGTTGTTGTCTAAACCGAGAACAAACAAGCCAATCATATAGAAAATCGTCACTGGCCCGTTAAACAGATAAAAACCGATAAAGGTGTAGATAAAGATAAACAGGCCAAGCTCTAACCCGAGATCCAATTGCGGAAGAATGAAGACGTAAGAAGGCACCGCGAACAAGAAGCCGAAAGTGAAAAGCACTAGCAACAAAATCGGGTGCACAGGCACGAACGACAGCAAAGACATAAACATGGTCGAGAAGACCACGAACGAGTAGCCGCCTGGTGGATTGAAATAAATCCAAATCAGTCCTGCAACCCAATAAGTGACAAAGGTTTTGACCGCAGTTTTAAAGTTTTCTGCGTCCCACCATAGAAACTTGCCTTTCGGTTTCGGCAGCGGCACGTCAAAGGAGACATTGTTCGTCACAGAGTCAATACAGCTAATGCTCTCCGCTAAACGCGACAAATTTTGATGCATCAGTTCCAACAGGTGACCAAGCGTAAGCGCAGAGCCTTTCTCTAGGTGCGCTGCGTCTTCTAGCAACGCTTGGTTGTATTTGACTTTGAATTCCTGAGCACGATAAGCGGGTTCTTTTTCGTCCCAGACTTGTTGGCAGGTATCAAATAGCGCGTCAATTTCCGCCACGGCTTGATCAAAGTTGCTGATGCTTTCACGGTCTTGCTGGTGGCTAAAGTGGCTGTGCGCCGCGACGGTCAATTGTTGCGTTACCTGCTTGTTCAAATGAACTGCCAAGCGCCACTCTTTCATGTAGGCCGACACGTCACTGCATTCCACACTGACCGTGGAAAAACGCTGTTCGAGCGCATTTTGAGCGGCAAACATCTGTTCGATGAGAGTGTCCACGCTAGGAGGTTGTGGCTCTTCCGCTTCTGGATTTTCTTCTCCGCCTTCTTGAGGAGAGATTTGCCCTGCCGATTTTTGCTCGAAATTTTGCAAGATAGCGGTGAACAACGCGCGTTGTGCTTGGTTGAGTTGTTCGATGAGCTGTCTTAGGTTTTGTTCTGTTTTGGTCGGGAATAAGAAAGTTCCCACGAGTGTGTAAACCACCACCCCAAACACCGTCATATAGGCGCGGTCAACGCCATAAAGGAACGCACCTTCTGCGTCACCGCCATTGGACATCATCAACGTCATCACACCGGTCAGCATGAGTAGCGTAGGATCTTTTTGATAGGCATTACGGAAGTAAAAAATGAATGAGACCACAACCGACACGCTCAGCATGTACAGCAAGCGGTCTTGAGCAAACAACCCCACCAGTAACAAGCCAACCACGGCACCAACCAATGTACCTAACACGCGTAAGGTACCTTTGGCGAGTGATTCACGACGACTGCCTGTCGATGCAATCAGCATTACAGTAGTTGCGGCCGTCGATGCTTGCGGCCAACCCATGGCAAACGGGATCAGATAAGCCAGAGTCAGGCTAAGCGATACTTTAATAGCGAATTTTATTTTGTCGTTCATAGTGTCAAAGTTTGCTCAGGCTTATCGTTATAAGTTGATGAATTTCTTATATGAATAATCAGAATCTTGTTCTGAATAAATTCGGGGGGCGGAATATAGCGGGTGAAAAAGTGTGCTTTGTAAACCCTTTGTCAAAACAAAAAGTGCGTATTTGGCTTGATCTCGTGCTAGCCCTTGGCGTTATTGGTGAAACGCCTAAAACGAGCAAATTCGCGATCTGTGATGATTCTCACTTATGAAACAAAATCGTTGCATTGTGTGAGCCAATGCTCACCTTATATTCTTCGCCTGGTACCAAAGCAGACCACTTATACCATCTGCAATGAGCTTTACTGCTTTAAAAAGCATAGATGATGAATGGGTACTTGAGAGGGAAAGTTATTACTTTTTATCGGCTTGCCGATTGTTCGTTTGTTTTTTTGGATCGAGATAAAAAAACCAAAGCGATCCCACCAAGAATGATGCCGCTGGTTAAAAGAGTATGCAGTGAAAGAGGCTCGTGGAGTACGATGCTGCCGAGTAGCAAAGCAATGGCTGGCACGGAAAGTTGGCTGACGGCGGCTTGAAGTAAAGAGAGCTTACGCATGACTTGATACCAAAGCGTATACCCAAGGCCAGATGCAATGGCACCAGATGCGATAGCGAGCAACACTCCGCTCAAAGAAAGGTGGATTGAGGACAAGATTAATGGCGAAAGGAGCACGCCAATTATTGATGCAGCGATGAATCCCCACGTGATGCCACTACTTGGAGAAGGCGCTTGTTTACCGAGCGCAGTAAACGCAGCCCAACAAACGCCAGAAATCAACATGAGAAGTGCAGAGCTAATATCGGGGCGAGTGGCAGATGGCAACATCAACCAAACAAATCCAACAATTGAAAGGCCGATACCGATGATTTCGAGAAACTGAAAGCGCTCACCTTGCAACCAATAGATCGCCAGTAATGTAAGTTGCACGGCACCAAACAAAAGCAAAGCACCAGTTCCTGTCGCCAGTTGTAAGTACGCGAAAGAGAAAAGGGCAGCGTAACCAAATAACGCCACGCCAGCAAAAAAGCGAAAGCGAGAAGTTGGCCGATCGGTTTTCCACTGACCTCTCACGACAAGCATTGCGATTAAGGTAATCGCGCCAGATATCAATCGAACGAGCGTGAAGCTTCCTGCATCAATTAACCCTTCTGCCAAGGCAAGTCGGCACAATAATGAATTGGCAGCGAACGCCAGCATTGCAATAGCAGTGAGTAAGAAGGTCGACATCCTTGATCCTTAGCGTGTAAATGAACAGCTAGTGTAGATCCAAAAGAACATTTTTATTAGTTGATAAAGTGATTAGTTATAGCTATCAGAGCAAGAAAGTCATTAAAAATAACCAGAGAAAACCTGACCTTAGCCTGAGTCTTACTGTGGTTGGAAAGGTTGTTTGTACAATGACTCAATGGTGTTTTTCAACCATAGCAATTTGGGATTGTACGCATTGCGTTTATGCCAAATCATGGTAAATGGAATCAGTAATTTGTCTTGTTGAGCTTGGTCTAATGGAATTGGCAAGCACACCAAATCGAGATGCAGCTTTTCTGTGTAACTTTTGCAATAGTGCGGCGCGGTGGTGATCATATCATGCGTCGGCTGCGCTGCCATAAAAAGGGATTGCTCAAAGTTGGACATCGTCAGCCCGATAGAGCGCTGTAGCCCTAGTTCCGCTAATACTTCATCCAACGCCCAAGTTTCACTTTTTTCCCAAACAATATTGATGTGTTGGTAGCTCAGAAAGGTCTCGAGATTCCACTCTTGCTGTAATGCCGGATGATCTTTATGTAAATACACCATCGGCAGGTCATAAAATAGAATCTCAAAATCCAAGAAATAAGGCAGAAGATCCAACGACTCTTTCGATCTAGGGTGGCTTTCTCGGCCGGTAAAACCGATATCCGCCTCGCCCCGAATGATGGCGTCGAGTGAATCGTAATCCCAGTTACTGGTTTTTACTTTCGCTTCAGGGTATCGCTGGTGGATAGCGACGATGACTCTGTCCAGCATTGTGAGCACTAATGGCGACTCAATCGTGATATCAAAACGCACTCCTTTAGGCGTAATATCGCTGCGTTTTTCTGCAATCTGGCAGCCAATTTGCAGCCATTCTGCAAGATCTTGCTCCATGCTTTGCGCCAAGGGCGTTGGCGCAAGACCTTTAGGTGTTTTGACAAACAAAGGATCATCGAACCAATGACGAAGTTTGTTGAGCGACTTACTTACGGTAGAGGGCGTAACGTTCAGCTTTTTCGAGGCTTTCGAGACGCTTTGCTCTTGCAACAATAATTGCAGAGTGAACAGTAAGTTTAAATCAAGTCGCGCTAGGGATTTCTTCATAATGGGTATCGTGAACAGGCTTTGGAATCAATAGTATTAGAGCAAGGCTGATTACGCTACCTAGCACTAAGATAAACACCAACATATTCAGTGCAGTAACGCCGATGAAACCCATAAACCAAATATAGAACGCGGAACTACAAACTTGAGCAATGCCCAGTAACGAGCTTGCCACGCCAGCTTGTTGAGAGAATGGGCTGAGCGCTTGGCTCATGGCCACGCCAAAGCCACAAGCGAAGCCTGCGCAAATCAGCCCAAGTCCGAAAACATAGTAAAAAGGTTGTCCATCATGGAAATGGGCTGCACTGAGCACGATGGCTGAACAAACGAGCAATCCTTGAGAGCTCATCATTAAGGTTCGCTGCTTGAAAATCCCCAATGCCAATGGCGCCGAGAACGAAATCAACATACTGATCGTCGCAGTCCCCGCCATGATGGAAGAATAGCCACCGCGATCAAAACCAAGCATACTCATCACAACAATTGGTGAAGCGTTAACAAAGGTCAGGATGGTGGTCACTCCAAGTGCAGTAATGATCAGCCTACTGATAAAAAATCGCTCGAAGAAAGTCTCTTGATGGCTCTCTGGCGCTGTCTGTTCTTCACCTTGTTGGCTGGGTAGTGATTCCTTGAGAACAAAAATGGCCAATACACTGACGAGAATGCCCATTCCTGCCATTGTGGTAAACAAACTCGGCCAAGGAAATTTCAGCATAATCAAGTGACCAATCACGGGTGCGATCACTGGAATGATACAGGTGATGCCATTGAGCATCGACAATACTTTCGCGCGGCGTTCATCGTCTAACGTGTCGCGTAAAATCGCGAATGCGACGACATAGCAAGATCCAGCCCCGATGCCTTGGCAAAAGCGAGCAATCAAGAAAGTGTTTGGTTGCTCAGCCATCCCGCCGAGAAAAGACGCGAGCACGAAGATCATCGCGCCGACGACGGCAACAGGCTTTCGTCCCACAGAGTCTGCAATTTTCCCCGCGAATAACATGGTGGTAGCCATGCCAGCTAAATAGATCGAAAACGCAATATGCAACTGAGATTCACTAGCGTTGAGATCTGACGCAATTTGAGGCAAACCAACAAGATACAAATCAATGGCAGTAGGGTAGAGTAAAACGAGTGCAAAACTACAAAGTAAAAAACGGGACATGGAAACCTCTCTATCGAATGGCGAGGATAATAGAGTGCTAAACGTTTGCCTGCGAGTGGGAAATACGACACTAGGTATTTCTATTTACGACATACCCTGTATGAATTGAGCATAAAAACAACAAGGAAGATTATGATTACTATTGAAAAGTATTCGCCTGAGCGACATGAACAAACTTGCGAACTTAGCGTGCTAGAAGAGCAATCGCAGTTTACGGTCGCGGATGTGGGTGAAATGCTTACGCGTCTTGAACCTACAGAACTTCCGCATCTGATTTTGACAGACGATGATGTGGTTGGCTTTTTTCTATTTGATGCAGCTTACAGTGAGAAATACGATTTTTGCCCGGAAAACAGTTTAGGCGTGCGGGCTTTGCTGGTGGATCTCCGTCATCAAGGCAAAGGCATCGCCAAGCAAGCCATTCAACAGTTTGCCGATTTCGCCAAACGCCATTATCCCGAGTTTGATGCGCTTTATCTCACTGTGAATTGCCGCAACATACCTGCTTATCAGTGCTATTTAAAATCAGGGTTTGAAGATACCAATGAGCTTTACCACGGCGGCCCAGTTGGACCGCAGCACATTATGAGACAGCCGCTTTAGCTATGAAAAACCAAGGATGGATATATGAGAATTGAAATCGACAATTTAGAACGGCCGCAAGTGATAGCGCTGTTGGAAGGACATTTACAGGACATGTACGCCACGTCACCACCAGAAAGCGTGCATGCGTTAGATTTAGATAAGCTCAAAGCGCCAGAAGTGACATTTTGGACAGGATGGAAAGGTGAGCAACTGCTTGGGTGTGCGGCGATTAAAGAGTTGGATGACCAACACGCGGAGCTGAAATCCATGCGCACCACGCCTACGGCAAGAAACCAAGGTGTGGCATCTCAATTATTGATTCATGTGATTGAGCAAGCGAAGCAAAAAGGTTTGCAGCGCTTGAGTTTAGAAACGGGCTCGATGGAGTTTTTTAAACCAGCGCGCCTGTTGTATGAAAAGCATGGCTTTGTGTACTGCGAGCCGTTCGGGGATTACGAACTCGATCCGAACAGTCAATTCATGACCCTAGAACTGAGCTAGGGCCATGAATTTTTAGAAGCTAAATCCAATCGATTTAGAAATTCAGATTCAAGTTGATGGTTGGCGACAAGAGGCTTGAACGCTCGTCAGCCAATCGCTTTCTCTTCTCTTTCAGTCTCTTGGCATTATCTTTGTCTGGATTGCCATCAAGCTGATTATCGATGACCGAGATTTCAGTATCGATTTGTTGGATGCGTTGCTGGCGTTGATATTCTTGATGACCTAACTGGTAGTTCTCAATAAACTCTTTGCTGCTGCATACACCGTAATATTCTTTGCCTTCGATACCGACAGTGTACCCATTGTCTGGTGAGCAATATTGGATAGTGCCTTTATCAAAGCCTTCTTTCCATTTCGCTCGGTCGGGTGTCACACCCGCTTCACCACAGTCTTCGGTATAGCTATTGATAATGTTTGGATCGTTGCCATCTCGGCCATCTTGATAACCTACGTTGTACCAGTTTGCCGTTTTGCACTCATCCGGAGACATGCTGGCGCAACCTGAGAGCAAAGTCAGTAAAGCCAGGGGGATTAGCGCTCTTTTCATCAGTGACTGTCCTTTAAATAAAATCGAATTGATAACTTGAGTTTAAAATGAACACTGTTCATATCAATGGTTGAAATCATTGTATTCACAATTGTGGTGACTCATTAATCTAAGTGATAAATTTATTATGCTGAATAGAAGTGTGTTTGATTAGTATTATCCATGAACTGCGCCTTTGCTGCATCAATCCACTAGCCTTGGCCCCAAATTAAGTGATAATACCAACATAAAGATAAACACCGTCAATGAGGCTAAGACATTGAGCGAACAACCCACCGTCCTTATTATCGAGGATGAATCTGCTATCGCAGAGAACCTGATTCATGTATTAGAGATGGATGGCTACCACGCAGAGTGGTTTGCAACAGCAGGAGAGGGCTTAGCTTTTTTGCAGCACAACTCCGCCGCGTTACTTGTCTTAGACGTAGGCTTACCGGATGGCAATGGTTTTGAATTATGCAAAACCATCCGTGAGTTTTCTGATATTCCCATTATCTTTCTCACAGCAAGAAGCGATGAAATTGACCGCGTCGTGGGCTTGGAGATTGGCGCGGATGATTACGTGACTAAGCCATTTAGCCCGCGCGAAATGCTGGCGCGCATTAAACTTCGAATCAAAGCTAAAGCGCCAATGATAGAGCACAAACCAGAGCCTGTAGCTGTTCCAGAACAGCCTCAATTGAACCAAGGTTTGGTTGCGCAAAACTTCGATTATGGTGTTGGCGGGCAAATGCTTGGGTTAACGGCGGTCGAATTTAAGATTCTCGATAAACTGATTTCCGTCTCTTCCAATGTATTGAGCCGAGAGCAGCTCATGGTCGCGGCAGACATGGCGCCAGAGGCTGCATACGAGCGCAATATCGATACCCACATCAAAGCCATTCGCCATAAGTTGAAGCCGTTTGAGATGTCTGAACGCATCTGTACCAAGCGTGGCTTTGGTTACTTTTACTGCATTAAAGGTGAATGATGAACCGCTGGCCGAAGATCCCTCTTGGACTCAGACTGTTTTTTCTCTACTTCATCTTAGTCGGAATGACGGCTTACATGGTGAGCAAAACGGTTGTCCAAGAACTTAAGCCAACCGTGCGTCAAACCACCGAAGAGACGCTGGTGGATATGGCGAACTTGCTTGCGGTATTGGCGGAAGAAGACGTTGCAAACGGAAAGTTGTCTGAGAGTCGCTTCTCCAAACTATTAACGGCTTATGGGCAGCGAGAACCTCAAGCGCGCATTTGGGAAATCGGTAAAAAAGCGATTAACCATCGAATTTACATCACCGATAAACAAGGGATTGTGATTGCGGATTCTTGGCAGCAAGACGTAGGCAAAGACTACTCGCAATGGAACGATGTTTATCTCACGTTGCGTGGTCAATACGGCGCGCGCAGTACCATCGAAGACCCGAAAGATCCGCTTTCAACCGTCATGCACGTTGCTGCGCCCATCTACCACAAAGGCGAAATCATTGGCAGCGTGACGGTGGCAAAATCCAATCGCTCAGTACAACCCTTCATCGATCTTTCTAAACGCAATGTGCTGTTTTGGATGGTATGGATGAGTGGTTTAGTGCTATTGGCAGGGGCATTGTTTGCTTGGCGAATTCACTCGGCATTGAACAAGCTAGAAGACTACGCGACCAAAATGGGTGAGGGCAAAAAGGTCTCTAAGCCGACATTTCGTATCTTTTATGAGTACGGCACGCTAAGTGATGCATTAGAGAAAATGCGCAATCAGCTCGATGGTAAGCAGTATGTGGAAGAGTACGTACAGACGCTGACTCATGAGCTGAAAAGCCCGTTATCAGCGATTAAAGGCGCGAGTGAAATATTGCAAATGCCGTTGCCTGAAGAAAAGGTCACGCGCTTTGCTGGCAACATTGAGCGAGAAAGCGACCGCATGCAGTCATTGATTGATAAGTTGCTCGAACTGGCTCGTCTTGAAAAGCGCCCCGAGTTAGAACAAGTCGAAGCTATCTCGCTAGAACAAATGGTCAATGAAGTGGTTGAGTCGGCGGATGCGCGTTTGAGTGCTAAGTCGGTCACTGCCAAAATCCAAATTGATGACCATCTCTCCGTACTTGGTGATGCCTTCTTACTGAAACAAGCCGTTTTTAACCTGATGGACAATGCGCTGGATTTTGTTCATTCAGAGGGATGCATTGAATGGAAAACTGAGGTCACGAAAGAAAAGGTGTGCCTGTCGATTTTCAATTCAGGTCCTCACATTCCCGACTATGCATTGCCTCGTTTAACCGAGCGCTTCTACTCCCTCGCTCGGGAAAATGGTGTTAAGAGCACTGGGCTCGGGCTGAATTTTGTTGAGCAAGTGATCAAGCTGCACAAAGGTCAGTTGCAAGTCGAAAACGTCGATGCTGGCGTGA
This sequence comes from Vibrio sp. Vb0304, assembly GCF_033338995.1. Taxonomy (NCBI): domain Bacteria; kingdom Pseudomonadati; phylum Pseudomonadota; class Gammaproteobacteria; order Vibrionales; family Vibrionaceae; genus Vibrio; species Vibrio sp. Vb0304. The sequence continues at coordinate 236,731 of NZ_JAWOTT010000001.1, forward strand.
AAGTGACCCTGATTTTACCAACTCCATAGAAACTCCACATTAGCTCCATTCGTTCTCCAAATTGCTGATTTAGATTACTTCCATCAGCAAATGGAGAATGAAACATGAAAAAGATCCTCAATAACCAACTCGGCACGAAGTTCGCCTTCGTGCTGTTTTTGTTTGTCTTACTGCAAATCCCGCTTTCAATGGTCACAGGACTGATCTCAGAACGCTCATATCGCCAAGATGAAGTCAGAAACGACATCGCACGCAGCAGCAGCGGCGAACAGCGCATCATTGGTCCATTCATCATGGTTAACTACACCGAAACCAGTTACCGAGATGACAAAGTACAGATTAAAGAGCGTCGTAAATTTCTTTTACCTAGCACTTTTGATATGAGCGCGAATCTGGACAGTTTTGAAAAGTACCGAGGCATTTACCGCGCGCGTTTATACAAAGCACAAGTGGCACTGAAAGGCGCTTTTGATGCAGACGATCTCGCGGCGTTGCAGGGGCTTGATATTGAAAACATGAGCCTAGTGGTTGGCATTGAAGACAGCCGTGGATTGATTCGTTTGGATGACATGACCATGGCGAGTGCTGACATCGAAGTCGCACCGGGAACGGGGTTAAATCAGTTGCCACAAGGCTTCCACAGCGATCTGACACTTGCAGACGTAAACGCAGAACAACCTTTGGCATTCGATCTTAACTTCTTGCTGCAAGGGATGGGTCAGCTTCAAGTCACACCAATCGGCAGTCAAACAACGGTTGAACTCTCTTCAACTTGGGCACATCCAAGCTTTATTGGTGATTACTTACCGGTGTCGTCAGAGGTATCTGAAGATGGATTTAACGCGCAATGGGCGAGCAACAACTTCTCAACCAATATCGCGCAGCTGTTCCAAAGCTGTTTGTCATCGAATCACGCTTGTCACGAGCTTGAACAGCGACAAATGGGCGTAGATTTGATTGACCCTGTTGATCACTATTTGAAGTCTCACCGAGCTGTGAACTATTCACTGTTGGTTATCACATTAGTGTTTGCGAGTTTTTTCTTACTGGAGCTGTTCCAAGCGCGTCCGGTTCACCCAGTGCAATACGGCTTTATTGGTCTGGCTTTAGCACTTTTCTATCTGTTGCTGATTTCGATGAGTGAACACCTCGGCTTTAACTGGGCATATGTGGTGTCGGCAGTTGCATCGACCTGGCTTTTAAGTGTGTACGTGAGCGGTATGTTGAGCAACACCAAACACGGCGCGATATTTGGAGCGTGTTTGCTCACTCTCTACGGATTACTGTTTGGCTTGCTACAAGCAGAGAGTTACGCATTGGTCATGGGGACATTACTGTGTTTTGCGATTTTGAGCTTCACTATGGTCATTACACGCAACATCGACTGGTACGCACGAAATAAGAAAGCAGAAGAAAGTGCAAAGGCGAATCGTGAAGATGTTTAAACGAGTCACTCTTGCTGGTCAGCCAAGCGATATGGTGGAAGAGACGTCCGCTATCTACCTGCGATTTTCTGCAAAAAATGGACTGAAAAGCTTGGTGTGTTTTATCGCATTGGTCGTTATTGCACTCTATGTTCGAGACAACTTTATTCGCCCGACATTTGGTGATGTTCTCGTTGTGGTTTGGCTCTACTACTTTCTTGCAAGTATGTTCTCTATGCCTGTTAACTGGCTGGTTTCATTGGTGGTGTTGATTGCGTTTGCTGTTGAGTTAGGGCAATTGTTACAGGTCGCAGCTTGGCTTGGTATCGAATCTTCATCGCCTCTGGCAGTGATTTTGGGCGCTACATTTGATTGGAAAGATCTGCTGGCTTACTGCATCGGAGGTCTACTGTGTTGGTGGATAGAAAAGAAATGAAAACCGAGATGAAAGCTATTGCGCTACCAGACCGACTCCGCTATTCCAAACGAGGTATTCGTAAGAGGTTCAAAATTAGTTTACTCAAGCGCCTGTACCTTTGGTCACTGACCAATAGAGAACTGCTGTAAACCTCACCTCTTTATATGAAATACAAAAGGGAACCTTAAACTCACCGGCGCACAGGGTGAGTTAAGATTCCCTTTATTATTCATTGAAAGGTCTAGCTGCTACTTTTAATTAGCTTTCAAATGAAAGTTTCTCGCCGAACGTCTCTTTCCAGTCTTTATCGAACTGTTCAACCGCCGGTTTTACTGCTGGATGTGCGAACATTTGTGCCGCCACATCAGTTGGCAATGTAATGGCTTCGATGCCCAGTTTCATCACCTCCATCGCTTGTTGAGTATTCTTGAAACTGGCTGCCAAAATCTTCGCTGGTAGTTGGTTTTGATCGAGCAACAATTGAAGATCCGCGACCACTTCAACACCGTTGCCGTTCATCGTATCAATGCGGTTTACGTAAGGTGCTAGGTAGTCTGCACCGCACAGTGCTGCAAGGAAACCTTGTTGAGCTGAATAGATAGCGGTAGCAAGAACCTGAATTCCCTCTTTTTTCATTAGCTTAATTGCAGCTAAGCCTGTTTCTGTTGCTGGCACTTTTACCACCATGTCGTAAGGCAATTCATTCAATTGGCGTGCTTCTGCCACCATGCCTTCGACGGTTGAACTCACTACTTGAGCGTGAAAGCGAGGTGTCCCGCCAAGTGCTTCTTGCATGCCTGCTAGGGTTTCATTCAGTCCCTGTTTTGACTTCGCCAAAATGCTTGGGTTTGTCGTCACGCCTTTTAGCGGTAGGCATTGGTTAAAGCGTTTTACTTCTGCCACATCAGCAGTATCTAAATAAAGTTCGATCATGGTTTCTACCTTAAACAAAATCTTCGTTTTGATGATGGGATCACTATAGATCTGACAATCGAACGAGATCTTGATTTTGATCAATTGAAATTTCATTTGAAACTATAATAATTTCATTAAATGAAAGTTAAGTGAAACTTGTAAACGCTCAAATGAAGCTTTCAGTTAGAAAACAGAAAAGCTGTTCATAAGACTCAACGAGCAAAAGAAACGAATTAAGTAAATAGCGGTAGCACAGACCAAGAGGCAAGCAGAGATGTATTTCAATATTCAACGATTCTCTACCCATGATGGTGATGGCATTCGTTCCATTCTTTTTCTTAAAGGATGCAGCTTGTCTTGTCCTTGGTGTCAAAACCCAGAAAGCCGCAGCGAAAAGTATTCACTGTTGTTTGATCAGCGAAGCTGCATGGAAGATTGCCAGCTGTGCGTTTCTGCTTATCAAGCCACAACTCTAAACACTGCGGGTAGTGAAACGATGGGTGATGGTATTCAACGCATCGACAACCAGATCATCATCAATCGCAAAACCATCAAAGAAGACCAACTGATCGCGCTGCGAAACGTCTGTCCTACGCAAGCACTGACCGTCTGCGGTGAAGAGGCGAAATCAGACATGCTGTTCGACACCTTAATGAAAGACAAACCTTTCTATGACCAAAGCCAAGGTGGCGTGACCTTCTCCGGTGGTGAGCCACTCATGCAAGCGGATTTAGTGGCAGAACTCGCGCAGCGTCTGCATGACAACCAAGTCTCTACCGCCATTGAATCGTGTATGCATGTGCCGTGGAAGAACGTCGAAAAAGCCGCGCCGCATATTGATTGTTGGTTGGCGGATTTAAAACACACCGATGAAGAAAAGTTTCTTAGCTGGGCGAAAGGTTCACTAAAACGCATCAAAGACAATTTCCGAAAACTGGCACCTATCGCGAAACGCATTGTGATTCGCGTTCCCGTTGTGCCGGGGTTCAATGACACCATCGAAGAGTTGAAAGACATCATCGATTTTGCGGCTTCACTAGAAAGCTGCCAAGAACTTCACTTGCTGCCGTACCACACGCTCGGCATCAATAAATACCGTTTACTCGATATGCCTTACGAGTGTTCTGACAAGCCATTAAACAAACCAGAACTGCTAGAAAGCGCCATGCAATACGCAAGCGAAAACACCCAACTTAACGTGATTGTAAGAGGTTAACTATGGACCTGAATTACCTTCCTGAGCGTATCAAAGCGCACAAATCGGCACTGGTAAACATCGTAACGCCACCTGTCTGTACCGAGCGTGCAGAGGCATACACTCGTGCTTATCAAGCAAACGAAGACAAACCTGTGATTGTCCAACGTGCGCTAGCACTGCAAGAACACTTAAGCACTCGTACGATTTGGATTAAACACGATGAGTTAATCGTCGGTAACCAAGCGAGCAAAGTGCGCGCTGCGCCTATTTTCCCAGAATACACAGTGCGTTGGATTGAAGCGGAAATTGATGAGCTAGCCGACCGCCCTGGTGCAGGCTTTGCGGTCACTGAAGAAGATAAGCAAAGCATTCACAGCATCACACCGTACTGGCGCGGTAAAACCGTTCAAGACCGTTGTTATGGCTTGTTCACTGATGAGCAGCAAGAAATCTTAGCCAGCACCATTATTAAAGCTGAAGGCAACATGACTTCGGGTGACGCGCACCTTGCGGTGGATAACGAGAAAATATTGAAGCTAGGCATGAACGGCTTGTTAGAGGATGTTCGTCAGCACCGTGCTAACAATGATGTTTCGACCTTTGAAGGCTTGAAGAAAGAGCAGTTCTACAAATCGGTCGAAATTGTACTGCTTGCCATTCAAGACCACATGGTGAGCTACGCTGAATTAGCAGCAAAAATGGCGCTAGAAGAGACGCGCCCGCTGCGCAAAGCTGAATTAGAAAGCATTGCGGCAAACTGTCGTCATGTCGCGAGCCACGCACCAGAAAACTTCTGGCAAGCACTGCAGTTGAGCTATTTCGTTCAGTTGATGCTACAAATCGAATCGAATGGTCACTCGGTTTCTTTCGGTCGTATGGACCAATTCCTCAACGAATTTTATGTTCGTGATATCGAAAATGGCACGATTGAGAAAGACTTTGCATTAGAGCTTTTACAAAGCTGTTGGTTGAAGCTGCTTGAAGTAAACAAGATTCGCTCTGGTGCTCACTCGAAAGCATCGGCAGGTTCTCCGCTGTATCAAAACGTGTGTATCGGCGGTCAGAAGTTGAATGAAAAGGGTGAGCCTGAAGACGCAGTGAATCCTCTTTCTTGGGCGATTCTGGAATCTTGTGGTCAGTTGCGTTCGACGCAACCTAACTTGAGTGTGCGTTACCACGAAGGTTTGAACCAAGAGTTCTTAATGGGTTGTATCGAAGTGATTAAATGCGGCTTCGGTATGCCAGCGTTCAACAACGATGAGATTGTTATTCCTGAATTCATCAAGCTTGGCGTAGAGAAAGAAGACGCTTACAACTACGCATCTATCGGCTGTATCGAGACGGCGGTTCCGGGCAAATGGGGTTACCGTTGTACGGGTATGAGCTTCATTAACTTCGCTCGTATCTTGCTTGCTTCATTGAACGAAGGTGTGGATGCAACAACGGGTAAAGCTTTCTTGCCGCACGATAAGTCATTAGCAAAAGGCAACTTTGAGAACTTTGAGCAAGTGACAGCTTCTTGGGCAGAGCAAATCCGCTACTACACCCGTAAATCGATTGAGATTGATACGGTAGTGGACAGCGTGCTTGAACAGCAGGCACAAGACATCTTCTGTTCAACGCTGGTGGATGACTGTTTGGCTCGCGGTAAAACCGTGAAAGAGGGTGGTGCGAAATACGATTGGGTATCTGGCTTACAAGTCGGTATCGCAAACTTAGGTAATAGCCTAGCAGCTATCAAGCACCTTGTTTTCGATGATGCGCAAATCACTCAGCCCCTTATCTCACAACAACAGCTAGCAAAAGCATTGGCAGAAGATTTCGACGGCATGGAGAACGAACAGCTTCGCCAACGTCTTATCAACTTTGCACCAAAATACGGTAACGATGATGATGCGGTAGATCAACTACTGGCAGACGCGTACCAAGTGTACATTGATGAGCTAGAGCAGTTCGTTAATACGCGTCATGGGCGTGGTCCAATTGGCGGAGGTTACTACGCAGGTACATCAAGTATCTCGGCAAACGTCCCATTTGGCGCTTCAACTATGGCAACGCCAGACGGTCGTAAAGCGAAAACACCACTGGCAGAAGGTGCAAGCCCATCCTCTGGCTCTGACCGTTTAGGTCCAACAGCTGTGTACAACTCGGTCGGTAAGATCCAAGCGAATAAGATCCTTGGTGGCGTGCTGCTTAACCAGAAGTTAAGCCCAGCAGCGGTTGAGTCTGAAGGGGATAAGCTCAAGCTCTCTATGTTGATTCGCACCTTCTTCAACCACCACAAAGGTTGGCACGTGCAGTACAACATCGTCTCTCGTGAGACCTTGCTAGCTGCGAAGAAGAACCCTGAACAATATCGTGATCTTGTTGTGCGAGTTGCAGGCTACTCAGCCTTCTTCACCGCGCTATCACCAGATGCTCAAGACGATATCATTGCTCGTACCGAGCACGAGCTGTAAGTACAATCACTAACTAAAACGAAAGGCACCGATTGGTGCCTTTCGTTTGAATACTTAATCCGCAAATGACTATACCTGAACGCATTAAAGCTTGTGCAAAATGGTCACGCATTTCTTCGTGATGTTGTCGTACTCTTTCGTCATGTAAGCGGTAGTGATCGCGCCCTCTTTCATGATGCAAATGGCATCGAGTAATGCAGCGTTGTCTGATTTGAGATAGTGTTGAATTAGCTCTCTGACTTGCTGCTTATGGTAGCGGCAATACGTTGCGATCTCGCCACTGTCGTCACTGAATTCCGCGGACGTATTGATGAAAAAGCAACCGCGAAACTCGCCCAACTTTTCTTCAGAGCCATGAAACCAGCCGTTGAGTGCTGTAAATAACTGATCGATCACCTCCGCGCACGTTTGTGCTGAAGAAAGCTTTTCCTCCAACCATTCCATAAATACTTGGTGGCGTTGTTCTAATGCGGCGATGATAAGCGCTTCTTTGCTCTCAAAATGGTTATATAGCGTGCGTTTAGCCACGCCGGAAACATTGAGGACTTCATTGATGCCAATAGAGTTGATGCCTTGTTTATAAAACAGTGACAAAGCTGTGTCGATCAATAACTGTTTCTTTTTGTTCATAACTACGTCCTCAAAAAGTTCCATAAACACATATTGACAAAGGTAGACAGATTTGTCTATTTTATTTTGTAGACAATTCGGTCTACTTTGAGGTGTTTATGAATAATTTAATTTTATCGTTGGTTGCCGGGCTTGGCGCTACGTTGGCTATTGGCGTATTGTCCTACGCTGAGGTATCACTGACGGAGGTTGTACTCCTGATGGCACCATTTGGTGCTACCGCAGTACTGGTGTTTGGGGTGCCTAGCAGCCCTCTCGCTCAACCAAAAAACGTGATCATTGGTCACTTTATTACGGCATCTATCGGTATTGCGTTTAGCCAGTATGTTGACGTCACGCCGGTCACGCTCGCGATTGCGACGGGGCTAGGTGTGTCTGCGATGCTGATTACGAAGACCACTCATCCACCTGCGGGGGCAAATCCAATTTTGATCATGGCGTCTGGGCAGGGATGGAGTTTTCTCTTCACGCCTGTCCTGATTGGCGCGGTAGTGATTGTTCTGGTCGGTAAAGGGTTACAGTTGCTACAAAGTCAGTACTTAAACCCTCGACTGAATGGTCAGAAGACCTAGTCGGATTGTAGTTAGAGCCGCGAAAGGGAGTGATCTCTTTTGCGGTTTTATCTTTTGTCGGTTTGCAAAAACAAAATCTGATTCTCTCTTGGTATTCAGTCGTATACATCAACATGGTAGTTAAATTGGTACAATGCGATGAACAGAATCCACCCTAAGAAACTATTGCACAGTAAATGGACGGCAATTTCACCTAAAAACAAAGAGAAGCATTTTGTCGTGACGGAAATGGAACTAGATGAAGATGGTAACGTTGTGAGATGTGTCATCGAGGCAGTCATGAGTAAACGCGACCGAGAGATGAACTGGCAAGACCTAAAAGACTCTGAGCAATGGATGCAAGGGTGGAAGTGAGTGACGCTTCGTTGTTGGGCGAATCAAGCAGAAACGTGCGTTGCGAGTAGGCAAAAGTGGTGCTATCTGATACGTTGATAATTCGTTCTAACGCCCACTCAAAGGATTAATTATGATTGATTTCGACAATTCCTCTGTATTTAAGCTTAAGCCGATTGACGTTTCTAATGCCAGAGAAGACTTCCTTAAGTTCTTGATTGATGGTGAGACTATTTTCGCTGCTTTTAAAACAGTTCGTGACCAAGTGGTGTTTACGAACAAGCGAGTGATAGCGGCAAATGTGCAAGGGATTACCGGCTCAAAAGTGGATTACACTTCTTTGCCTTACAGTAAGATCAATGCATTTTCTATCGAGACCTCTGGTACTTTTGATTTGGATTGTGAAATCGAGTTCTTCATGAGTGAGGTGGGAAGAGTGCGTTTTGAAATTAAAGGCTCGTTTGATTTGATTTCTTTCAACCGTATGGTTAGTGAGTATGTACTAGGTTAAGGGATTAGAAATGAGAGCTTCGCTGAGAGACAAAATTATAGAGGTCTGTGACAAAAAGATCGCGAGTAAAGGTGAATTGGTTGGTCTCTCATTTTATGCGTTTTTCGCTAATAAAAATGACGACCCAGAGCTGTTGATGGAAGCGGCTACGTGGTGGGTTCAGACTCATCAGCTCGACCACTTCGAAAAAGCAGTAAAAATAAAATCAATGGTCGAGTCGGGGAGCTAAATTAAAAAAAAGAAGTAAAGAAAGCAGACAAATGCTAATAACGTTGCGGACAAAACAGGGTAGATAATGTAAGAGTCCTGCTTGTTGGTTCGTTGAAAACATAGCGAAACAAGTAAGACGTTATAAACAACAAGTAACAAGCTGATCATGGTTCCGCTGTTTAGTGTCATACTTGATAGCTGAGTTAAGAAAAACGCCAATAAAAGGTAATCGAAGACAATGAGCCATAAAAAGGCTTTCTTTAGTAAGTCGCTTTTTCTTTTTTCGGATGATGTTATGTGCATATAGAACTCAACTAAAAAGTCACAGTAACAGAGGCTTTGGTTAGAGAGGTCACCATCAGAGTGGTGACCTTTTAAGATTATAATTCTTGAATTTTTACTTCGCTGGTGGCGGTATCGCCGGAGTAATTGATGACTTCTTGACGAATGACTGGTTGGTTGAATTCAGCCTTATCTTTCGCTTTTTGCAGTTCGCTTTCTTGGTGGTTGCCAAAAAGGGTCTCAAGCACTTTAGCGGCAGGAGTCGTTAAAACAAACAGCTCAATACGACGGTTTTCGCTAGAATCTGGCTCATCAGGATTAAGCAGCGCTCTATCTGACATACCCGTTACCTGCATTACTCTATCATCCGGCATACCGCCTTCAACTAACGTATTTCTTGCTACGTCTGCTCGAGAGGCTGATAACGCCCAGTTAGATTGACGACCAAAATGCTTTTTAAATGGAATTGCATCTGTGTGTCCGCTGATGATCAGAGGGTTGTTAACACGATGAAATACAGGTGCTAGTGCGAGCAGTAAATCTTCAAAAAAAGGAGTAAGTTCTGCACCACCACGGCTGAACATATGCTGTTTGTAATCATCTTGAAGGACGATACGCAAACCTTGTGGTGTCACCGTGACGTTTACATTTCCCTGCGCATTAATTTGGGCAGTCATTTGCTCAATTACTTTCGCTAGTGCGGCAAGTTGCTCTTGAGTATCGAAGTTACCAGGAATCAAAGAATCAATTTCTGGTCCATCCCCATCACCTTTAAAGTAAGAGCTTACTACATGGTTGGAGTTGTGTTTACTTGGCACAGAAGAGTCCTGTGCCAAGTCGATAGGAGAAATACTTTGTGACGTATCAAATGGGTTGCCGTAACTCTTGTCGAATACGCTTGAACTATGCAAGTGGGCAACAATCGCTTTACGCTCTTCTTTGTCTACCACCTGCATAACCCAAAGTACAAGAAACAGCGCCATTAGGGCGATCATGAAGTCAGCAAACGCGACTTTCCACGCGCCGCCATGAGACGACTCATCATGGCTGTATACTTTGGCACGTTTGAACACTACATGCTCTTGTTTTTGCATTATCCCTCCTGTTCAGCTAACCACTTCTCCATTTGGTTGAATGTTGGTTTGATGTCTAGCTGAATATGTTTACGACCAGCGTCAATGGCGAGCAATGTCGGCTTTTTCGCTACGTAGGCAACCAAGGTTGCACGAACGCACTCAAAAGCAGTCATATTACGTTTTACTCGCTGAGCCATGGCGTTACTTAGTGGATCTAAGCCACAGTAACAACCGAAAATACCAATGAATGTACCAACGAGAGCTGCCGCAACGTGATAACCAATCATAGCGATTGAGCCATCAATAGCTTGCATGGTGATAATGATGCCACCAACTGCTGCAAGAATACCGAAGCCAGGTAGTGCTTCTGCTGTACGCTGTAGTGAGCGTGAAGGTAAAAGCATTTCGTTCTGTATTGCTTCGATTTCTTGCTCTAGCAGTCCCTCTAATTCATGAGGCGACATCTGTCCCATTGCCATTAAACGTAAATTGTCAGTAATGAAAGAAATTAGGCGATGATCTTCTGCGATCGTCGGGTAAGCGAGGAACATAGAGCTTTGCTCCGGAGCCTCAATATGAGAATCCAGAAACTTGTATCCGCGGTTTCTCGCTGTCTCTAGCAAGTTGTTGAGTAGTGCCATTAATTCCATGTAGTACTCATGCTCTTCTGTTGGACCTTTAATGGTCGCTGGCACTTGGCGACGCATTTCTTTCAGTACATGAGGCGGATTACCGATGATCAGAGAACCAGCAGCGGCGCCAATAATGATAAGGAATTCGGCTGGCTGCCAGATAGCACCTAAGCTACCACCGGCCCACATATATCCACCGAAGACGCACACCAGGATAGTGAGCACTCCAAAAAACTTTTGCATCTTGTGACTCCTAAGAGGACATTAATTGGTTGAGTTGTTTCAGCGCTTGTTTGTGAAGCTGACATATACGAGGTGGTGTCAGATCCAATACCAGAGCTATTTCGTGTAAGTTGAGTTCATGTTGATAGAACAGAGTCAGGAGCAGTTGATCGCGCTTAGGTAACTTACCCAAAGCACTGTCTAAACTACGACGAATATGTTCATGTTCCATGCCATCGTATTGCCCGCCAATGTAGCTATCACCGCTGCTCTCCATCAGTTGGTCAAGGCTTTGCATCTCGCCTGCGAGAGCGGCATTTTGGCGGTTGTAATAATCTTGCTCATTCGTCCCTAAAGCCTGGATGATTTCGGCATCCGTTGGCATTCGACCTAACGTTCGAGTGAGATCTCGAGTCACGTCGTTGAGCTCGTGGGCTTGTTGACGAGTCTTACGTGAACGCCAATCTAGTCGGCGTAATTCGTCTAAAATAGCTCCCCGAACTCGACAAACGGCGAAAGCAGGAAAGTGAGGATCGTCAACATCGCCATATCGGCGTCCAGCCTCGACTAGAGCGATAAGGCCTATCTGCTGCATATCTTCAATACTACAGTGAGAAGTGGCATGAACGCGCAGCTGGTTAACTACGCGTTTTACCATGACCTGATGACGTTGTAGCAATGCGTTTTCATCAATTGGTCGTGACGGTGTTGTCACTTCCTCTTCTGTGGTGTAAGTGTCTTGTACATTCATGTCTAACATGGTTGTGCTCCGTTATTGCACAACATATTTAGTCAACAAAACATCGTCGATTTCTCGGACGATGTCTGTTTTAGCAAAAGCGAGTAGAAGCGTTTGCTTCACTTCGTCTTGCAGAATATCGATGGCACCCGCTTGCTGTAACTGATCAAACGTTTTGTCGCTAAACAGTTTTAATAGAGAGTTTTGTACCATAGGCATGTATTCATCGATCTCTTTGATACGCTCTGGACGGCGTGTCTCAATTGCCAGTTCTAGCATCACAAAGTGAGTCTGTTTCTTGCCTTTAACGGTCAAAACGACTTTGTCCAAAGGATGGAAGCTAGGACCTTTACTTGTCGGTTGTTCTGTGACCAAAAAAGACAGTGGAGAGTCTTCGATCAGTGAACCAGAGTCAGGTGACTCTTGAGCGTGTTTGTTTAAGTACCAGATTCCGCCCATAATTGTGACGGCCGAAACGAGGGCACTGGTGATGATCATGGCGATAAACAGGGCGATCATTTGTTGTTTGGTCATAACCTTTTTCCTCGAAGATTCACTAAGCTTGAGTGCTTAGCCAGTGTTCTGAATAGTTAGTTGTTGTCGTGGTTTGGAATGCACCAGATTCTCGTGCGGCGAAAATATTGGCGTCTTCTTCGTTTGCATGTGGGTCATTTCGACCTTGGTTTTGATCAGAGCCAACATTGACATCGACATGAACGAAGTTTTGCTCTTGTAACTCAGTACGCAATCGTTCCGAAACTTGCATTAAAGCTTCTCGTGTTGCTGCGGCATTGGCGTTGATGTGGACACTCAATCGGTCACCTTCAACACGTACAAGTAAATCCAATTTCCCTAAGTCTGGTGGGTCTAGGCGGATTTTTGCTTCTTGTACATTTTGTTGAGCTTGGAGCGTCACGCGATCATGTAATACTTGCATCATTTGCTCCCCCCACTTTCCTGCAGTGGTATCAACACGCACCGCTGCCCACTCAGAGCCTTGAGCTTGAACATGACTCGTCGCAACCGGTGAATGTGCAGGTTGTGTTGTAGGAGCTTGTGCTTGAAGTAGAGAGGCGGTTGGTTGCCCTTGAACAGGTTGATTCAAAAGAGTTTGAAACTCAGCACCGGAGATAGGCAAACGCGAACTCGATGAAGTCGGCAGACTTTGCTTCACATCTTGTTTTGATGATGTGTTTAACATAGCGTTAGACGAATCTTGAGTAACAGACTTAACTTCGCTCGCAGTCATTAAAGATGACGCTTTTCCTAGTTTCTCAGCCTGCTTCTCTGCCATGGTAATCATACCCTGGGTTAAAGCTTGAGCTTGCGCTGCAAGATCAGTCGATTCTGTTAACCCTAGTGTACTGGTCAAGTTGGCATCCGGATCTGAAGCTGAGCGGTCATCAGTATCAAAACCATGACTTTGTACTTTGTTTGCGCTGTTCAAAGTAGAGGCCGTAAGGTGAAAACTCGGTACTGCTGACGCAGAGTTAAAGTCTTGCTCACCATTCTGCTTGTTCCCTGATCTAAAACCATGAGAAAAGCCGTGTACCGAGTTCGCTTGCTTGATGTGACCCTCATTGTTAGCTGGCGAATTACCCGAGTGCTGAGTTGAAGAAGGTATGATCATTGAGTTAGCTCCATGGTCATTGCTAATTGATAGGCCATAGCGCGTTCTTGATGGTCATTGACCATGTTCATCTCTTTTTTCAACTCGTTGGTCGACTTCTCTAATACTGCGAAGGCATTAGCGTGCACTGTTTTCGCTCGCTGGATTTCAGGTGCAAGCTTAGGATCTTTCAAAAAAGGCTTGTGACTGATCAAAAGCTCTCGCAACTGCAAGTCGTACCGCTTGAGCGCATGCCAATCGGCCGTTTTTGCGGCGAACTGGATGAGCTGAGATAAATGACGGAATCGCTCTGGCGATACTTTATGCTTGTTGTCCAAAATTCATCCAACCTTCACGAATGTTACCCATTACACGCTCAACGTTAACCAAGCGATTTGCATCGTTTTGCACGCTAGCGTAATAAAGTTCGACTTGGCAGAAGTCATACAGCTGGCGTAGGTTTTCCGCAATTTCACCGCCGTTTTCATCATCTAAAGCACTTGTTAGTCCAATCAAGATGTTCATGCATTTGTTGATTCCATTCCCTTTCTCAGCCAAACGATTTGCGGCTAGGTGGCCGCGAATACGTTCAACTTCATCGAGTAGGCCATCGATTAACATGATGACTAATTGGTGTGGATTTGCTGCTGCCGCTTGAGCGTCGAGATCGACTTGTTGGTACGAATCGTAACCAGAATCCATAAGCATGAATATTTCTCCTAAATTTGGAACCAAATGTCTTATTTTTGAGCATTAAACATGGACATGGTTTGGTTCATTTGGGTCATAATTGAATTCATTTGAGTGAATTGTTTGAGATAGCGGTTGTACGACATTTCGTACTTACGCTCTAAATTGGTTTGTTTATCTTTGATTCGGTCTAAGCTTGACTGTATTGCGTCTTTACGCGTGCTGAAGGTACCTGATGAGAACTTCAAGAAAGGCTCTACCATCGCGTCAAGAGAATCTAGCAAAGCGTCATCCCCATTAAACAACGCCTCTAAGCCTGCGCTATTTGTTTGTTGAGCTTCTTTGAACTTTTCTTGATCAACTTTCATTTTACCGTTGCGGTCTAGGCTCACGCCGATTTCGCTTAGGCGCATACCATTGTGTTCACCTCGGATTAACCCCGTTAACTGACTCTCAATAGAACGCAATGTCGAGTCGCTAGCGAGCACGCCGCGTTTCTGATCTTCACCGCCAATTTGGGTGTACTGATCGATAGTCGAAACAAGGGCATTGTAGGTTTCCACAAACTTATCTAGTTGCTCTTTAGTGCCTTCGCTATCAGCTCCAATTTTTAAACCGATTGGCGAATCTCCCGCGGCTTGCGGTTTAGATACGGTAATGTCAACACCGTCGATGACACCTTCAAAAGTATTACTTGCGTTGGTTAGTTTCAGGCCTGAGTCTTTTGCACCTAGCCACATAACCGCATCTTGCGGAGCGTTGATTTGCTTGAGGTTGGTGAAGGCGTCTTCAAACCACGCTTGGCCAGTACCCGATGCAGATACGTTGATCTTATTTTCGACACCAGTCTCAGTACTCGATAGCATAAAGTGTGTTTGACCATTCGAGCGAACTAGAGTGGCGTTAACGCCAGGGTTATCCGTGTGATTGTTAATCGCACTGGCTAAATCACTGATCGTTGCAGTGCCGTCACCATTAACATCAACGGAGGACAAGTCTAGAGTCATTGTTTCACCGTTGATGGTGAATTCTAAAGATCCAGTTGTTGGTACTTCTGTCGTCGCCTCAAGGTCTGCAGGCATTCCTGTAGATACTTGATGCGCCGTTGCCACTTTTTCTACAAAAATCTGATAGTTACCCGTTAGCGCTTTAGCATCCGCGTTTGCAGTAAAGTTACCTTCTTGAGAGAGTGTCGCACTGTTTTTGATGATGCTGTTTGTGCTGTTATTCATCTCTTTCATTGCAGTACGAAAATCACGTAGTGCGCTTTCAACTTTATTAAAAGCTGACAGTTGTGACTGGTACACATTAGCTTGCGCTTGGTAACGGTTTTTGAATGGGTTTGTGTCCAATTGTGCGAATTGGGTTGCCATTTTTACTGGGTCTAAAGAACTCATGAGGTGTGCTCCTCTCATCTCTTATTGGCTTGAATAGTTTGAATGCTACGCCTTAGTTTAATTATCAGTGGCAAGATGCGTGCCGTATATTAAATTCAATTAAAACAAAGGTTTAGATCTATTTTATTTTCTTGGGAGGAAGTGGTGTTTCCACCTTGTTTGTTCCGCCTTCCTCCATGGAAAAAGTAATTTCCTTATAAGAAAAGGCGACCTAAACAAAGAAAATATTTAATTGTATTGACGGTTCTAATTAGGAGAGATGTTTTAATTAGACGTTATATTCAGCCTTTACTTCAGCTTGATTCAGATAATTCTTACAGAGTGCATTAATTGCGTTCTGATATTATTTTTGATAGTGCGATGTGCAAGTGTTCTCACTAAAAATTAAATTTTTTACGTTTCAAAGAATGTCAGTTATGAATGAATTTGCGTTACGATTGATGAAATGTGCTCGTGCATATGAAGAGTTCATTAACAAAAAACTATTAAGTAAACAGAGCATCAATTCTGATGAGATAGCTAGTATCTTAAAGGAAGCTAAGTTCAATTTTCCTGAACTTAGAGATAGTAAAATAGGAAGTAAATTAGAGACGATAGAATTAGAACTGTTTAATAAGGTTTTATTCAATATTATGTTGAAGTTCGGATTCAGAGTGCCTGAACCTCACAAAGATAATACGAGCTCTATTTATATTCGTAGATAAAAATAAAGCCTTCCATAGGAAGGCTTTATAATTAAGACGATTTAAATTAAGCGCACTATTAACTAAGTAATTAGCGTAGTAGTGACATTGCCATGCTTGGAAGCTGGTTAGTTTGAGACAGAACAGTTGTACCTGCTTGCATCAACATTTGGTTCTTAGTCATGTTTGAAGACTCTACTGCAAAGTCTGTATCCATGATACGACCTTTAGATGCTGTAACGTTTTCTACCATGTTACCAAGGTTAGCCATAGTGTGCTCAAGACGGTTGATGTTCGCACCGAAGTCTGCACGAGAGCTACCAATTTTTTCTACTAGACCGTCAGCGCCGCTGATTTTGTCTAGTGCTGCTTTTGCTTTAGTCGCGTCATCGATACCATCTGTAATTGCTGCATCAGCAAGGATAGTAGTGATTTCACCGATACCTGCGCTTGCGCTTACAGTCAATGTTTCAGCAGAAGATGCACCGATTTGGAATGTTACGTCACCTGCACCGAAGCCGCCGCCTTTAAGAAGGTTTTGACCACCGAACTTAGTGTTGTCTACGATGTTGTTTAGTTCTGCAGTAAGCTGTGTGAACTCTTTGTTAAGAGACGCACGGTCTGTTGCACTGTTTGAACCGTTCAACGATTGTGTAGCAAGGTCGTTCATACGGTAAACGATGTTTGTCATTTCATCCATCGCACCTTCAGCAGTTTGCATCATAGAGATGCCGTCTTGTGCGTTACGCATTGCTACTGACATGCCGCGTGTTTGCGCTTCTAGACGGTTAGCAATTTGAAGACCAGCAGCGTCATCAGCAGCTGAGTTCACACGGTAGCCTGTGCTTAGACGTTCCATTGCTGTGTTTAGAAGTCCGCTTGTTGTGTTCATTGTGTTTTGAGTTACAAGCGAAGCGTAGTTAGTGTGCATTGATAAAGCCATCTTAGTCTCCTTAGTTAGTCACTATATCTTTCAGGCCTCGGGATATTCCCTTGTCACTAACTAGAGGCGGTCGGTCGGCTTTAATGATTAATTTGAAAATTAAAAAATTTCTAAAAAAGATAAAAATTGATGATTTTTAGTGATTTGTATTCCATGAAAACCGGGGAAATCATCATATAAGCCTAAATTTTTTAGTTAAGTTAAAGAAACTATTGCCCAATGATCTTGTGGTTATCCGTTATAAATAAAAAAACAGCACGAATAAATCGTGCTGTTTTAAATATAAATGGTTGAGTTTCAACTATTCCTCATCAAAAGACTGAAAGGAGAGAGAGGTTGGGATATCGCTGAAATAACCAAAATAATAACTGGCACCCAATAAACGATAACGGTTAAGTTCCGTTTGACTCGCTACACGTCCGGCAACCCAAGTATATTTATGCTTTCTTAAGAACTTAGCAATAGGTAGGAAAGCGTGTCTTTCTTCTTTATCTTCTAGTGTGACTGACAATTTGATCATATCGGGACTAAAGTCTGCGACGCGCTCGAAGTTCACTTGCGATGTCGCGACTTCAAACCAAAGTGAATATGCATTCTCTTTTAACTTTTTGGTGAGTGTGGCGACTTTATCACGATCACATAACGTTTCATCAGCTTGAAGAGAAGGAATCACATGTTGAAAAGCAGAAGAGTGGAATTGAATCGTCTGTTCGAGAAAATAAACCCCAGGCTCCCACAGTAATGCATCAACGCGAATCGGCACGACAACATTACTAATCAAGTCGTGGTGAAAGGCTTCTAACTGAAATTGTGTTTGTCTTAGTGCAAGGTAAAGACTGAACAAATCCAGGCAGTACTGCATTTGTTCAGAGAGTTTGAATTGATAGACACTTTGTTCTCCACGCATACCAAATCTCAACGTCAGGTGTTGGAATTCTACTTCCCCTGATTGAGCTTCCCTAATTGCTTGGCATGCGTGTTGGACATCATTGTGTTTTAAAGCATCAAAGACTAATTGATCGTCATCCGTGACGATATGTTGTACTGCGAGACCAACCAAATGTTCGTACATCGCATGTGTTGAAATAAGATTAACCAAGGTTTCCTACCACATTGATTTGTTTGTTTTCTGGGATTTCGTTGTAAGACAATACTGCCAGCCCTTGTGTAAATGTACGAGCGTAACGCGCTAGAAGAGGGCGCAGCTGTGGCATAACGAGAAGGATCGGAGGTAGCCCCTGTTGCTTAAGCTGTTGTCTGATCAATGGCAAGTTTTGTTGGAACTGACCAAGAATGTTTGGCTCAATTGGGAAGCTATCTAGTGTTACCGTACCAGAAGATTGTGCTTGTTGCAGTGAAGTTAGTAGCATTTGTTCTAGCTCATCAGACAGTGCGTAGACATTTAACTCGTTCTTTTGTCCTGCAATTAAGTTAACAAGCGTACGCTTTAGTGCACAGCGCACATCAGATGCAAGTAGGATCGGGTCCTTTGTATTTTCCGCGGATTCCAACATTGTGTTGGCAATCGTGCGAATATCTTTTAGTGGCACTTGGTCTAATAAAAGCTGACGATATACTTTCAGCTGCTGCGCTGGATTAAGTGCTGCTGCTAATGCTTCTGCTAGTTTTGGGGCTTGTTGTGTCAAACGCTGGGTTATTGCTTCCACATCGTCGTGCGTAAACAATTCTGCAAGGTTTGTCTTCATGATTTTACTAATATGAGTGGCAATAACAGTGCCATCATCGACAACTTGGTAACCCATATTAAGTGCTTTTGCTTTATCTTGATGCTCAATCCACACAGCTGGCAACTGATAAGCAGGATCGCTACCCAAAATGCCATCTACCTCACCGTAAGTTTCGCCAACCGCTATCGCCATTAAACGCTCTGGTTCAATAAAACCTTGCTCAATGACTTCGCCATTTAGAGAAATTGTGTATTGGTTTGGCTTGAGGCTTAGGTTGTCACGAATACGAACTTCAGGTAATAAAAAGCCAACTTGTTCAGAAAGGTTTCGACGCACACCGCGGATACGTTGTGATAAAGGAGCCCCTTGCTCTTTGTTGACTAGATGGACGAGTCGGTAACCAAGCGCAAGTGATAATGTTTGGACGTGAGGAATATCATCCCATGTCAGCGGTGTATCATCGTCTTGCATCGCTTGTGAAAGTGCTTCGACCTCTTCAATCTGGGAGTCTTGCACTGGCTTCTTGGTTTGACGCCACCCTGCGAACGCTAATGCGCCAGCAAACGCAAAAAAGGCTAGGTGTGGCATACCCGGTACCATACCGATTACCGCCATAATACCTGCGACAGTAAATAGCGTTGCAGGAGTTGCCAGTAATTGCTTTTGCATGGTTTCCGACATGCTATTATCGCTATCATTAATTCGCGTAACGATAATCGCGGCAGCCGTTGCCAATAGTAGTGAAGGAATTTGAGCAACTAGACCATCACCGATTGTGAGTAGGGCATAAGTTTTAAAGGCGTCAGACGCAGCGAGTCCATGCTCGAAGACACCAATACTAATACCACCAATGATATTGATAAACAGAATCAACAAACCTGCGATGGCATCGCCACGCACAAACTTTGATGCACCATCCATCGAACCATGAAAATCGGCTTCGTTGGCGACTTCTTTACGGCGTAAGCGAGCCGTTTCCTGATCGATAAGGCCAGCGTTTAAGTCGGCATCAATTGCCATTTGTTTGCCTGGTAAAGCATCCAACGTAAAGCGGGCTGAAACCTCAGAAATACGTTCACCACCTTTGGTGATTACGACGAAGTTGATGATCATCAAGATGACAAACACCACCATACCAACGACGTAGTTACCGCCAATGACGACTTCACCGAATGCTTGAATGACCTTACCCGCTGCGTCACCACCATTATGTCCTTCTAGGAGTACAATTCGCGTAGAAGCCACGTTCAATGTGAGACGTAATAATGTTGCGACCAGCAAAATAGTTGGAAAAACAGAGAAATCTAATGGTCGCTTTGCGGTTGTGCTGACCAGCAATACTAGGATTGCTAAGACGATATTAAAGGTAAACAGCGCATCCAGTAGCAGAGGAGGCAAAGGAAGAATCACCATTGCTAATATCATTAGCAAGACGATTGGAATGCCAACGTAGCCTTTGGTTGATGTTTGAAGTTGTTTTAACCGGTTAAGCATACTTTCGTGTCCTTGGATAAACGCGGGTTAATCAGTGCTGCAAATGTTTTGGAATCGAAAAATGAGGTAAAGGAATTGGCTCTTTTCCCTCACCTTTACGAAAGGCTTTCAATTGCAAAACGTAAGTAAGAATATGTGCCACTGCGATGTACAGTTGGCTTGGGATTGCTTGTTCAATCGCCGTCGTGTGATAAATCGAACGGGTAAGTGGCGGGGAGTTAATGATTTCCACTTTGTTTTCTCGGGCGATACGTTGAATGTGCATAGCAGTTTCGTCTACGCCTTTTGCGACGACAAAGGGCGCGTCAGAAAGCGAAGGCTCGTATTTCAGTGCGACTGCGTAGTGCGTTGGGTTTGTGATGATCACGTCAGCCGTCGGCACCATTTTATCGATCTTACGGCGCGCAAACTGTTGCTGTATTTGACGAATACGTTGCTTTACTTCCGGACGACCTTCATTATTTTTAAATTCCTCTTTCAACTCTTGTTTCGTCATGCGGAGTTCTTTTAGGTGTTCCCAACGCTGATAAGGAATGTCGATAACCCCAAATAACAACAATGCAAAGCCCATTAAGAGTAAGCCTTCAAACAGAATTGACATTACTAGAGAAAAACCTTGGCTGAGCGGGAGATTTTGCATGCCAAGTAATGGCTGTAAGTGGTTGTCTAAGTAGCCATATAAGATGCCGAAGATGACGGCTACTTTGAACGTCGACTTTAAGAGCTCAACCACCGAACGTGTCGAAAAAATGCGCTTTATCCCGCTCAAAGGATTAATTTTGCTCAGCTTTGGCATCACGTTCGCTGGACGGAACATCCAGCCGCCTAGCACAAGGCTACTACCACAGGTCACGATAATAATGACGGTAAACAATGGTAATAGCATGTCGATGATGACCGCTAAACTTTGTCCCAATTGCTCGACAAGTTGTTTAGGATTTTCTAGGTCGGCTCGCGTCAGCATCATGTTGTAGCGAAAGATCCCCGACATGCTTTCCCAAATACTATTAAGCTGAGAGTAAAAGTAGAGCGCCACCGCTAGAAATATAACCGCAGTAGTAAACTCTTTCGCGCGAGGAATTTGTCCTTCCTGACGGGCTTTCTTTACCTTCTGCGGTGAGGCTTTTTCAGTTTTGTCTTGAGAAGATTGATCGCTCATGCTCCCCCCAACATAAAGTTACTCAAGTGTCTAATGGTGTCGTGAACGAGCGCCGTGTAGCGACCAGGAACACCAGAAACTGAGATTAATACGCTGAATAGACCCAGCAGCATCGTCATAGGAAAACCTAACGCATAGACATTAAGTGATGGTGCGGCTCGGTTCATTACACCAAAACTGATGTTGGCTAGAAGCATGGAAACAATAGCGGGTAAAGCCAAAGCTAGTGAAGAGGCAAACATCCAACCGAAAATATTGACAACACCTTGCAGAGAAAGCGATGTGATACCAGATCCGACTGGCCAAACAACAAAGCTTTGAATCACGATATCTATGACGAGTAAGTGTCCTTCTAGCGCAAGAAACAACAAGGTTGAGAAAATCAGAAATATGCGTCCCAAAATGGCGACAGAAAGCCCGTTAATAGGATCATTCATCATCGCCATACCTAAGCCCATTTGCAGAGAAATCACCTGACCAAGCATGGTGAAAACGTTAAAGAGCATGTGCAAAATTAACCCAAACATTACCCCCCAAATAGCTTGCTCAAAAGCAAGGAACAGGGAAGTCATAGAGAATAATTCGACTTGTGGCATTGGTGGCATTAACGGTCCAGTAATGACAACGATCGAGAGGGCCAGTAAAGTACGAACCCAAACAGGAATAATTGCATCACCAAAGAAAGGCATTGAAATAAATACGGCTCCCACACGAAAAAACGGCCACCAGAGTTGACCGAGTATCGCCGAGAGCTCTGCAAATGTGATGGCCATTAGCCAATCATCCCTGGTATGTTGTGGAACAAGAAATCAAACAGTTCCATGATCTTACGGAGCATCCAGTGACCTGCAAAAATCACCATTAATAAGGTAACGAGCAAACGTGGCAAAAAGCTGAGTGTTTGCTCGTTGATTTGTGTGGCAGCCTGAAATACGGCGATACACAAACCGACAATTAAGCCTGGAACAACCAATACGGCAACCATCAAAATGATCAGCCATACTGCATCGGAAAATAACGTTACGGTTAGTTCTGGGGTCATAACTGCTCCTAGTTAACCGAAGCTGGCAGATAAGGTGCCAACTGTCATTGCCCAACCATCCACGAGTACAAATACCACCAACTTAAAGGGAAGTGAGACAATTAAAGGTGATAGCATCATCATACCCATTGCCATCAGGACACTGGCGACAACCAAGTCGATGACCAAAAACGGGATGAAAAGCATAAAACCAATTTGGAAGGCGGTTTTTAGTTCACTAATGACAAATGCAGGCAAGACGACGGCAAATGAAATATCCTCAACGTTTTGGTCGAGAGGCTCATTGGCAATACGTAACATTTGTTCAAGAGAGCTTTGGTGCGTCTGTGCCAGCATGAACTCTCTCACTGGTTTCTCTGCAACAGAAAAAGCCTGTATTAGCGTGATTTCGCCGTTGTCGTATGGCTGAAACGCATTTTCATAAATATCGCTCCAGACAGGGCGCATAATCAGCAACGTCAATGCGAGAGCGATCCCGACCAACACTCTATTAGGTGGGCTTTGTTGAAGACCAAGAGCTTGGCGCAAAATCGCAAGGACAACGACAATTCGAGTAAAGCTCGTCGCCATCAAAATAAATGCTGGAAGAAAACTGAGCGCCGTCATCAACAACAGAATTTGCAGTTTAACGCTGTATTCTTGTTGTGTGTCGCCATCAGAAACGGACAAGATAGTTAAGCCGTTGTCAGCCGCCATTGTTGGGAAAGCAAACAAAAGTGACACCAATACCAAAAGAGGTAACCAACGGTGCCAAGCGCTCAGATTTTTCATTGTGATGCCTACCTAAGATTATTGACCAACGCCACTCAATGCAGAGTCATGTACATCGATCAGACGAAGTCCATACTTATCATTGACAACGACAACTTCAGCGTGGCCCATAAGAGAACCGTTTACTTTCACGTCTAAAGGCTCGCCATTGAGCTTTTCCAACTCGATAACCGTGCCTTCACCCGCTTTCATTAAGTCCCCAAGTGGGATCTCCTTACTCGCAACTTCCAGCGTGACTGTGACAGGAATGCTTTTGAAAAAGCTAAGGTCACGTTCCGCAGTGGCTGGTTCTTGTTGGAGCGTATCTTCGGCTTCAAAGTCTTCTAATTGAAAATCATCAAAGTTCAGTTCTTCTGCGTCGAATGCATTAGTTTCTAGCGCTTCGCTCATCGCTGCGGTTCCTTATCAGGGTTAAAGATCAAAACAAGTTGGCCGTCTTGCTCGGCAATACGACCTGTAAATAGAGATTGGTTGCCAATGCTTACTGGAACCGTGTTAAGAAGCTCAATAGGTAAAATATCGTTGGGTTGTAAGCCAACCACATCACTTAAAGGCATCTTCTTTTTACTTAGAACAACGTTCAGTCGAACGGGGGTCGTCTCTAAAGAACGACAGAAAGGTTGAAACAAATCGGTATCAGGCTGCAGTTCAAGCTGCTCGATTAGCGTTTGAATAAGATGACCATCTAGCTTGAGATGAATTGAGCCTTGATGATCGTCAAACGCAATGTTTAATTGAACGTTAATGCCAATACCTCTAGGGGTCTCATACTCACCCGTGTCCCACATTTCACCAGGAGCAAGCCAACCGATGATGATTCGACTGATGCGCTCTTGTAAACGTAAGTCACTGGCCGTCAGAGTAGCGGCTGAGCGCTCTGCACTTGCACCATAAAATCTATCAGCCAACTTTATGAGCGTGTGAGGGTTACCATGGATGAATACCATGCCGCCTTCCTGATGTTGATAGGTCGACGTTTGCTCTTTGTCCATCTCAACCGATGTAAAGCGGTGCAAGTCTACTGAGGTTAAGCTAGCTTCCACTTTTCCTGTGCTGAGCCAATTTTGTAATTCAGTCGTAAGGTTTGAGCAAGATTCTGAAATTAAATTATCGAGCTTCTCACGAATGATATGAATAGGTTTGCCTAATAATTCTACATCAAGTAGTTGACTATCAGAAATAGGCTCGCTAACTCTATTTTCCATTTATATTTTACCGTGCGTTAACAATCGAAAGTGTTTTAACTTAATGGCGTGTAGTCTACACAGAAATTTTAATGATCTTTTAGCTCCAAACTCTAAGATTGTGACTTTAGTTCACATGTTGCTTTGTTCATATAGTCATAATCTTTTAATGAAATTTAAAAAGAGTTAGTTTTCTTTATAAATCGCTTAATAAATAAAATAACAATGTTGAGCGGTTTAGTTGTTATAGATTTTTTAAATTGCCTTTATGGCGTAACAACAACTTCAAATAAATAAATTATAAGATACTGTTTTTTATGCTTAAAGCTTCCACTGGAGGCTAAGCGTGCTCTCTTGAGCGTTTTGTAACCAATTTTAATATTCAGAATAGGTAATTAAAATGATTAGCTATGCCAGTTCTCTCGGCTTGGTGGCATATTTAATTAAACGGTTTAAGTCATGGGAATGTAAGATATACATGAATTATGTCCGTTTGATAATTTGTAACACAATTATTGTTATCAGTTTTATTCTTTCAAAAGTGTCATATTCAGAAGAAGTCTTAACAATCCCTATGGACCTCTCTAAATGGACATATGAGGGAAATAAATTCAAATGCAACTTGTTGCAATCAAATGATGACTATGGGAAGTTTTATTTCCTAGCGGAACCTAATAATAAATTCTATTTTATTTCCGACATAGAATATGAAAACAATAAATGGAAAACGATTGCTTTAAAAACTCAAAATGCTCCTTGGAGTGATGAGCTTTATAGAAAAGAGTTTGACTCCCTTGAATTTACTAAGCCGTCTCAGCGTTTCATCTTTAATAAAGGCGCTGAAGAATTCATGGATTCAATTGCTTCGGGTAGTTGGGTGACGCTGTCACTTAAAGGAAGTAATGCTTCCTCTGTTTCAGAGATTGTGATTCCTACTCTTCAAATTCAAAACGCATTGAAATCATTTAATGCGTGTCGCGCGCGATTGCCTAAATTGTCTTTTTCAGAGGCAAGGGATATGGCGCTCTCATTTGAGTTTGGTCAGAAGACGTTAAGTCGTGGACAGAAAGCAACACTAGAAGCGCTGTATAGCTATGTATCTGTGGATGATCGAGTGACCAAAATCCTCATCGACGGTCACACCGATAACGTTGGTTCAAGTTTAACGAACCTTTCTGTGTCACGTACTCGAGCAGAGCAAGTCACCAATGCTTTGATTGAGCTTGGGGTCGACGAGTCGATGATCGAAACACGAGCTCATGGTTCACGTTACCCAATTGCCAGCAATAACTCGGTTAATGGCCAAGCAAAAAACCGACGTGTCACCCTGCGTTTAGTGAGGGACAACGAGTATACGGCTACGAAACACCACCCAGCTCTACAATCACAAAATCAACAAACGAAAGTTAAGGTTCAATGATGACGAAAACGAAAATTTTGTTGGTTGAGCCAAATGAAGCTCTTGCTCAACCAGTATTGGATGTGTTGCAAAATGCAGGTTACACCGCGAAACACACTCGTACTGGTCGAGGCGCTTTGCTTGAAGAGCGAGCAGAAATCACTTTAGTGAGCTCTACGCTGCCGGATATGTGTGTTCGTGAGTTTGTCGCGTGTCACCAAAAGCAGCGAAATTCGGGTGTTGTTATTGCGATTGTCGATCAAGAACAAGGCATCTTGGCTGCTGAGACGATGAAAGCGGGCGCTACTGATTATCTATTACGCCCATTTGAATCTAATCAGTTGGTTAATCTGCTTAAACGTGTTGAAGCGTTAGGTAAGCCAATGGCCAACATTGTTGCGGAGTCTTGGAGAAGCAAACAAGTTCTGCAATTGGCGCATCGTGCAGCATGTACTAACGCGAGTGTGCTTATTACAGGTGAATCGGGAACGGGTAAAGAAGTGCTGGCGCGATATGTGCATGAGCACTCTCCGCGTATCAATGGTCCATTTGTGGCGGTTAACTGCGCCGCCATTCCAGAGTCAATGTTAGAGGCTGTGCTATTCGGTCATGTAAAAGGCGCGTTCACCGGAGCGACAAATTCTCAAAGCGGTAAGTTTGAAGAAGCAAATGGCGGGACGATTCTGCTTGACGAGATTGGTGAAATGTCACCTGCGGTTCAAGCGAAATTGTTACGCGTCCTTCAAGAGCGTGAAGTAGAACGTGTTGGTAGCCATAAAGCCGTTCAGCTCGATATTCGTGTTATTGCGGCAACCAACAAAGACTTACGTGAGGAAGTTCAAAAAGGCACGTTCCGTGAAGATCTTTATTATCGATTAGATGTGCTGCCTCTGCACTGGCCGCCTTTGCGTGAAAGAAAAGAGGACATTCTACCAATTAGCCAATTCTTTATTGAAAAGTATCAAGATAGCAGCCGCTGTCACCTATCCCAAGATGCGATTAGTGCGCTGAGTCAGTATCACTGGCCGGGCAATATTCGTGAGTTGGAAAATGTCATTCAACGCGCTTTGGTCATGCGTCATGGTGATTACATTACAGCCCATGACCTGATGCTGCCTATTGAGCTTGTCGCGTCAGTTCCTACAGCAGAGCCAACTGCAAGTTTTGGTCATGTAGAAGCGAAGAAGCAAGCTGAATATCAGTTTATTTTGGAAAAGTTACGTCAGTTTGGTGGAAACCGAACGAAAACCGCAAACGCGCTTGGAGTCTCTACTCGAGCGCTACGCTACAAGCTCGCAGCAATGCGAGAACATGGTATTGATTTACAGTCGGCACTAGGCTCGGCTGCCTAATAGGAGAAAAAATAGATGGCAAGTCAACCTACTCATGCGGTCTCGGCAGAGCAACTTATGTTGTCAAAAATGCAGGCGATGCAGGCACAAGTGCAGCCGCCAGAGTTTATCGTGAGTGCAAATCCTTTAGATCAACAATCACTAAACGCACCTTTATCGTTCTCACAAGCGATGACAAATGTGTTGGATACAGTGAATCAACATCAATCAGTGGCTAGTCAAAAAATGACGGCCGTAGAAACAGGAAAAAGTGATGACCTAGTTGGTGCAATGGTCGCGAGCCAAAAAGCCAGCTTGTCCTTTAATGCTTTGATGCAAGTGCGCAACAAAGTCGTGACCTCATTTGAAGATATTATGAAGATGCCGGTGTAATTCATGTCAGAACTAACCCCCCAAGTCGCCGGAAACACAGCTATGGCTACCGGCACAGCACAGACATTTTCTACTGCCAACGGCATGGACGATGTGACAACGAAGCTGAAGCAAATCTGGTCTAGCAGTCAGAGAAACTTAGTGCTATCTGCGGTGTTAGCTGCGATTGTTGCAGCGATTATTGTGGTTGCACTATGGAGTTCCTCGCAGAGCTTTCGTCCGCTCTATAGCCAGCAAGAGCGTTTTGATATCGGCGAAATTGTGTCGGTATTAGAAAGCGAAGGCGTAAGCTACCGCATGCAAGAGCAAAATGGACAAGTTCTTGTACCAGAAGGTGAGGTTGCGAAGGTGCGCATGTTGCTTGCATCAAAAGGTGTTAAAGCTAAGCTGCCGACAGGTTTGGATTCGCTCAAGGAAGATAGCTCTCTTGGTACGAGCCAATTTATGGAAACAGCGCGTTATCGTCATGGTTTAGAAGGTGAGTTAGTACGTACTATCATGTCTTTGAACTCAGTAGCGAACGCGCGTGTTCATTTAGCAATACCTCGTCAAACTCTATTCGTCCGCCAAAACAGTGAGAATCCTTCAGCATCTGTCATGCTTGAGCTCAAACCTGGTGAAGACTTAAAGCCTGAACAAGTTGAAGCGATCATTAACCTAGTGGTCGGCAGTGTCACGGCAATGAAGCCAGAATTTGTTTCTGTCATTGACCAGTATGGCCGTCTTCTTAGTGCGGATGTCGCTTCTGCGGAAGCTGGTAAAGTAAATGCGAAATATCTTGAATACCAGAAGAGTGTTGAAAAACAGATCATCCAACGCGCAGCAGATATGCTTACGCCGATTGTGGGGCCGAGTAACTTCCGAGTACAAGTCGCTGCCGATCTGGACTTTAGCCAAGTTGAAGAAACACAAGAAATTTTGGATAACGCACCGGTTGTGCGTAATGAGCACACCATTCATAACAACTCGGTTGATCAAATTGCGTTGGGTGTTCCTGGTTCTCTAAGTAACCAACCGCCAGTGACAGGATCTGGTGAAGTGGAAACGAACGATAGCCAAAACACGAATGCGCGATCTGAAGTGAATCGTCAATATGCTGTAGGTAGTAGTGTTCGTCGTACTCAATACCAACAAGGCCAAATAGAAAAGCTTAGTGTCTCGGTTCTGTTGAACTCCAAAGCTTCGCCAGATGGTGTGGCGTGGAGTGAAGCCGATAAAGAGCAAATCTCAAACATGATCATGGATGCTGTTGGTATCTCTGCCACACGAGGTGACAGCTTAAGTTTAATGAGTTTCAACTTCACCCCAATCGAAATTGATGCTCCTCCTGCACTGCCGTGGTGGCAAGACCCTACAGTACAGCAGCCAATACGCTACGTTATTGGTGGCTTGTTAGGCTTGGCGATGATCTTCTTCGTACTGCGTCCATTAATCATGCACCTAACTGGCGTTGATAAACCTGTGCCTGAGCTAAATTTTGCTGAGCCTCAGGAAGAACCTGACTACGAAAACTTGCAAACGCGTGAAGAACGCGAGCATGAAGAAGTACTTGATCGCCGCCTATCTGAAAAAGGCATCTCAGCCTCTTCAGGTTTAGATGTAAACAGCGACATGCTACCACCAGCAGGTTCGCCATTAGAAATTCAATTGAAACACCTACAGCTTATTGCTAATGAAGAGCCAGAGCGCGTAGCCGAAATACTGAAACAATGGGTAAACATCAATGAACACAGTTCTATCAAAGCAGACGCTTAGTTATGTTGAACAAACCGCGCTCGTGCTATTAGGCATGGGCGAGGATGCCGCAGCGAAGGTTTTGCAACACTTTAGCCGTGATGAAACCCAGCGTGTGACTCGTGCAATGGCGAAGTTAAATGGCATTAAGAGCGATTCTGCTCGTGGTGTTATTCAAACTTTCTTTGAAGATTTTCGTGAGCACAGCGGTATTCGAGGAGCCTCGAAGGAATACCTATCTAATACATTGCGTAAAGCATTGGGTAACGATTTGGCAAAAGGGTTATTGAATACCTTATATGGCGATGAAATTCGCAACAATATGCAGCGCTTACAGTGGGTGGAAGCAGAAACTCTCGCTCGTTTCATTGTGAACGAGCACCCACAAATGCAAGCAATTTTTCTAGCGTATTTGCCAGCAGACAGCTCTTCAGCGGTATTGAAGCACTTGCCACAAGATTACCATGACGAAATCTTGTTCCGTATTGCTCAATTGCAAGATATCGATCATCAAGTTGCTGTTGATTTGCATGAACTCGTTGAGCGTTGCATCGAAAAAGTATCCGCAAGTCAAAGCACGCCGTTATCAGGTGTTAAGCAAGCTGCAGATATCATTAACCGCTTTGAAGGTGACCGTGGTTCATTGATGGAAATGCTGAAGTTGCATGATGAAGATGTTGTTAATGCAATCGAAGAAAACATGTTCGACTTTATGGTTCTTGGCCGACAACGCGAAGAAACCATGGACATGTTGGTGCAGCAAATCCCGCTAGAGTTGTGGGCAGTCGCGCTAAAAGGTTCCGATATTACCTTACAGCAAGCTATTAAGCGTTCAATGCCGCAACGTATGGTGAAAGCGCTAGAAGATGATATGGACGCACGCGGCGCTGTTGCGTTAAGTCGAGTTCAAAAAGCACGTCAAGACATCATGCAAATGGTACGTGAGCTGGATGAATCTGGTGAAGTTCAGCTGCTTCTCTATGAAGAGCCAACGGTGGAGTAAGGTCATGCTAGAGACAAAATCAAGTACTATGCGATTGCCTCCGAGCGGGTATCGTTTACACCGTTTTCCGCCTTTAGCGCAACCTAAGACTATCGAAGACGAATTCGGGCTAGATAACCAAGGCTGGCAAGAACCTCAAATAGATATCCAACAGCAACTTGAAGAAGGTTTTCAACAAGGTTTGCAACAAGGACATGAGGAAGGCTTACGCCAAGGTATCGAACAGGGCAAGCAACAAGGTCTGTTGGAAGGCCAAAAAGAAGGTTTCCAAAAAGGCTTTGTTTCCGGTGAGCAGTCTGGAAAGCAAGGCTTTTTGGAGGCGGCGAAGCCTGTCAATGAACTTTTTCACGCCCTTTCTCGTTGGCAAGATGAAAAAGAACAGCAACAACGCCATATGATTTGTGAACTGGTACAAAAGGTAGCTCAGCAAGTGATTCGTGCCGAGCTCACTTTAATGCCTCAGCAGATCCTAGCTTTGGTGGACGAGACATTGTCTGCCATGCCTGGTAAAGCGGAAACAGTAACTGTGCATTTAAATCCGCAAGATTTAGAGCGCATTACTCACATCAATGCTGATTTGCCGCAATCTTGGAAACTGGTCCCTAATACGGAGCTTCCTATTGGTGGCTGTCAGTTAGTGACTGATGACGCAGAAGCGGATGCGAGCTGCGACTCTCGTTTGGAAGCCTGTATGGACAATGTAAAGCAACACCTTTTG
This sequence comes from Vibrio sp. Vb0304, assembly GCF_033338995.1. Classification (NCBI taxonomy): domain Bacteria; kingdom Pseudomonadati; phylum Pseudomonadota; class Gammaproteobacteria; order Vibrionales; family Vibrionaceae; genus Vibrio; species Vibrio sp. Vb0304. The sequence goes on from NZ_JAWOTT010000001.1 coordinate 267,590, forward strand.
GATGAAGTCAGTATTCCACAGGTAGAGTCTGAGCATGAGTAATACCCTAAGCCATGAACTATTAAGTGAGCGTTTGAGCGAAGCCTTGGCTTCGCTTGATTCAATCCCTGTAGCCCGCGTAACAGGGCGGTTGATAAAAGTAAACGGCTTAATGTTACAAGCCGTAGGGTGTCGGTTTAAGCTTGAGCAGCGTTGTCTCGTAGAAACCGCGGAAGGCGATATGATCGAAGCGCAAGTTGTGGGCTTTGAACACACTATTGCTTACCTCATGCCTATCCGCCGTTTAGGTGGTCTGTTTGCAGGTGCAAAAGTCATCCCTCTTGATGGTGACAGTACCGTGCAGCTAAGCTCTCAGTGGTTAGGACGCGTACTGAATGGTTTAGGTGAGCCGTTAGATGACGGGGCACCGCTTAAGGGGGGAGATCGAGTTTCACTTGAACCAAAACCGATTAACCCACTGAAGCGACGCCCAGTTGATACACCACTCAACGTAGGCGTGCGAGCGATTAATGGACTATTGACGGTAGGCAAAGGCCAACGTATTGGTTTGATGGCTGGCAGTGGCGTCGGTAAAAGTGTGTTAATGGGGATGATCACCAAAAACACGGAGGCCGATGTAATTGTGGTCGGGCTTATCGGTGAGCGAGGCAGAGAAGTACGTGAGTTCATCGAGAGAAACTTAACCCCAGAAGCGCGCAAGAAAGCGATCATTATCGCGGCTCCTGCTGATGAATCCCCGCTAATGAGGTTAAGAGCGACATTACTTTGTCATCGCGTTTCAGAGTATTTCCGAGACCAAGGCAAAGACGTTCTACTTCTGATGGACTCTCTAACCCGATACGCCATGGCACAGCGCGAAATCGCTCTTTCGCTCGGTGAGCCTCCAGCTTCTCGTGGTTATCCGCCCTCAGTCTTCAGCGTGTTACCTCAACTCTTAGAGCGAGCGGGTAACAGTGAAAATCAACATGGTAGCTTAACGGCAATTTACACCGTATTGGCAGAAGGGGACGACCAACAAGATCCTGTCGTGGATTCCGCGCGCGCCATCTTAGATGGGCATGTCGTTTTATCGCGTCAACTGGCTGAGCAAGGGCATTATCCCGCGATAGATATCAACGCGTCTATTAGCCGTTGTATGAATACTTGTACGCAGGACGCACACAGCACGATTGCGAATAACTTCCGTCAAATGTACTCCAACTACCTTCAGGTTAAAGAGTTACTGCCATTAGGGGGTTATCAACCAGGACAAGATCCTGAGTTAGATCAATCTGTTGCTATGTATCCAAATTTGCGTGCATATCTACAACAAGCTGCCAACGAGTCTGTAGATTACCCAACCAGTTTGACCGAGCTCGCGCAGCTTTTTCAAAGTGCTTAATCAAATGGGAGTGACAAGGCTGAAATGAAATCCAAGTTAAAAGCCGTAGGCAAGTTACAGCAAATGGAAGAAAAACAGCGTGACCGTGTGGGTCAACAACTTGATGCCATGCGTCAGCGTCACTCCCATCTTTCAATGCAATTGGAACAGTTGTCGGCGTTGAAAGGCCACGCTGGACAATCAACCCGAACCGGCCCGACGCTGACGAGCGCGGCTTTGATGAACTTTAATCGTGTTGACCAAATGCTACAAAGAATGCTTCGTCACCACGAGCAAGAGCAAGCCGTTATGCAAGCGGAATGTGCATCTGTACAGAAAACGCTAGAACACAAGCACGCACGCGTTCAAGGGTTAGAAAAAGTGCTTGATCGTTGGCGTACTAAGCAGAACTATGAAAAAGCGAAAAAAGAGCAAAAGATGATTGAAGACATCATTAACTCTCGCGTTAAGCGTAAGATATTATGATGTCTTGTTGACGCTACTAGGAGCGCGAATAATTTCTGCGGTGTCTTAGCCAACCAAACCAGCCTCCAAGCATGATCAACCCTGATCCGAGAGCACCGCCGCCACTGCTGCCGTTGTTACCAAAGCCAGATGTGTTGGTATCGACAGGCTCAAAGCCAGAGTCCCCTTCGCTATGATAATCTTCCGAACTTGCTAAGAGGGCGTTATAACTGGTTTTTACACCTGAGCTGGTTTGGGTCTCAATCCATGTTGCATAGTTCAAAATCTCGGTAAACACACTTGGAATCGCAGCGGATTCGCAAACTGAAGAACCGTAGCTCACAATGCCAATTTGCTGATACATGCCATTATTGTCTTGATAGGTGAGAGGACCGCCTGAGTCACCACGACAGATACCAGTGTAGCTTCGTTCAGGAAATCCATTCGCACATAAACTTTCCTGAGCGTTAAACCCTGTTACCAACGAAGCGCATTGGGTGTCGGTAAGGGGTTTTACTTCTGCCCAGCGTAAATAGTTAGGGGGGCTTTCATCATTGGTTGAGGTCTGACCTAAACCGAATATCTGATAAACTGACTTGCTGCTGTAGTCTCCAAAGTCTTGCGGTAAAGTGATGGATTGGACGTTATCGGTGATAGGTCTAGTCAATTCAAGGACAGCGATGTCATTAATCCATAAATCGCTAGGCACATAATCAGGATGAATCGTGATAGAGCGAACATCTTTGAATTCTTCAACAAACACGTCATTCATCGTAGGGTTTTTGACTAACACTCGTAGGTCGTTGATTGTCCAGCCGTCAGTAAAAACGCTTGGTTCTACGCAGTGAGCCGCAGTTAAAATGAAGCGGTCGTTTACAATGGTTCCCCCACAAATATTGGCAAACTGATTAGCGCCAGTTTTATGTAGAATAAGACGTGCAAAAAAAGGAAGTTGGTTTTGGGTAGCCTGCTGACCCCCAATAATTGCCGTGGAGATCCCTTGTTCTGAAAGGCGGTTATCATTTTCTACTTCAGCGGTCGTACTCAAAGATACTGCAAAACAGAGTGCGCTTAGCCATATTTGATACTGCTTCATAAACCATCCTTGGATGAAAAGTGCTCTTCTAACTTTATACTAGTTTTTCAGTGAATGTGCTTAACAAAAGTTTCTAATAGTTGAATGATTGTTGTAGCCAAGATCGCAACAGATGAAACGATTCAAGCTTTAGCTTGTGTGGCGGGCATACAAAGTAAAGCTGTTGATGAGGATTAATGACGGGTTCACCCAGCTCGATTAGCTGACCATATTTGATGTCATCCTTCACAAACAAGCGATGAGTGACCAATAACCCCAAACGACGAGTTGTGGCCTGGACGGCTTGTATCGACATGTTAAAAGTGATTGGTTTTTTATTTTTAGGTCGCTGGATACTCGTCGCGTCCAGCCACACGTTCCAGTCATTTTTTCTTCGTTCGTTAGTAACTTCAATGATGGGATACTGCTTTAAGAGTTGAGTGATGTTTGAGTCCTTGGTCTTCGCTATCAATTCAGGACTGCACACCAAAACCAGTTCATCTTCACTGAGCTTTTCGCAGTAGTAATCCTGCCATTCTTCGGGATTTCCATGCACCAAGGCCGCGTCGATACCTTCTTGTTCTAAATTGAATCTGCCAGACAGGTTTGATAAACGAACGTCTAATTGAGGAGCAAACCCTTGTAAATCTGACATTCGAGGAATCCACCAGTGAAGAGCCAATGAATTCACCATATTGAGCGTAACACGCTGCAAGTTCTGATCTTGGATGAGTGCTTCCGTTGCATCGACAATTTGCTCTAAAGCGGGTGCCACCTTCCTGTAATACTTTTTACCGTCCGCGTTGAGTTGAACTTGTCTGCCTATGCGATCAAATAGAGGCTTGTTGACTTGACTCTCCAGCGATTTAATTGCCTGACTTACGGCTGAGTGGCTCACACTTAATATCTGTGCTGCTTCTGTCATGCTGCCAGACTCAGCTACTGCAACAAATGCGTAGATGGACTTTAAGGGGACTAGTTTCCGCATAATTTAAAAACCGTAGCTGGTGATAGATAAGTTAAACTGTAAGTTTTTCTTACATCAATGGTTAATATTACTCGCTATTTACGATAAGTGATGTCTTTTAAAATGCTCCATATATTAAGGAGTATTGAATGAATGCTGTAAATAAATCTATCCTTTTCATGTTGATGTCTACGTTAAGCTTATCTGTTACTGGACTGTTAGCAAAGCAGTTGTCAGGCGAACTTTCCGTCACACTATTTAGCTTCTTACGTTTTTTGGTGCCTGCGCTTATCTTGCTTATCTTACTTCGTGTGAAAAACCTTACCTTTCCTAAAGCGGGCACGCTAAAGCCTATTTTATTGCGTGCTCTTTGTATCGGTTTGTCACAACTTTGCTTTATCGCGTCATTACAAACGTTAACGCTCGTTGAGGGGGTCGTTTTGTTTGCTACTGGCCCATTATTTATTCCCTTGGTTGAAAAGCTGTTCATGAGGGGGCGCATTCGTGTTTCAACATTGGCGGCTTTAGCAATGGCGTTCACTGGTGTGGTTATGTTGGCGGGCGGTGGAAGTGAGATCACATGGCGAGCGGATTTATTGCTCGGCTTGGCTGGTGGACTCTTCAATTCTGGTTCTCAGCTTACGTTATATAAAGTGAGTAAAACAAATATGTCGCCGCTAGAAATCAACTTTTGGGCGTTTGGTTTTGCTGCCGTATTTCTGTTGCCGCTAACTTTGTTTAACGACTTCGACGTGTTACTTAATATGAGTGTTATGGCGCCTGAGATTTCTTCAAATACGCTGTGGATCGGTATGATGTCTCTGATGATCATTAACACCCAAGTTTTTCGCTCCAAAGCATATAAACTGGCAAGCAGTGGCTCTCAACTTGCGCCACTCATTTTTACTAACTTATTGTTCACTGCGGTTTGGCAGAGCCTGTTTTTTGAAGACCGAATGAGTCAAAGTCAAATTGTTGGGATGAGTTTAATAGTGCTCGCAATCATACTGAACACATGTTGGGTTCGTTTTACGGCGCATCGCAGTGGTGGTTTACAAGCGAGAACTTCTTAGTCTGTCGGAAAATGAAGGGGGCAGGTAGATAAATTGGTCGTGTGGTTTGATTTTTCTTGAGTATGGGCTAGCGTCAAGAAAGGTTCAGGGAGAGAAATCATGCTTACGCTAAATTATTACGTCGAAATTTCGGCGACACCGCAACGAGTGTGGGAAGTGCTAACCGATGTTGAGTTGTATAAACGTTGGGCGCAAGCCTTTTCACCTCAGTCTCAATTTGATGGTGCATGGGAAGAGGGAAGTGACATTACTTTCTTTGATCCAGATATGGGCGGGACAAGGGCGATCATCGATACGGTGCTGCCGCTACAAAAACTCGAGTTTCATCATGTTGCCATTTTTAACCCGGATAATCGGCAGCAATTGGATGGGGATTTGGCATCTAAGTGGATCGGATCTCGTGAGATCTATCAGATCGAGACGATAGAAGATCGCTTGTTGCTGAGTATCACCATTCATACTCACAGCGATTTTGTGTCGATGTTCAATCATGGTTGGGAGAAGGCACTGCCGTTGATCAAGCTCATCAGCGAAGAGTAAGGTTAGATTGCGGGTCAATTTGGGCTGACGATAGGTTGCTTGTGGGTATACAATAGCCGCCAATTTGCGCACCAAGAGAGTTGATGATGGAATTTAAGGTTGATACCCACACGCATACGTACGCCAGCGGCCACGCTTATAGTACGTTGATTGAAAACGCGAAATCGGCAAAAGAGAACGGGCTGGATATGTTCTGCACGACCGATCACGCTGAATCAATGCCGGGTGCGCCTCATTACTGGTTCTTCTCTAACCAGAAAATTCTTCCGCGCTTTCTTGAAGGCGTTGCGATTATTCGTGGCGTTGAATCTAACATTATGAACACCAAGGGTGAGATCGATATTCCAGATAGCGTTGATCGCAATTTGGATTGGGTGATTGCTAGCTTTCATGAGCCAGTGTTCCGCCCAGCGGACAGTGCTACGCACACTGAAGCGCTGTTGAACATCATCAAAAACGGTCGTGTTGACGCGCTAGGCCATTTGGGTAACCCCAACTTTGACTTCGATTTTGAAGCTGTACTGAAGTGCGCTAAAGAGCACAATGTCGCGATTGAAATCAATAACACCACATTGAAAGGCAACAGCCGTGTCGGTAGCGTAGACCGTTGCCATGAAATTGCACAAATCGGTAAAGAGCTCGGTGTCTTCTTCACTACAGGCAGTGATGCGCACTTCTGCCACGATGTGGGTAACCTGAGCTTGGTGGGTGAGTTAATGGATAGAGTCGGCATCGACAGCAGCAAGGTTATTACTCACTCAGCACAACAATTCTTAGCCTTCTTAGAGCTGCGTGGCCGTATGCCAATTGCAGAGTATGACGAGATTCGCAACGCATAAACTTGATTACATTTTTGGTTATGCAAGTGTTAAGGGATTGCTTTACACTGCTCGCATTAAAAAGCCGACTCAGAATTCGGCATTCAATGGAGAAGTGAAGATGTTACGTCCTTTAGTGTTGGGGTGTGTAATTGCGTTAGGCTCAACGTACGCAATGGCAGAAGCCGTCGACTTAAAACAAAACATGAAGCAGATGAAGATGGAATTCAAACAGGCGGCGGAAGCGTCTGATGTTGAAACCATGAAATCTGCGATTGATAGCTTGCAAGCGATCGTTGAACAATCTAAGCGTGGTAATTACCCACCAGAGAAGTTCGATATCTACCTAGAAGGCTTTAACAAACTGACGGTAACGCTAGATAAGATTGAAGCGGATCTTGATGCAGGCAAGCTAGAAGAAGCGAAAGAGCAACTGCGTGAAATCGATAGCCTTCGTGAAGAGTATCACGACAAACGCAACCCAAGTATCTGGAGCAAACTGTTTAGCTAACCGTTTATCCAACTTGAAGAAATGACCATCAGCCTGCCACTTCGGCGGGCTTTTTTGTGCCTGTCAATCGAGGTATTCAAGAAAACCTGTGAGGTAGCAGCCACTTATTGATCCTGTTTTTGAGCTACCACTCAGAATTGGTTACGCTGTGTGAAATTTGTTAAGTCACCGTTATGCGTAGATTAATTCCTTTTTACCGCTCGATGTTATTTGCTAGTGCTCTCAGTTGGGTGCTAGTGACGCTGATGCCTGTTATCAATGCTCATGGTAACAGCATGGGCGTGTGGGCGACGTTATGTACGCTTAACGGTTTTGAGTTGGTTCAAATAGAAGAGGGCGACAATTCTGTCAGCCACAAAGGTAAGCCTTGTCCTTTTAGCCACTTCTCGACTTTTCATCACGATACACTTCCAACGACACCAATACTCTCAAGACTGAGCTTGGTGATTTCTGACAGCTACGCTTATTTGGCTCTAAGTGTGCGATTTGAAACACCAGTTCCTAGAGCGCCGCCAGTTTCCCTTTTCTCATAACAAAAACAATTACACGATACCCAAGTAACCTCGAGATGCTTGGTTCAGCGAGAATGACTTGGTTTGTAGACGCGGCGGCGATTTAAAGGTCTAGTGGGTCTAAATCAAGATATCGACAACAAAGTATACAAGCCAAGGCAACTCGCCCTTCGGGAGCGTGTCATTGCTCCGATTGCTGCTTCAAACAACTTGGAAAGAGTTGTCTATTACACAGCGTTGTTTTCTTTGCACTCGAATCAATGACAACGCTCTGAATCCAGTATCTTGAAGTCACTTGGGTATATAGTCAGCAACACTGCCACTTCGAGCAGTGGTACTCCCGAATCTAAGTCAAATCGCGCCGCATACGAATGCGTATGTGCAGGATGCGTTTGGCTCAATTTGGGTGTTCAACAATGAAAAAAGGAAAATACACATGTTGAGAAACTCGGCAAAGCCTCAACTCAAGGAAGCCTCACGCGCAAAATCCATCTACTTTATGACGTGGCGATGGCACTTCTACGCAGGTTTGTTCGTCATTCCATTTATGCTGATACTTTCCCTCACGGGGTTAGTGATGTTGTTTGATGATGAAATCGAACTGGCTCGATACGAAGCGACATTACAAGTTTCACCACAAGAGCAAATGGTTCCCGTCTCTGCACAATTAGAAACCGTAAAGCAGGCGTATCCCGATTTTAATGTCACTCAATTTGTACCTGCTAAAACGGCCGATATGGCCAACCGATTCTCGATTCAAAACCAAGAAGGCAGCTCGCTGATTGTTGCAGTAAATCCTTACACAGGAGACGTACAAGGCACCATTAATCGTGGTGATAGCATTTATGAACTGATGAACAGCATTCACGGCACATTGCTCATCGGCGACCTAGGCGACCGTTTAATTGAAATCGCCGCAAGTCTGGGGATTTTGCTGTTGGTGTCTGGTTTGTACCTTTGGTTACCGAGAGACAACGCCAGCCGCGCTGGCTTTTTGAAAACTCGCCTTAACAATGGCCCTCGAATTTTGATGCGTGACCTGCATGCGAATTTAGGCGGTGTGCTATCAATTGTTCTGTTGTTCTTTTTGATTTCAGGTCTGTCTTGGGCTGGGATATGGGGCGCGAAAATGGTGCAAGCTTGGAATACCTTCCCAACCTATTACACATGGGGTGAGAAACCAGAGTCGACACTGACACACAAAGACCTGAATCATGGTGCATCAGAAGAGATGCCATGGAACTTAGAGCTTGCTGCTGTGCCTGAATCGAAAGACAAACCCGCTCATGATCATGCCAATATGAAGGAAGATATGGCATACGCAGGCAACCATGATGCGCTCTCCATTGATGATATCATCCTCAAGGCTGAAATGATGGGCTTCACTGGTTATAAACTGTTTTTGCCGCGCTCTGAGACGGGCGTTTACACCGTTGCAGCTAACTCTATGGGCGGCGATATTTCCGACCCAAGACAAGATCGCACCAGCCACTTTGACCAATATTCCGGTCGCTTGTTGGAGGATGTAACGTGGCAAGATTACAGCCTATTTGCCAAGTTCATGGCGGCAGGTGTGTCATTGCATCAAGGTGATGTCAGTGTGGTTAACAAAGTGCTCAACGTAGTGTTCTGTTTGGCGTTCATTTTAATCTCAATCACAGGTGGGGTGATGTGGTGGATTCGTAGACCAAGTCGCAGTGCCGCATTGGGCGCGCCACCTAAGTTTCAGCAAGACGGCATTTGGAAGCTTGGTTTAGTAACGTTGGTGATATTGTGCTTGGCGTTCCCGATGGGCGGTTTGGCGATTGTTACGGTTCTCGCACTGGATTGGCTGTTGTTTAACCGCATCGAGAAGCTGAAAACGGCGTTGAATTAGTAACAGACAAAGAATGGAATAGTAAAAGAGCCAGCGAAGTGCTGGCTCTTTTTATTTCTGGTAAATCTCCAGCGGCAAGCCATCTGGATCTTGGAAGAAGGTAAATGCTTTGCTTGTGAATTCGTCAATACGAATTGGCTCAACTTCAACGTCATTCGATTCTAGGTAGGCTTTCACCTGTTCAACATCATCAACCAAAAACGCGAGATGTCGCAGCCCTTGTGCTTCGGGAAAGCTCGGTCTCTCTGGTGCGCCCGGAAAGCTAAACAATTCCACTTGGCTGCCGTCAGGTAAAGCAAGGTCAAGCTTGTATGAGTTTCTGGCTTCACGATAGTTTTCAGCAATGACTTTCAATCCCAACACTTCAGTATAAAAGCGTTTTGACCTTGGGTAATCGCTGCAAATGATCGCGACGTGATGAATAGCATTAAACATGGTTAGCCTCTTCAAGCATGGTTAGTGTCCTCGGAGACTAAATGCTCCTTAACGAAGTCGATAAACACGCGCAGACGAGCAGGCATGTACTTGGTTTGTGCATACTGCATCGCGATAGCGCCGTGGTAGTTACTCTTTATCATCCAATCCGGCAGAACCTCCACCACTTCTCCTTGCTCTAACGCGTCTTTGATCACGAAGTCATGGAAGATCCCAATTCCCAAGCCAGACTTAACCCCATTCAAGCGCATTTGAGAATGGTTGACGGCGTAGCGTCCACTCACGGCAATGGAGTGGAAAGCTTCCTCTTTAAAGAACGACCAGATGTTGTCTTTGTCGTTCTCGGCAAGGTAAATGCAGTCGTGCTGCTCAAGCTCAGTGGGATGCTCAGGCATACCGTGTTTGGTGAGGTAATCTGGAGAGGCACATAAAACGAGATTGGTCTTGCTGATCTCTTTGAGCACCAGATTCTCATCGGGTTTGTCGGTAAGCTTAAATGCGACATCAATGCCTTGGCGGAACAGATCGATCTCACCATCTGCTGCACGCAGCTTAAGCTGTATATTTGGATAACGTTCTAGGAATGGCAACACAAACGGTTGAAGCACCGAATTAAGAAATGCTTCAGGGGCTGCTACAGTGAGTGCACCTGTTGGCTCGGCATGATCTTCCGCAGATAGCTCAACGGCTTGCTGTGCGGCATTCACCATTGCGATGCTTTGGTCGTAAACCTTTTGCCCAGCTTGAGTGATGATCAACTTACGAGTCGTGCGCTCAAACAGTTTCACCGAGAGGGCTTGCTCTAATCGTGTGATCAACTTACTTAAAGCCGATGGCGTTACGCCGAGTTGTTTAGCAGCAGCGGTAAAACTGCCTTCGTTTACCACCAAGATAAACGAAGCAAGATCAGGAAGTAGGGCAATGAGTTTTGGATTAACCATAATTGTTCAGTTCTGCGCAGCGGAATAACGATATTGTCTGGTACGGTTTCACGAGGTTCAAGTGTCACCGTCTCGCTTTAACGATATTTTGCCAAAAATGCATTGAGTGCAGGCAAGCCAGATTCACCAGTATGGTATTGCTGCCAACAGTGATAAATGGCCGTTTCGTGGTCTGCAATCAACTCGATAGCTTCTCGCTCAGCGATTGAATACTGCTGTGAAGCGTTCACTTCTTCATGCCACTCTCGATACTTGACCTCATAAGGTTCTACCCACTTCAGAAGAGTCGCCACCAACTCTTGCCATGGTAAACCAATCCATTTGGTTGCATCTGCCAAGCCTTTATCCAACATCTCTTGGTGTCGACTTTCGACATCCATGCCATTTGTAAGCAATACAGGTTTGAGCTTTTCTGCGGTGACTTCTTCTACTTCAATCAAGGTTTGCCACAGTGTTTGTTGTCCACTTTGGGCGTAATGGCTCAAGTAGTGGTTGAAAAAAGCGATGCCGTAGATTTCGCCATAGTAGGCAGACAGAACGTTATGAATCATGGTGAGAATCGTGATTTAAACAGGGAATATCGCATTGTAGGAGGGGAAAGCGCGACGTGTAAATAGCTGATTAAGAGTAAAAAAGTGCTGCTGACAGAATTCGAACAGAACTTGTGAGAATTTTATGAGAATTCGATGAAGTTGCTGATAGATTTGCTCGTCATTCTTAGAGGCAAGAACACAAAACGTTCGAAACGTAATGCTTAACCTACTCAAGTCACGAACAAAGAAGTAAAGACGTACACATGGGCTTGGGTAGTTCAACCCTCATTAAAGGATGGAATCACAATGAAAAAACGTACCCAACTCGGACTCGTCATGACTTCAGTCGCTATGGCACTAGGCTCTGCATCAGTGAATGCGGCGGAATTGGAAATCACCGTGACAAACGCAACCAAAGGCATCTACTTTACGCCACTTATTGTTGCTGCACATGGCTCTGATCTTCAAATGTTCAGAACGGGTCAAGCAGCAACGCCAGAACTAGAAGCAATGGCAGAAGGCGGTGATATCTCTGGTCTTGCTAGTGTGATTGGTAACGCTGGTGGTGCGGTGGTTGAGAACCCTGCTGGTGGCATTTTGAATCCAGGTGTTGCAACCACTTTCACCTTGGACAGTGGCGACCACGGTTATCTTTCTCTGAGCGCGATGTTGTTGCCAACCAATGATGGTTTTGTCGGTCTAGATAGCTGGAAGATTCCAACGGAGGCGGGTACATACCGAGCAACGCTAAGAAGTTATGATGCTGGTACAGAAGCGAACGATGAACTTGCGTCTAGCATGCCAAACCCACCTTTCATTACCTTTGGTACTGGCGGCACAGGCGTTGAAGCAACGGTAACTAACGACAAAGTTCACGTGCATCCGGGTAACCTTGGTGATAGCAATCCAACTGGCGGCATCAGTGACCTAGATAGCAGCAGCCATCGTTGGTTAAACCCAGTTGCAACCATCACAATCGTTGTGAAGTAAGGGGGGATGTATGAAATACAGAATCTTACTAGTAGCAGCTTCAGTCGGCTTGCTCGCCGGTTGCCCAAGCGATGATGATAATGACGTAGTGAAATCGTACCGCTACACCGTCAACGTGGCGAACTTGACTGCGAATCAACCAATATCTCCGCTCGCGGTACTCACTCACAATGGTGACTACCAACTGTTTGAAATTGGACAAGCCGCATCTGTTGAACTTGAGCACCTTGCCGAAGGCGGCAGTAACGCCGAGCTGATTGAATTGATGAACAGCAATGACAGTGTTTACCAAGGTATTTCGGGTAATGGATTGGTGTTGCCTGGCGCATCGGACGAAGTCACCATCACGGTTGACCCTAGTCGTTACGGTTACTTGTCTGTGGCGTCTATGTTCGTGAATACCAACGATGCCTTTGTTGGCGAAACGGGGTTATCGCTCAAATCGCTCGCAGTAGGTGAAAGCTACGAAATGAGCATGAACGTTTGGGATTCGGGCACGGAACTGAACGATGAGCTTGCCGCAACCATTCCGGGTCCAGCAGGTGGCGGTGAGGGCTTCAATGCTGCTCGCAATGACAGCAATGACGTTGTTGCATTCCATGCGGGTGTTGTTAGCCAAGATGATGGATTAGTAAACTCAGCACTTTCTGCGAACCATCGTTTCTTGAACCCAGGTGCGAAAGTCACCATCACTCGAGTCGAGTAACACAGGCTCCGATGACCTCTCCTTTCCAAAGCGCTTGTAGCCGAGCGCTTTATCCCTCACGGCGTCATCGGAACCTTTTTTGAAAGAATTTCTAATTTGTTCCGGTCATGTGCAAAGTGAGGATACTCGAAGGCAAGGAAAGGACCATGGAACAACAGGCAATCAATTTAGTCGCGAACATCTTGTTGGTGGAAGATGACGATGATTTGGCAGAACTGGTTCAGATGCATCTCAAGTTTCAAGGACACCAAGTGTCGCGGGCCACAAATGTCGCCGATGCTAAAGCGCAATATCAGCAACAACCCTTTGATTTATTGATCCTTGACCGAGGTTTACCAGATGGTGATGGCCTAGACATCTGCCATTATTTGCGTCAGCAACAAGATTGGAGTCCAGTGCTCATGTTGACAGCCAGAGACGGTGAAATGGACAAGGTTGACGGTTTAGAAGCGGGCGTTGATGACTACATCACTAAGCCATTTAGCGTATTAGAATTCCAAGCACGAGTGCGAAACGTGCTACGCAGAGTCAGCCAAACCGCAGAAGCAAAGGTGGCAAATGAAGTCCTCGACGATGCGATGGATTTTGGTCCGCTGAGAATTATTCCGGAGTTGCACCAAGTATCCCTAAACGACAAAGATGTCACTCTTACCGCGACAGAGTTTACTTTGCTGCAGTTTCTCGCGACTCGTCCGGGCAGAGTCTACAGTAAAGATGAATTGCTCGATCACGTTTGGAACACCAGTCATTCTGGTTATCACCATACGGTGTGTAGCACCATAAACCGTTTACGCAGCAAGTTGTCGTTGTCTGATTCTGATCATCACTTCATTCAAACCGTGTGGGGTGTTGGATATAAGTTTCAGCCAAGACACTAATGCAAGAAAGTAAGTCAAAACATCAAGCCAAGACAGTAAGTCGGCAGTTGTTTTCACCGTCATTTTTCAATCACCACGGGTGTTGCAAAAACACCGCTGTTTAAGGAGGCGATAGGATGAGCTTCAAATCTCGCTTGGTAGTATTTACTAGCTTGTGGTTCTGCCTCGCGGCGGTGGTGATTGCACTAACTTACAATTGGCAAAAAGAAACCATTGAGTTACGCACTAAGCAAAGCCTGCATAAAGAGCTAGCCAGCCACATGCGTGATGATAACCCGCTGATGATCGGGACGGATTACAATCCTAAAGCGCTCAAATCGATCTTTCATACACTCATGCTGATCGGCCCTGACTTTGAAATCTACTTCCTCGATAGCCAAGGCAATATCACCACCCATGCAGCACCAGAAGGGGCGGAGATCATGGGTAAGGTGGATCTCAATCCCATTAAGCAATTCTTAAATGACCAACCTTTTCCTATTTTGGGTGAAGACCCACGTAATCGTGGTGAGCACAAAGTCTTTTCTGTCGCCGCGATAGAAGAATTAGGCTCTACGATCGGTTATCTCTACGTGGTGATTGGCAGTACCCGACATGACGCCATTGCCAATGCTCAAGTCGATACTCCTTACATCGCGCTGGCAGGATTGGTCTTAGTGTCCATTTTAGGCTTTGCTCTTGGAGCTTATGTGCTGGTCAAACGTAGCCTATTGAATCCGATTGAGCGCGTGACCAAGCAACTTCAACAGCAAGCTGAACATGATTTCCGCCTGCAACCTGATTTTACTCACCAAGTGCCAGAGCTTGTGCCGATTGCGCACTCTTATCAGATGATGGCGAAGCACATTCAGCAGCAGTTTTTACAGTTGGAGTATCAATCGTCTCATCGTCGTCAAAGCTTGTTGCAGCTTAGTCATGATTTAAAAACGCCGTTATCGAGTGTGCTTGGCTATTTGGAAACGTGGCGTTTGCAACATCCGGAATCTGATCCTTTGATTGATGTCGCTTTCCGAAATTGTGAGAAGCTCTCAACTCAATTACATTCTTTGTTAGACGCTGCGCGCAAAGAAGCTCCAATGCCAAATTACGAGTACCGCCCCGTAGATCTTGGCGTTTTGATGGCAGAATGTGCCGAAACGATGCAGAGCCAGTTTTCTCGTAAAGAAGTGGTGTTGAAAGTGGATATCGATAGCGAAATCAAAACTGTGGGTGACAAGGGGCTATTGGAGAGGTTGGTATTGAACCTGCTTGAAAATGCATTGCGCCACAGCCCAATCGGCTCGGAAGTGCATTGCCAAGCGCATTTGAGTGAGGATAAGTCGCGTATCCACTTTACCTTCGTCAATCACATCGAGGAAGAAGCGGAGGGCGGTTCTTTGGGGATCGGGACGAAGATTGTCCAATCGATCTTAATGCTTCACCACAGCTATCTTGAGACCAATGCAACCTCCTCTCAGTATCAACAGAAGTTCACACTTCTCGCAATCTAAAGAGAAGTGTGCGACATAAGTTAATGTTTATTCAATAACACCACATACGACGCGAGCGCCACCACCACCTAGCTTATTTGGGTGATCGGAGTGATTGTCACCACCTGCATGGATCATTAACGCTCGACCTTTTAAATCCGATAATTTTAGGCGAGGCGCGACAACGGGCTGATTGGCATTGCCGTCCATGTCCACATAGAGTGGAGGCAAGTCGCCTAAATGATTGTCATCGGTCCAAGGATAGCCATGCTTCCCTGTGTTGTTAGGATCATAATGGCCACCTGCTGCGCCGCCTAATACGGTTTTGTCATCCTTTTCTATGCTATCGCAAGATGGATTAGTGTGAACATGGAAACCGTGCACACCTGCTGACAAACCTGATAATTGAGGCGTAAAAACAACGCCATAATCACTTTGTGAAATCTCAATGGTACCCGCACTCTCATTGGTGTTGAGAGCAGTCATTTCTACCGTTTTTGCTAGCGCGTTAGGGGCGGCGACAAGAGCGGATGCAACTGAAATGCATAGCAATCCTTTTAACATGGGACCTCCTTCTTTTAGGGTGTACGCTCAAGCACATATTAGTGAAAACCTGTTTTACTTATGTATGTTGAGCGGTGAGTTTATGTCATAGAGTGATGTGTATCACTTTATGGTCTTAAACTGATATCTCGATCCGAAATCAGCTTTCTTTTATTTAGTCTTAACATATTGAGATCGTTAAGATATAAAAAGAATAGACGCCAATCTTAAAATAGCCTGAATATTTTTAAATTAACGCAAAGTTAAATTTTTAATGACTTTATAACAAAGCTCATAATTGTTTTATAAAGAATTTGGTGGAATTGTCCGCAATAAAGAATAGTCAAATTAACGAATATATTAATGTGAACATTGTTGTTTATAGATTTGTGGTCAAACTGTTGCTTATATCATCAAATAAGATAAAAAATTGGAACTAAAGTCACTTAATGGCAGGGGAAAAAATTAAACTCTGATTGTAATGGGTAATAATGTTTTAGTAACAGATAGTTACGCACTTAAAATTAATAATATGGCTAATTTCCGACAAGGATTGAAAAAGATGAAAGACAAGGAATCTATTCAGACTAATAGCAGCCGCCGTAATTTTCTGAAAGGCGCAACAGGAGCTGTTGTTGCTGGTGTGAGTGCTTCCGCTTTCTCAGGCGTAGCTCAAGCACGAGAACAGAAAATTGATTGGAGCAGCCGCGGGCTAGGTAGAAAACACGATAAGCGCTTCTGGCGTAAAGTGCGAAGACAGTTCGTTTTGGACAAACGAACCACTTACATGAACATTGGTACAACAGGTTCAATGCCAAAACATGTTCTTGAAGATTACGAGCATAACAACAAGCTGGTGGCTAAATATCCTTGGGATATGAAAGGCAAATTTGGCTCTTGGCCGTATGTTTCTGAGATGGTTAAAGACGTCGCACCAGGTTTTGGTGCTAACCCAGAAGAGATCATTCTCAGCCGCAACACTACTGATGGCTTATGCTCGATCATTAATGGCTTACACTTTGAACCAGGTGATGTGATTCTAACGACACACCATGAACATATTGCTGCAACATCACCTATGAACGTAGCGAAACATCGTTTTGGTGTGGATGTGGTAGAAATTCAACTACCAGTATTTACTGGTACTGAAAACGTTTCTGAGCAAGATTACATTCAAGCGTTCCGAGACGCGCTTGATGCGAATCAAAACGTTCGCCTAATTGTTTTCTCTCATATCACATACAAAACAGGAACCGCGCTACCAGCAAAAGCCATTTGTGCTTTAGCAAAAGAGTATGGTGTGCCTACTCTTGTTGATGGCGCGCATACGGTCGGTATGTTTGACCTTGATTTCCACGATATGGATTGTGATTTCTATGCAGGATCTGGTCATAAGTGGCAGTGTGGTCCGGGCGCGACAGGTATTCTGTATGTTCGTGATAATGGTAACCGTTTGAATGAGTATTGGAGTGACCGAGAGAACCCGTTATGGTTGATCAACTCCTCACTTTCTCATGCTGATTACCTGGGTAAACAGCTGCAAATGCAATACATTGGTAACGATAACTATCCTGCGAAACAAGCACTAGTTGATAGTTGCAAAATGTGGGATGAGATTGGTCGAGACCGTATCGAAGAGCGAGTTGTAAGCCTTGGTAGTTTATGTAAAACCTTGCTTCAAGAGTACTTACCACAAGCCAAAATGTATTCACCAAACGTGGAAGGCTTAACCAGTGGCTTAACGACGGTTAATCCGTTCTCCGATGTAACTAATGAAGAGATACTGACGGAATTCCGAGATCGTTTACGTGAAGAGTATGGTTACATCATCCGTACGACTAGCTTTAAGCTGCATAAGGATGATGACTTTGATACTTACGCGCTGCGTATCTCTACGCATTTGTTCCATGACGAACAAGATGTGGAAGGGCTCGTAGTGGCGATGACGAATTTGTATTACTCGTCGTTCTAACATCGTTGTTTATCACTCAAGCGCCCATTATTGGGCGCTTTGTGAAAGGTAAGGATATTATTATGTCAGTCATAACATTCAAAAGAACTTTAGCGACGGTGGCGCTCATGGTTACCTCTGTTGCGTCATCTGCCGCTTGGTCAGACGATTTACAACAAATCCGTGAACGCGGTGTACTGCGTCACATTGGTGTCCCGTACGCTAACTTTGTCTCCTATATTGAACAAGGTGAAGTGGAAACTTTGACTGGCTTGGATGTAGAGATAATAAAAGGTTTTGCCAAGTCGTTAGGTGTTCAGTACCAGTATGTTCCAGCACAGTGGAGCGACGTGGTTGGTAAGTTGACAGGGCAAAATGTGCAATATCACAACAAGCAGGCTGTTGTCGGAGAAAGTGTTCCAATTGAAGGCGACTTGATCGCAAATGGCGTTACTATTCTTGATTGGCGCTCTGAGGTTGTCGATTTTTCACAAGATTATTTTCCTTCAGGTGTATGGTTGGTTTCCAGATCCGACTCTAGTCTGAGCCCGATTAAACCAAGTGGGTCGGTCAATGAAGATGTTAAAAACGTCAAGCAGCTGATCGATGGTCGCGAAGTGTTAGCTTTAGAACATTCTTGCTTGGATCCTAACCTTTATGACTTATATGACACAGGTGCAAAAGTTATATTACCTGATGGGGCGCGTCTCCTTAATGAGATGGTTCCAGCGATAATGAAAAATGATGCGGAAAGCACATTATTAGATGTTGCGGATACGCTAATTGCCCTCGAAAAATGGCCGGGCGAAATAAAAGTCATTGGCCCTATATCTGAAAATCAAAAAATGGCTGTTGCATTCCGTAAAAATTCCCCTGAATTACGCAAAGCATTTGATCGTTATTTAAACTCGATAAAAAAAGACGGTTCATACGAAAAATTAGTAAAAAAATACTATCCATCTATTTACTACTTTTATAACGATTACTTTATAGAAGATAAAAAGAAAGTCCGATGAATAAGGCCGTTAAAAAATTTTCCAGTAAAAGATTTATTACAATAAGCGCAATATTAGTTTCAATTTACCTAGCTATGCTTATTACTGTGACTAGCGTAGGTCAAAATAAATTAAAAGAATCTCAATACAGAGAACTAGATTTAAAAGTTAAAAGTTATGCAAGCACACTCGATAATTTATTTACCATAGCGAGTGAAGATGTTGATAATCTAGCTACAGATAAAACAATACAAACATTCTTTGGTAATTTAGCTTCTGGAATGTCAATGGAGTATGGGTTAGGTGCCAGTTTAATTAATTTAAAGCGTCGCTTCGATGAGAAGATAGACAGTAAGCTAATTAATAGTAGCCAAATCTATAAAAAGCTCACGCTGGTAGGCAGTGATGGAGTCACCATTGTCACCACTGGATCTGAAAACCTTGCCGAGCACAAAATGGACATACAAACCTTAATGACTCAACACGGGCATCCCGAAGAGGTTTGTGCGACGCGATACAATGATGACGTTCGCATTCAAGTCATTAAGCAAGTTAAGTTCTCCGGAAAGCCTGTTGCTTTTTTAATTGCCGATCTTAATAAGAATATTGTTATTGACCAACTTACTAACCAAGAACACGAAGATAGTTATAGCCGAATGGTGCTAAAAATAAAAGACGTGGAAATGGTTGTATGGGATATCATAAATAAAATACCTTCTCACAATAAGGATGAGAACTATTTCGTTTCTGAGGCTGTAGACGGAAAAATTTACTTTGAAGTGCCTGTGGATAAACATCACTTTAAATTGATGGCGTGGTTCGAGCCTTTGAGTGAACGAGATATATTTACATCACGGCTCTTTATTATTGGTTTGAGTATTCTGGCCGTTATGATCGTCATTGCTTTATGTTATGCATTCATCACGAACAATAATAGGATTGAATTGAAAATTAAGCTTGAGGAAGAAAAAAAGCGTAAAGATATTCTTTCTCAACAGAATAAAAAATTAACGAACGAAATTGAACGTCGAAAAGCGTCTGAAAAAGAACTCGCCTTCCAAGCTAAATATGACACATTAACTAATTTGCCTAATCGTAGTTATGGTTCCGAGCGATTGGCTTTGGAGTTAATTAGGGCATCGCGTAGTGGGTCTAAAGTTTTGGTGATGTTCATCGACTTAGACCACTTCAAGCAGATTAACGATTCAATGGGACACTTTGTTGGGGATGAAATCCTTAAACTCAGTGCTCAGCGACTGTATCAAGTCGCGAGAAAAACAGACTTATTGGCGAGAATTGGTGGGGATGAGTTTTTACTCGTCATCCCTGATTTGCCTGATAATGATACTGCAAAGCGAGTTGCTTCAAGTGTACTTTCGGCGTTTAACGATCCGTTTGTTTGGAACAACCATGAATTCTTCTTGAGTAGTAGCGTCGGAATGTCTGTGTTCCCGGATGACGGAGACAACGCTGAGCAGCTTCTTGCATGTGCAGATATGGCAATGTATCGGGCGAAACAAGATGGGCGTGATGGCTTTTGTTTTTATAACCATAATATGAACCAAGACTTGCAACGCTACTTAGATCTGGAAAATCGCCTGAGAAGTGCGATCTCCAATCAGTTGTTAGAGCTGTATTATCAGCCAATTATTGAGCTGAGTAGTGGTAAAATCGTAGGGGCAGAAGCGCTAATGCGTTGGAATGATGACAAGTACGGATTCGTAAACCCTGAAGAGTTTATCTCTATTGCAGAGAAAAATGGTTTAATTCATCAAATTGGTGAGTTTGCTATTCAACAAGCGTGTCGACAAGCGGCACAATGGCAGAGTCTGACTCCGTTGTTTGTTTCTGTAAACTTTTCTAGTGTTCAATTTAGGTACTGCGAGCGCTTACTTACGTTTATTAAACACAGCCTTGAGGAGTCTGGTCTTCCGTCAGATAAGTTCGATATTGAAGTGACAGAAAGTCTCCTCTTCAATCACGATTCTGAGCTATTAGACATGCTTAATAACTTACGAGCGTTAGGCACCAAACTTACTATTGATGATTTTGGTACTGGTTATTCTGCGCTGAGTTACTTGCAGAAGTTTCCGTTCGACCGCTTAAAGATTGATCGTAGCTTTATGCAAAATATGTTCGAGAACGACTCAGACCGCGAGCTTGTGAACGTAATTATAGCAATGGCGAAAGCGCTGGATCTTAAGATCGTCGCAGAAGGCATCGAAGAACAGCGTCATGTGGATTACCTGAAAAACCTAAACTGTGAGTTCGGACAAGGTTTCCACTATAGCCGACCATTACCTGCTAAGGACTTTGAAGCACTTTTGGCTAAGCCTACCTGGCTATAATTCCTTTTATAACAACCTTATAGAAAAGCATTAATTGAATTTGTGCCTAGGATTCATTAATGCTTTTCCACCTTAAGGTATAATCCTTCCTCCTTCCTTGAATTACACTACAATTAATTGATGAGTGATAGCCCGTGACGCCCGTCACATAAAGGCTCAACCTAATTCTAAACGAGTAAATACTCGCCAAAATAACTAGGAAGGAATTTCAAATGTCTTCTGCATTCTACCAACAGATTCAGCAGCAAATCGAAGAAGTAAAGGCGGAAGGCCTTTACAAATCAGAGCGTGTCATTACGTCTCAACAGCAAGCGGCTGTTAAAATCTCTACAGGTGAAGAAGTACTAAACTTCTGTGCGAACAACTACCTTGGTCTTGCTAACCACCCGGCACTTATCGAAGCGGGTAAAGCAGGCATGGACGAGCACGGCTTTGGTATGGCTTCAGTACGTTTTATCTGTGGTACGCAAGACATCCACAAAGAGCTTGAGCAGAAGCTTTCTAAGTTCCTAGGTAAAGAAGATACGATTCTTTACACATCATGTTTCGACGCAAACGCGGGCCTATTTGAAACTATTCTAGGCAAAGAAGACGCAATCATCTCTGACGCTTTAAACCACGCGTCAATCATCGATGGTGTTCGTCTATGTAAAGCGATGCGTTTCCGCTACTCAAACAACAACATGGAAGAGTTAGAGCAACAACTGATCGCTGCGAAAGAAGCAGGTGCTCGCCACATTCTTATCGTAACGGACGGTGTGTTCTCAATGGACGGCGTAGTAGCAAACCTTCCGGCTATCTGTGACCTAGCAGAGAAGTACGGCGCGTTGACTATGGTTGATGACTCTCACGCTGTTGGCTTCATGGGCAAAACAGGTGCAGGTACGCACGAGCACCACAACGTGGTTGACCGTATCGACATCATCACTGGTACGCTAGGCAAAGCAATGGGCGGCGCTTCAGGCGGTTACACATCTGGTAAAGCGGAAGTGATTGACTGGCTACGTCAGCGTTCTCGTCCATACCTATTCTCTAACTCTGTTGCACCAGCAATCGTAAGCGCTTCTATCCGCGTTCTAGATCTACTAGAAGAGAGCGGTGACCTACGTGATCGTCTATGGGAAAACGCAGCACACTTCCGTACTCGTATGGAAGACGCTGGTTTCACAATGGGTGGTGCTGACCACGCAATCATCCCAATCATGCTTGGCGACGCAAAAGTAGCAGCAGAATTTGCAGAGCGTGCGCTGGAGAAAGGCATCTACGTAATCGGCTTCTCATTCCCTGTAGTACCAAAAGGTCAAGCACGTATCCGTACTCAAATGTCTGCGGCGCACTCTCGCGAGCAACTAGACCGTGCAATCGACGCGTTCATCCAAGTTGGTAAGGACATGGGTCTTATTTAAGATTCTAGGCCTTAGACAATAGGGCCTTTAATTAAGGTTACATTATGAAAATTAAAGCATTATCAAAGCTAAAGCCTGAAGAAGGCATCTGGATGACTGAGGTTGATAAACCTGAAGTTGGCCATAACGACATTCTGATCAAAATTAAGAAAACCGCTATCTGTGGTACAGACGTACACATCTACAATTGGGACGAATGGTCACAAAAGACAATTCCAGTGCCTATGGTTGTCGGTCACGAATACGTGGGTGAAGTGGTTGCGATTGGTCAGGAAGTTCGTGGCTTTGAAATCGGTGACCGCGTATCTGGCGAAGGTCACATCACGTGTGGTCATTGTCGTAACTGTCGTGGCGGCCGTACTCACCTATGTCGTAACACGATTGGTGTGGGCGTTAACCGCGAAGGCGCATTTGCAGAATACCTGGTTATCCCAGCGTTCAACGCGTTCAAGATCCCAGACGAGATCTCTGACGACCTAGCGTCTATCTTTGACCCGTTTGGTAACGCAGTACACACAGCACTTTCTTTCGACCTAGTAGGCGAAGACGTGCTTATCACAGGTGCTGGCCCAATCGGTATCATGGCAGCGGCAGTAGCAAAGCACGTTGGTGCTCGCCACGTAGTGATCACAGACGTGAACGAATACCGTCTAGAACTTGCTCGTAAGATGGGTGTAACACGCGCAGTAAACGTGGCTGAAGAGAAGCTAGAAGACGTAATGGCTGAGCTAGGCATGACAGAAGGCTTCGACGTTGGTCTAGAAATGTCTGGTAACCCAGCAGCATTCAACTCAATGCTAACCACAATGAACCACGGTGGTCGCATTGCACTACTCGGTATTCCACCGTCAGACATGGGTATCGACTGGAACCAAGTTATCTTCAAAGGCTTGGTGATCAAAGGTATCTACGGTCGCGAAATGTTCGAAACGTGGTACAAGATGGCTTCACTGATCCAATCTGGTCTGGATCTATCGCCAATCATCACGCACCACTACAAGATTGATGACTTCCAAGAAGGCTTCGATGTAATGCGCAGCGGTATGTCAGGCAAAGTTATTCTTGATTGGGAATAACTTATTCAAGTAAGAAATGCGCTCCTTTTGGGGCGCATTTTTGTTTCATGAAGATTTTTGTTTCGGGAAGAAATGGTCGCCAATCTTTTCTAAACTTCTCGTATCGTTCTGCTACTTTTTTAGATTTTTTCCACTCAACTTCACCCTACCTTCTAACTCATTGTCGATTCTATATTTGGAACAAGATAATAACCATTTGTTTTTGGTGGTTATTATTTAGCATTACATGCTTAAAAATCGTCACTTTTAAGTTTAATATTTTTATTTGCTGTTCGTCTTTATCCTTATCCTGCTTCTTTTTATTGTTTTACATTTTATATGCATTTGGTTTGTCATAATTGAGCTATAACTAATAAAAAGGTTATCGATATACAGTGGAATGTAAAAATGGAGCTTTATATGAAAAGATTTTATCTGATGATGCCTCTGCTCTTAACCTCATTTAGTTGGCAAGCGAGTGGAGCGTCAGTTAGCGGTACGATTGATGTTTCAATTAACCTTGTACAAGGTTGTGTGATTAATGGAAATAATGCGGTAGATGCAGCTTCTGGCGTTGGCTTTGGCTCACTCGCCTTTGGAGACGTGCCTGCAATCTTCAGTGAACAAGATGGTGTGGTAAATGGTGGTAGTGCGACGGGTATTGAAGTGCTTTGTAGTAACGGTGTGACACCGACGTTTACATTGGGCACCGGATTGTATGATGCAAGTGCGACCGTTGGTACCTATGCGATGTCAAATGGCGCGCAATTTATTGATTATACGTTGTTTACCGACTCAGACCGAAGCACACAAATTATACAAGGCGGGACGGTAGCTCTGTCTGAATTTACTAGTGCAACATCGCAAACTATTGAGCTTTTTGCGAAAGCTTACGGTACGAGCAGCATTGCCGGTACATACTCCGATACCATCAGTGTGACGCTAAGCTGGTAAAACGTGACGCTGGTTTTTAGGGGCTTTTCACTTGTCGCGATGAGTTTGTGCTCTTTAACTGTGCTGGCTGATGCGACACAAACTTTTCAGGTGTCTGCCACCGTAGATACAGGTTGTTTGATTAACGGCGTAGTACAAGAAGAAAGCGCAACCCAAGCCGGGCAAATAGGCACGTTAGATTTTGGTGAGCATTCTTCAGTTTACGCGACGGAAGTACAAGGCAGCATCACTTACAGTTCATCACTCACATTAAGCTGTACTCCGGGTATTACGATGAATGTTTCCGTAAATGGCGGGATGAATGCATCGGATGGTGTACGTAAGCTAAAGCACAGTGAAGAAGCGACAACGGTAGATTACTTTTTGTTCCAGGATCTAAATTACACGCAGGTGCTTGATATTGACACGCAATATTCCGTCGATACTGACCAAGACCCAGATAATATTCAGTTTCCTATCTGGGCAAAGGCGACAATAAATGGGAATGAAATGGCTGGAATTTATATGGATACGCTTACGCTGACATTAGAGTGGTAAGTGAACTTTGGAGGGGTGAAATGGAATTCATACTCAAAAAACTATTATTAATAGCCTTCCTTTTTGTTTTTTTCTCAAATGCCAACGCTAACTCATTATTAATTTGGCCGATTTACCCCAAAATATCAGAGGAGAGCAATGCAACATCACTTTGGATGGTAAATAAAGGCAGTGTTGATTCTTATTTACAGGTGAGAATTTTTAAGTGGGAACAAAACGAAGGAGAAGATAGCTATTCAAGTCAAAGCCAGTTAATTGCAACCCCTCCGTTTGTCAAAATTGAACCAGGTGAAAAGCAGTTAATCCGCATCATCAACCAAGATGAAGCCTCTGCGGGTAAGGAGTATGCATACCGAGTGATCATAGATGAATTACCGCCAACTCAAAACCCTCAAACAGAATTGACGGAAAATGAACTCGCTGTAAAAGTCCGAATGCGTTACTCGATACCTTTGTTTATTTACGGGAAAGGGCTGACTGATACTCAAAAACCAAACCGTGACAGTGAATTATGGGATGATTTACAGGCACAGTTTATTAAGAAAAATAATCAGCGTTTTGTTCACATTAAAAATTCAGGAAAACACCATGTTCGCTTAGTGAATTTACAATTGAACCTACCAAATAAAGATCCTGTCGTTATTTCCGATGGACTAGCTGGCTATATTCTTCCTGAACAGTATAAGGTTTGGTCTATTCCCCATAGTAATGTCAGACCTATGAGTTTGAGCGCGAATATTGGAGGTAAACGTTACCAAATACCATTGAAGCAATAATGAATAGATTTAATACAATGAATGCTTTCTTTTGGTTGGTATTACTTAGCGTAACGTGGAGCAGTATTGGTCTTTGTGCAAATTCAGCAAACCACTTCTCTGAGCTACCGAGTCCTGAAAATTTCTCTTTAGAAAAGTTTGAGAATATCAGCCTCAATCTGGAGTTGGTGATCAATCAAAGAGCAACAGGGCTTGTTGCGAAAGTTGAGCGAGTTGGCGATCAGTTCTTTTTGCTCCGGGAGGACCTCATTTCAGTTGGGGTTACCGCCAAGTCGTTGCCTGGAACCGAAGAGAGACTTGAGGTTACGTCTATCCCAGGTGTTAACGTGCGTTACTTGCAATCGTCATTGCAACTTGCAATTGACGTACCGCCTAATTGGTTACCGATGCAGAACTTATCAGCGCAGGATATGGGGCGATTTTCCCCGGCTCAGTTTGGGCGTGGTGGCCTGCTTAACTACAACGTATTTGGTGTGTACGAGAACGAAAGCCGACAAAAGGAGGTTTCTATCAATCATGAAGTCAGAGCCTTTTCTGAGTTTGGCGTTTTTTCTACTACCGGGATATTTAAATCTAACTTTCATCGCGATGTTCAGTCCCAGCAAAGCAGCCAGTACACTCGTTTTGATACGAGTTACGAGTACGTCAATCAAGAGAAGCGAATTCGTATAGAGGTAGGGGACTATATTGTTCGCCCTTTATCTTGGAGCCAACCAGTAAGACTGGCGGGTATTCAGTTGTCGCATGATTTCTCTATGCGTCCGGATGTCGTGACGACGCCGTTACCTGCATTTTACGGTGAGGTCACAGCGCCCACTACGTTAGATTTGTTTATCAATGGCTTTAAAACTGACTCAATGAATGTTGGGCCCGGTCCTTTCATTATTAACGATATTCCAATGCTCTCTGGTGCTGGGGAAGCAACGGTAATTGCAACGGATGCTCAAGGTAAGCAAACGGTCATGACCAGCCCATTTTTTCTCTCTTCCGATCTACTCAAGACCGGATTTACATCTTACAGTGCGAGTATTGGTGCGATCAGAGAAAATTTCGGTAATGCATCTAACGACTATGGAGACGGTGGCGTGGTTACCGCTCTGCGTCATGGCATGACTGATTGGTTAACACTAGAAGCTCAAGCTGAAGCAAAAGATGACCTGATCGTTGCGGGGCTGGGCTTTGTCACCAATGCTTTCAACTTGGGTACGGTGGATGCCTCGTTTCGTGTGAGTAATTTTCAGGATCAATCTACCTCATATGCGCTAGGTTATAGTTATCAGTCTCGGCTGTTTAGCTTCGCTGCTCGAACTCAAGTAGAACAAGCCGACTTTTATACCTTATCTCATTTACCAAATCACGAAATGCTCGATGAAGGCAAGGACGCTTCACTCGCGTCGCGCCATCTATCACAAATCAATATGGGAGTCCGTTTGGGAGATTGGGGCTCACTTTCTGGTGGGTACTTTGATATTCAACAATCCGACTCAGATTCACGTACCCTAAATCTTACTTATAGCTACGCTCTGCCTTTTAATATCAATATGTCCCTTTCTTACAACCATAGTATTGGTGGTCAGAGTGTTACGCTGGCGCAATTCTCTCTACCTTTCAGTTCTTTGGGGGGAAGTTCGGGGCTAACGCTGAAAAGAGAGGACGATGGCGATGTGCGAGGGCGAGTGGGTTACAGCCGCCTTGCGCCAATACGAGGTGGGTGGGGCGTCAATTTAGCGCATGATATTAACGAACACCCAGAAAACCGTAAACAGGCCGATTTGACCTACCTTGCGTCATGGGCGCAGTTCAGAGCGGGGTTAAATGGCACCAGTGGCGACTATGATTATTTTGCGGAAATGGCAGGTTCAGTCTCTACGTTGGATGGAGAAATATTCCCAGCGAATGAAGTGTATGACAGCTTTGCGGTAGTGAGCACCAGTGGTTTTGAAGGTATTCCGGTTAAATATGAGAATCAAATTGTCGGAGTGACAGACGATGAAGGTTACCTACTTGTTCCTTGGGCTACGGCGTATTACACCGCCAAATATGAAATCGATCCACTTAATTTACCAGCCAATGCTGCGTTTTCTGCAACAGAGCAGTTTGCCTCGATACATTCGGGCTACGGCTACCTGTTAGAGTTCCCAATAGAGCTACAAATTGCACTGAGCATGACGGTGGTAGACGAAAATCATTTGTTCCTTCCGATTGGTACATATGGCCGCTCAGAAACGGGCTTAACAAGCCAAATTGGTTGGGATGGTTTTACCTACTTTGAAGGCGTTGACCCAGGCCGCTACATTCAGTTTTATCCTCAAGGACAGCCGCCATGTAAAGTGTTTATTGAGGGGTTGTATCAGCGTGAGAGTCAAAAAATACAAACATTGCCTGAGCAGGTTTGTATCAAAGCCGAAGAAGAGGCCGCACTATGATTTTGCGCCGCTGGCTTGCTAGCCTACTTCTCTTTTTCTCGTGCTCGACAATGGCTTGTCAGCTCACGGCGGCAACACCTTTAATCTTGTTTGGCAATGTTTCTTCGTTTACTGTTTCAAGCTCTCAGCAGCAAAGCTCAGCTCAGCCTCATGCGGGGATTACGTGTGACTTTTCTACACTTGTGTCTTTGTTAAGTGGCGACTACGTATCAGCAACGTTTAACAGCATAAATAATGGTTTGCTATTAAATGAGGATGATCCGAGTTCGGAGCTCAGCTATCAGATTTTTGGCGATCCAGGTCTTTCACAAGAGTATGTATTCGGCCAAACTTACAATTTTTTTGAAATCGGGTTAATCGATTTACTCGGGTTGTTTGGCACTCAAGCCGAGTTTCCGCTCTATGCTCGGACGGGAGTGGGTAGTAATCTTTCCGCTGGGACTTATAAAGACCAAATCACCGTATCCTGGATTTGGGATTACTGTAAGGGTATCGGGGTTCTAGGGGTATGCATTGGCCGCGCCAATGGCAGCGCTCAAAGCGTGATTACGGTTGAGTTGGAAGTGACCCCTGATTGTATGATCACAGCGCCAGATATTGATTTTGGTTCGTCCCCATTAGTGGCCGGTTTTGAACCAGTCAGTCAGGTTATATCGTTAACTTGTACCAAGAATAGTTCCTTCTCCATTGGCTTGAATGATGGCCTAAATGCGTCCGGCGGTCAGCGGCGAATGATTTCTAGTGGTCACTATTTGGAGTATGAAATCTATAAGTCATCAACGATGGAGCGCTGGGGAGGAACCAGTTCTGAACGTCGTGAACACAGTGACGTCGATACTGGCGGCTCCATTCCTGATGGTATCACTCCACAGAATTATAATTATCGCGCGCAGATACTAACCAGCCAAACGACCCCTCCTGCAGGTACTTACACCGACTCAATAATCGTTGACGTTCAATTTTGAGCATCATGTCAATTACATCATTAGAGGCTTCTATTCCAAAAATCTTTTGTAATCATAGTTTTCACTCTGTCACTGCTTAATTTTGTGAGATTAGTATGGCTTTATTCTCACGGAATTTAACTTTCAGAAATAAGGAAAATGATGAAGAAGTCACTAACAACATTAGGTTTGGCACTGGTATTTACAGGAACAGCTTATGCAGCAAGCTGGGGCTACGAGGGAAAC
Organism: Vibrio sp. Vb0304; assembly: GCF_033338995.1. Lineage (NCBI taxonomy): Bacteria > Pseudomonadati > Pseudomonadota > Gammaproteobacteria > Vibrionales > Vibrionaceae > Vibrio > Vibrio sp. Vb0304. Next base: position 296,920 of record NZ_JAWOTT010000001.1, read on the forward strand.
CATGGGCCAGCTCATTGGGGTGAGTTTGCATCTGAGTGCGCGAAAGGTCAAAACCAGAGCCCAATCAACATTGAATCGGCGACCGAAGCGAAGCTAGAAAAATTGGATTTCGACTACGAAGGTAAGGCAATTTCACTGCTGAACAACGGTCACACTTTACAGACTGGTTTAGAAGGTAAAAACACACTCACCATTGATGGTAAAGAGTTTACGTTGAAACAGTTCCACTTCCATACGCCATCTGAAAACCATGTGGATGGTAAAGAATACCCACTAGAAGTACACTTTGTGCATGCCGACAAAGTAGGTCATCTAGCTGTTGTCGCGGTGTTCTTTAAACTGGGTGACGCGAACCCAGATTTAGCTAAGATGCTAGCTAACATTCCAACTAAAGATCAAGATGTTACCATCAAGGTTCCATTTGATGCTGATGCCCTTATCCCAAGTGATAAAGACTACTACCGCTTTAACGGCTCACTAACGACACCACCATGCTCTGAAGGTGTGCGTTGGTTGGTGATGAAAGAAGCACAAACTATTTCTCCTGAGCAGATAAAATCTTTTTCGGAAGTAATGCGGAAAAACAATCGCCCAATCCAACCGCTGAATGCACGTATGGTGTTAACGCAACAATAACCACTTCATGCGAAGAAAAATAAAAAGCCCGCTTAAACACAGCGGGCTTGATTATTGGGGTATTGGTGAGAACTAGAAGCCGTGATCTTCTTGCTCTTCCGATTTTACCATTTGTATAGGGTCGAGCTTAAGCGTCTGAGTAGGGAACGCGATATCTGCATCGTGCTCTTTAATGATGTTGATTACCTTAAGCAGTATGTCCTGCTTAACCTCATGGTATCTCACCCAATTCACGGTTTTAGTAAAGGTATAGATAAAGAAGTGCAATGATGATGGACCGAATGTATCGAAATTAACGATAAGAGTTTGGCGTGCATCAATGTCTTTGTGATTTTTCAGCATTTCTTTTACCGCGGTGATAATTTGCGGCATTTTTTCAGCATCGTCGTAACGAAGTCCAATTTTTTCGTAGATGCGTCGGTTCAGCATGCGAGATGGGTTTTCTACGACAATGCTGCTAAACACTGAGTTTGGCACATACAGTGGACGCTTATCGAAAGTTCGGATAATGGTCATACGCCAGCCAATGCGTTCTACCGTCCCCTCTATTTGTCGGTCTGGAGAACGGATCCAATCGCCAACTTTAAATGGACGATCGAAGTAGATCATAAGACCTCCAAAAAAGTTAGACAGCAAATCCTTCGCCGCTAAACCGACGATCAAACCACCAACACCACCGAAGGTAAGTAGGCCCGATAGTGACAGACCAAATGCCTGCATTACGGTTAGAATTCCGACGGTAATAAAGAACAGGCGCGCGACCTTAGCTATCGCTTGTACTGTTGTTTCATCTCGGTTCTTTTGTTCGAGAACATGCTCTTCAACATTGGTAATGAGCCGCATAACGGTCCATACGAAGATGCTGATGATTAAAATCAGTTTCAGCGTACTTAACCAGTTTATTTTATCGTTGAGCTCGCTCTCTAATATGATGCCGATAGAGACGGTTGCTGGCCAACACCAAATGAGTGTACTGACTGGCGCTTTTAGCGCATCAAGCAACATGTCATCCCAGTGGAAGGGCGTTTTCTCTACGAGCGCAGCGAGGCGAGAGCGGATCAGCCGCCAAGCTATCCAAGCTATAAAGCTAGCGAGCGTAATGAAAAGGACGCTTCCACTCCAATTTTGATGAGACGTTTCAATGTAGCTTTGTAATTCGGTAAACCACTGTGGCATATGTAACTTATTTCTAGTGAACCATGGAAGGAAAGGTAGCAGATATTACTCCTTCACCCCAGTGATTTCCTTTAAATCATTTACTTATGTCTAAACCGTCCGAGATGGACTTTTCCTTCCGGTGACAAGAGAGTCACCTCAATGTTCTGTTGAGCGACCGCCTCATGCATGTTCAGAGGTACGCTACCAATGATTGAGGGTTGATATTTGGACGATCAATTATAACTTCTCTGACTTATCGCTAACATTTATCTTAAGTAAGTGTGAGAGTGTATTGGCTCTTGAATTAGCGGAGGCAGATATGGAATTTACAGAGCTGGATCGAAACGCGCTCTACGACATCTGGATGTCACAAAAAGCCAAAATGCACATCACTCAAATGGAAATGGCTAAGCGCCTTGGTTTGAGTCTACACGAGTTTTCTGGCTTGTTACGTGGTAATTCTCCACTGACGCTAGGTTTTGTAAAACAGCTATGCGAGCAGCTACATGTACGTCCTGGTCAGGTGATTCCGTCTTTGACGGAGCGTGATCTATCTGCATCTGGTACCGTTTATTTACAAAATCGTGTGACGGTGGATGGTGATATCAGTAACGTGTTTATCGACGGAAACCAAGTCGTGATCGAGTACGTTCACCAAGTTAGCTAGCTTGCTCGTCAAATTATCGGGTTGAAGAGCAATAAAAAACGAGCCACTGTTGGCTCGTTTTTTCGTTTCTGTTTTGCTCGCTCGCAAAGATTATGGGATTTTCACTAGCGAATCGCGTGAAAGATCCGCGATAGACTTAGCTCCAGTCAGCGTCATTGCTACACGCATTTCTTTATCGTACAGATCCAGTAGATTTTCAACGCCTGCTCCGCCTTGTGCTGCCAATGCGTACACAAATGAACGGCCAAGAAGCGTACAGTCTGCACCAAGTGCGAGCATACGAACGACATCAAGACCAGTACGAATACCAGAGTCTACGAAGATCTTAAGATCACCTTTTACCGCATCCGCAATGCTTGGCAGTGCTTTAGCACTTGAAAGTACGCCATCTAACTGACGGCCACCATGGTTAGATACCACAATGCCATCTGCGCCGAAACGTACCGCATCTTTCGCGTCTTCTTCATCTAGAATGCCTTTGATAATCATTGGGCCATCCCAAAAATCACGAATCCACTCAAGATCTTTCCAGGAGATAGAAGGGTCGAAGTTTGCGCCTAACCAGCCGATGTAATCTTCTAGCTTTGTTGGTTCGCCACGATAAGTTGAGATGTTACCTAAGTCGTGCGGTTTACCAAGTAGACCCACATCCAGCGCCCAGCTTGGGTGGCGCATCGCCTGGAATACACGACGCATGGCCGCGTTAGGGCCACTCATACCTGAGTGCATGTCACGGTAACGTGCGCCAGGAACTGGCATATCAACGGTAAACACCAGCGTTGTTACGCCTGCTGCTTTTGCACGCTCAAGTACGTTTTTCATAAAGCCACGGTCTTTAAGCACGTAAAGCTGGAACCACATTGGACGTTCAATTGCAGGTGCGACTTCTTCAATCGGACAAACCGAAACAGTAGACATAGTAAATGGGATGCCTTTTTTCTCGGCTGCTTTTGCTGCTTGCACCTCGCCTCGGCGCGCGTACATACCAGTTAGACCAACAGGAGCTAGCGCGATTGGCATTGCCAGTTTCTCACCGAAGATCTCGGTTTCGAGGCTCAAATCTGTCATATCGCGTAGGACGCGTTGGCGAAGAGCGACATCACCTAAATCGTCAGTATTACGCTTCAGCGTGCGTTCGTCGTAAGAGCCGCCATCAATATAATGGAATAGAAACGGGGGAAGCTTGGCTTTCGCGGCAGCGCGGTAGTCAGTAGAAGCTGAGATAATCATAATGGTGTCCTAGCGGTTATTCTAAGCAAAGTTGTGGAGCAATTTGCTCTTTCGTTGAGCCTTCATCGCAAAGCAGTGAAGACATCAAAATGAGTATAGTTACCTATGGTTCACTTACGTTTGAATCGGTGATGTTGGTAACCCATTTACATAATTGGTTGAAAAATTTTGTTAAATCACTCAATCAGTTATGCAAACTGGAAAGGGTGACACAGCTGTCGGGGGAATTGATGTAGCAAGCTAAATCAACATGTCGGGGTAGTAGTGCAGACAGCTGTGTCAAATTAGGCAGGGCTGTAAACCCTGCATTTCGCGTTACTTCATCAAGACATCTGTCATTTGGAAGCCATAAATCAGCACCAATCCAATAATGCCTGTCATTACAATGTAGTAGAACGTAGGGATAATCGTTTTACGCAATGTTGCGCCTTCTCGACCAAGCAAACCTACCGTGGCTGATGCGGCAACAACGTTGTGAATCGCAATCATGTTACCTGCGGCAGCACCGACGGCCTGGAGTGATACAACAATCACACTCGAAATAGACAACGTTTGTGCCACTTCGAATTGGAACTGGCTGAACATCATATTTGATACCGTGTTTGAGCCAGCGATGAACGCACCCAGAGCACCAACGGTGGCACTCAGCGCTGGGAACGAAGAACCAACAAGGTCAGAGGCGAAGTTTGCGGTTGTGACGGGCATACTTGCTAGGTCAGCACCGTTGATGCCTGAGTTGATAAAGATACGAACCATCGGAATGGTAAATACCAAGACAAAACCCGCCCCAATCAGTGTTTTGCTTGACTCGCCAAATGCTTCACGCAATGGCTTTACGCTGCCGCTTTGTAACATTGCAGCAAGTAGTGCGACAAACACCAGAATGCCACCAGGAAGGTATAACGGCTGAATCGCAGCGCTAACGCCAGTCTCACCAAGAATGTTGCTGAACGACAAACTTACGCTTTGTACAAAGCCTTTCAGCTCGGGGCTTACGCGGCTTGCGACGAGAATAACTGCCAGCATTACATATGGAACCCAAGCTTTTACGATGCTCATTGGCTTGCCCGGATTGTCGTTTAGATCGACTTTTAGCGAACCTAACCACTCTGCAGGCCATTTTTCTTCGCTTTCGAAATCCCACTTAGTCTTTGGTACTAAGAAGCCTTTTTTCGCTGCGGTAACAACGATAGACAGACCAACCAAACCACCGATAAGTGAAGGGAACTCTGCGCCCAAGAATACGCCGGTTAACGCGTATGGAACGGTGAAAGAGACACCAGCGAATAACGCAAATGGTAGAATATCCAGGCCTTCACTCCAGCTTCTGTTCTTGCCGAAGAAACGTGTTAACATCATCGCCATTAATACCGGGATCATCGTACCTACGACTGCGTGAATGACAGCAACGTGCGCTGTGATATCTTGCAGGTACATTTCCCACGTTGCACCTTGTGCGGCCAACGACTCACTGATGTTATGGGTGTCTAAACCTTTGTTTACACCTACGATGATAGGCGTGCCTACCGCGCCGAATGAAACAGGCGTTGACTGAATCATCATGCCCATAAGGACAGCGGCTAGCGCAGGGAAGCCGATTGCAACCAGTAGTGGTGCAGCGATTGCTGCCGGGGTACCGAACCCAGATGCGCCTTCAATGAACGAGCCAAAGCACCAAGCAATGATGATGGCTTGTACACGGCGGTCAGCCGAAATATCGGTAAATCCATTACGGATTGTGGTGATCGCTCCAGTGTGTTTTAAAGTGTTGAGCAAGAAGATGGCACCAAACACGATCCATAGAACAGAGACAGTAATGCCCAGTCCTTGGAATACGGAAGCCAGTACGCGATTGGCTGACATATCCCAAAACATAAGTGCGATAGCGACGGTTAGACCGAACGCAACAGGCATGGCTTTTTTAGCAGGCCAGTTGAGACCAACCAATAAGATGGCGGCAACAACAATTGGCGAAAATGCCACTAGGGCAAGTAGGGTTTCACTCATTTGTACATCCTTCGTACGCTGACTTCTCGAACGGTGTCAATCCGCTGTAGAGGTGACTTTTTGTTGTAATGGTTTTGTTAATTTGGCGTGAATTTACTCCTTTATTTTTTGTTGATATAGGGAAATAATGAAAATAATTAATTCCAAAAGTGACATAATGGTATGAGAGCAGACGACTTAATCCTATTTTCTCAAGTAATCGAACTTGGCAGCTTTAGCAAGGTTGCAGAGGCAAATAACCTTACAAATTCGGTAGTTAGCAAAAGAATGGCGAGGTTGGAGGAAGAAATAGGGGCTCAGCTATTATATCGAACAACGCGCAAATTAACCTTGACCGAGGCAGGTAAGGTGTTACTCCACAGTGCTAAAAATGTGAAGCAGGCCACTCAGGAGGCTATGGATGCTGTTGCAGGCTTTGGAGAGAATGTGAGCGGTCATATAAAAATGTCCGTACCGTGTATCTCTGGAGATTTGATACTTGCTGATGCTGTTGCCGAGTTTTGTAACCTTCATCCGGGTCTGACCGTGGACATGTCATTGGATAACCGCTTTGTCGATTTAGTGGCTGATGGTTACGACTTAGTCATTCGAACTGGCTACCTAGCCGACTCCAGTTTGATCGCACGACATATTCTCGATTCCCAATGGGTGGTATGCGCGTCCCCTTCATATATCGCTAAAAATGGGAAACCGATCGAGCCGATTGATCTCACCACGCACAATTGTCTGCAATACGCTTACCAAACCACAGGTGCAACGGATTGGGAGTTTAAAGGAGAAGATGGCAATTACATCGTCAAAGTATCGGGCTGCTTTTCTACTGATAACGCGACCGCATTACGTAAAGCCGCTCTGGGCGGCCATGGTATTGCTTACGTCCCGCGCTGCTTGGTGTATCACGATATTCGTAATGGTCAACTGGTGGATATTTTTCCTGAATTAGTAGGTAAAAAGTTGGGTATCTACGCGGTGTATCCGTTTACTCGTCAACCACCGAACAAAGTGAAGCTGCTTATTGAGCACATTCGTGACCGATACTTAACGATATCTCATTATTTCTAGGTTCTTCATAGATTTAAAACAATGTCGTTGAAATCAAAATTGGGTGCTCTAATGTAATCACCGCAATAAAACGATTGAAGATAAACAACTTAATAAAAACAACGGAGTAACACGGACGTTATGCATTACCCAAAAACACGTAAAGATTCTGTCGTGGACACTTATTTTGGTCACGACATTACCGACCCTTATCGCTGGTTAGAAGATGATCGCAGTGAAGAAACCGCTCAATGGGTTTCGGGTCAAAATTCGGTCACCTTCGATTTCCTTGGTCAGGTCCCGTACCGCCAACAAATCCGTGACTTAGTGGCGAACAGTCAAAACTACGAAAAATATTCCCAGCCATTTGTACGTGGTGACTACACCTACTTCTACAAAAACGACGGTTTGCAAGACCAAAGCGTATTGTATCGACGTAAAGGCGAGGGAGAAGCCGAGGTTTTCCTTGATCCAAATACTTTCTCCGAAGAGGGCACGACCTCTCTTGGCGAAGTCAGCTTCTCTAAAGACTACCGTTTGGTCGCGTATTCCATCTCGGAAGGGGGCAGTGATTGGCGTAAGATCTTTATCATTGATACGGAAACCAAAGAACAGTTAGAGCCTGAGATTGTTGATGCGAAGTTTACGTCGATTTCTTGGCTGGGCAGCAAAGGCTTCTATTACTCAAGCTACGATAAGCCGCAAGGCAGCGAGTTGTCTGCTCGAACTGAGCATCACAAGCTTTATTATCATGAACTTGGTACACCTCAATCTGAAGATAAAGTGATTTTCGGTGAGTTGGATACGCAAGTTCATCGTTATGTGTCTGGTACCACGACGACGGACGATCGCTTCCTCATTATTTCTGGCGCAGAATCCACATCGGGTAATCGTCTGTTTTATATCGATTTACAGTCTGACTCCCAAGCAATTGTGACGCTGCGCGATACAACGCAAGGCGACACCTACTTAATTGATAGCCAAGACGCAACCTTGCTGCTTTACACCAACCTAGACGCGCCGAATGGCAAAGTTGTCAGCTACAACACTCAGACAGAACAATGGGCTGACGTGATTGCTGAACAAGAACAGCCGTTAGAAATCAGCAAAGGTGGCGGTTATCTGTTTGCGACTTATATGGTAGATGTGCTTTCTAAAGTGCAGCAGTTTAACTACCAAGGTGAGTGGATTCGAGATGTACAATTGCCGGGAGAAGGCACGGCTTATGGTCTGGCGGGTAAAAAAGAAGAAACCACACTTTATTACACATTCACTAACTACGTGACGCCTCCGACGATTTTCTCATTTGATGTCGAATCTGGTGAATCGACACTGTTTCAGGAGTCAAAGGCACCGTTCGATCGTAATGAGTATGAATCAAAACAGGTGTTTTACACCTCAAAAGACGGCACGCAAGTTCCGATGATCATCTCATACAAGAAGGGCATTGCACTTGATGGTAGAGCACCAACCATGTTGTATGGTTACGGCGGTTTTAACATCAGCCTTACTCCAATGTTTTCTGGCAATGTAGCCAACTGGCTAGAGTTGGGTGGTATATACGCTGTCGCCAACATGCGAGGCGGCGGTGAATACGGTAAAGCCTGGCACAACGCAGGCACTCAGCAGCAAAAGCAAAACGTGTTTGATGACTTTATTGCGGCGGCGGAATACCTGATTGAAAACGACTACACTAGCTCGGATCGCCTAGCGATTCGCGGTGGTTCTAATGGTGGTTTGTTAGTTGGAGCGTGTATGACGCAACGCCCTGAACTATTCAAAGTCGCGCTGCCTGCGGTTGGCGTGCTTGATATGCTGCGTTACCACACGTTTACGTCTGGAGAAGGCTGGAAGTATGACTATGGCACGTCGGAGCAAAGTGAAGCGATGTTCCAATACTTGCTTGGCTACTCTCCTGTTCACAATGTAAAAGAAAACGTGCAATATCCTGCTACCTTGGTGACAACCGCCGATCACGACGATCGTGTGGTTCCAGCACATTCGTACAAGTTTATTGCGGAGCTGCAAGACAAACAGCAAGGCGCTAATCCAGTATTGATACGCATTGATGTTAATGCCGGTCATGGTGCAGGAATGCCGCTGAGTAAGCAAATTGACCTCACCACAGACGTGTATGCATTTACGTTACATAATATGGGTATTGAGTCGATTTAATGCCCTAGTTGTTCGAAGCTTCTGAGAATAAAAAATGCCGCGACAGTGTCGCGGCATTTTTCATGGTTGGGGGAACTCAATTCATACTGCTTGCCAGTATTTGAGCCAGGTTGACTAAGTCTGACTCTTGAACCAACCAGTCTCGGCGGCCAAACCGAAAGGCAGCTACGCCATTCTTAAGACAAGATGAATTTATCACCTTTTCTTAATCCTAGTTTATGAATATGAAACTGTGATGAACCTAAGCCGCATTGTGCTGATTTTCACTGTTTTCAAGATCAAATGAGGCATCTATCAGTTTTTTCGTGTAGTCATTTTTAGGGTTTTGGAAAATATTTTCGGCTGTACCTTGTTCCATGACCTCGCCTTTTTGCATGACTAGAACACGATCAGAGAGCGCTTTAACTACTGATAGATCGTGGCTAATAAACAAGTAGCCAATATTATGCTTTTTCTGCAAATCTTTCAGAAGGTCAATCACTGTCAGTTGCACCGAGCGGTCTAATGCAGAGGTTGGCTCATCAAGCAGAATAAACGAAGGTTCAAGGATCAGTGCTCGCGCGATAGCAATACGCTGACGCTGGCCTCCTGAAAACTCGTGCGGATAACGGTTGATGGACGCGGGATCTAAGCGGACCTCACGGAGCACGTCGCGCGCTTTCTGCATACGTTCTTTTTTACTCAACATTGGTTGGTGGACAGTTAATCCTTCTGTGATGATCTCGCCGATAGTCATACGAGGAGAAAGCGAACCATAAGGGTCTTGGAATACCATCTGAACGTCTTTTTTCAGCTCAAAACGTTCTTTGTTTGTCAGCAAGGCCATATCTTGGCCTTTATATTCTATTTTGCCAGTTGAGGGCAGTAGACCTATCAAAGCTCGGCCGAGTGTAGACTTACCTGAACCGGACTCCCCAACGATCCCGAGGGTCTCTCCTTGTTTAAGCTCAAGAGAAATGCCTTTTACCGCTTCGAAGTACTCATTCTTGCTCGCAATAAAATGCGACTTTACCAAGAATTTGACTCGTATATCGTCGGCCTTTAAAAGCTGTGTAGCACTTTCGCTAATAGGCTCCTTACTGCCTTTAGGAATCGAGTTGATTAGCATACGTGTGTATTCGTGCTTTGGGTCCTCGAAGAGTGTTTGCGTTTCGCCTTCTTCGACGACTTCTCCTTTACACATCACAATGACACGGTCTGCAAAGTGTTTTACGACGCCTAAGTCATGAGTAATAAATAGGATTGCCATGCCCATCTGAGCCTGAATTTCTTTAATCAGGTGCAACACTTCTGCTTGAACCGTGACATCCAACGCTGTTGTAGGTTCGTCGGCGATCAAAATATCGGGCTCGTTAATCAGTGCCATCGCAATCATGATGCGTTGCAATTGACCACCAGAAAATTCGTGTGGGTACTTGTTGTACGCTTTTTCTGGGTTTGGCATATGAACCAATTCAAACAGCTCTAACACCTTTGCTTTTGCTGTTCGTCTGTCGACCGGGCGGTGACACATGATGGCCTCAGCGACTTGGATACCCACCCGCATGTACGGGTTTAGTGAGGTCATCGGCTCTTGAAAAATCATGCCAATGCGATCACCGCGAATACTTTGCATTTCACGCTCTGTTTTATCCAAGATGGAGCTACCCTCAAACATGATGGATGAGCTTTCATGCAAAATAGCGTTGTCTGGCAATAGTTTCATCAGTGCATTGGTTGATACTGACTTGCCAGAGCCAGATTCGCCAACGATGGACAGCGTCTCGCCTGCTTTTAAATCGAAGCTAACATTCTTTACTGCATCGACGATCCCATCGTTTGTCGTAAAGCTGACTGATAGGTTGTTCACCGAAAGAATGGTTTTAGAAGACATCACAGATCCTTGTGGTTGATAAAGCAAATGATATTCAAGCAATGGACAGCATAAATCTAGCTGGCCTCAATGCTTGAGCTTTAGATTAATTATACAGGTGAGAAGGCGAAGATTTTGCCGAACTCATTGCTTGCAAATGTAAGAACTGCTCATGTGCGCGCGTTACGTGCTCGAGTTCTATCATCCATTGAGCATTACGTTGGGCAGAGCAAAATGCCGCCATGTGAGCTAACAAGTCTTCGCTCTGTTGACCAAGTAGGTGACCTACGCGCTCAATCAGTTCATGGCTCTCTAGCTGCAAAAATTGAAATAGCGCGTAAGTTTGATTGAGTATTGAGAACGCATCATGCTGTAAGCCGAGTTTGTTGAGAATCTCTGATTGCGTCACGCTGGCATCTCTAAGCCCCGTAATGAGACATACAAACTGGCAAGGTTTAGTTTGTGCATTTTCTAGCGCTAGATGAATGTGGTTGGGTAGATTGTTGAGCACGTCGTCATATAAACGATGAGCTTCTGGCCAATGGCCTTGTTCCATCAGTTGCTCCGCTTTTAAGTAGCGCATCCAGCATTGCTCAATATTCATATCCATCTCCACAACATTTGATTTGTTTAGATATTAAATGAAATTGATTATCAATTGCAAGTGCGTGTTAATATCACTTATGTGTTCATAAAATGTCCAATCAACCTAGGGTGGAAGGTAAATCACTTAAAATTAAGCAAATAATCTCTACACTCAAATAACGAAAATAAGAAAAAAGGAAGTGGATATGGCAATACTAAGATTGGAAGCTAAGCAGCTATATTCTGTAGCAGATCTAGAGAATATGCCATGTAAGTCGACCAAGGAGTTACCTCCAATTGATGAAATCGTGGGCCAAGAGCGCGCGCAAAAAGCGGTCGAGTTTGCGATGTCCATCAAAGAGAAAGGGTATAACATCTACGCCATTGGTCAGAATGGGCTAGGTAAACGCACCATGATCTTGCGCTATCTGAATCGTCACCAGCACGATGCAGCAGCCCTGTTTGATTGGTGTTACGTTGCGAACTTTGAGGATACCCGTACACCAAAGGTATTAAAGCTGCCTTGTGGTATCGGAAATAAGCTACGTGTTGATATTGAAGCTTTAATGGGCAAATTATTAAATGCTTTACCCCTAGCATTCGACAATGAAATGTACTTTAGCCGCGCTGAGCGATTAAAAAATCAATTGGCAGCTAAGCAACAAAACGAGCTGGATCGTATTAGTCGAGAGGCAAAAGAAAAGGGCATCAGCCTAACACTGACTACGCAGGGGGATTATCAGTTTGTCGCCATGAACGGTGATGAGCTTCATACGGAAGAGTCTTTTGATGTACTAAGCAAAAAAGAACAAGAGCAATTCAGCGATGCTATTGATGAACTCGAAGTGCGATTGCGCTCGATGGTTCGTGAGCTTACGGAGTGGGAAGAGACATACAGCGATAAAATCAAAAAGCTCAATGATGAAGTGACGCTTGATGTGATTACTCACTTCATCAAAAAACTCAAAGTGGATTACGCGCAATATTCCGAAATCAAAACCTACTTAACTGAGCTGCAAAAAGATATTGTTGAAAACGCAGATATCTTCCTTGACCAAAGTGGCGAGCAAGGCGAAATTGCGACGGCATCCTTGGATAAAAAATTGCCACGTCGTTATAAAGTGAACGTCTTGGTAAGCCGTAAAAGCAGCGAATTTCCTATCGTTGTTGAAGAAAATCCCAACTATCATTCACTCTTCGGGTCGATTGAGACTGCCACTTTCAAGGGAACGGTGTTTACCGACTTCTCGCTGATTCGTGCAGGGAGCTTGCATAAGGCGAATGGCGGCGTTCTATTAATGGATGCTCAGAAAGTACTTGAACAGCCTTACGTTTGGGATGGTTTGAAGCGCGCATTGCGTGCTCGTCAATTGAGTTTTACGTCTCTAGAAAAAGAAGTCACATTGACGGGGGCGGTATCACTCGATCCTGAACCGATTCCGCTTGATATCAAAATCATCTTATTTGGTGATTACCGAACTTACCAATTACTCCAACATTACGATCCAGAGTTCAGCGAGTTGTTCCGTGTGACGGCAGATTTCGAAGACGAAATGAAACGTACGCCGGAGTCTGAGCTGCATTACGCGCGCTTTATCTCTAGCGTGGTGCATGACAACAATATGCTGCATTGCGATCGCAAAGCCATTGCTCGGATCATCGAATACAGCTCACGTTTGTCTGGCGACCAATCCAAGCTATCTCTACATTCGGCTAATATCGCCAACTTGCTTCGAGAGTCGAATTACGTGGCTCGTCAAGCCAACTCCAACATGATCCGTATTGGTCATGTTGAAGAGGCGCTCAATAACCAAGAAATGCGAGTAAGCCGATTACGCGATAACGTAATGGAAACCTTTATTAACGGCACAACGCTGATTCGCACCGAAGGAGAAGCCGTAGGCCAAGTGAACGCACTTTCGGTATTGAGCACTAGTGACTACATGTTTGGTGCACCGAATCGCATCACAGCGACGACGTGTTACGGTGATGGGGAGGTTATCGATATCGAGCGCAGCGTGGATTTGGGGGGCAGTATTCACTCTAAGGGTGTGATGATTTTGTCTGCCTACTTATCTTCCGTATTTGGTAAAACGGCACGAGTGCCATTAACGACAACCATTACCTTTGAGCAATCTTATGGTGGTGTTGATGGTGATAGTGCCAGCATGGCTGAGTTATGTGCGGTTGTGTCTGCTTTTTCAAAGCAACCAAACCGACAAGACATTGCGATAACAGGGTCGATGAATCAATTTGGTCAAGCTCAGCCTATTGGTGGCGTAAACGAAAAGATCGAAGGCTTTTATGATGTGTGTGTAATTAAAGGTCGTCATGACGGGCAGGGGGTCATTATTCCGCGCTCTAATGTTCACAATCTAATGCTTCGTTCCGACATCGTGAAAGCAGTCGAAAAAGGCGAGTTTAATATTTGGGCGATTGACCATGTTACTGAAGCTATCGAATTGTTTACGGGGAAAGTTGCTGGTGAGCCAACCGATGAAGGTTCTTATCCAATCGATACCATTTTTGGCCTTGCTCAAGCTAAGCTCAATTCGTTGAGAAAATAGGCTGAAACCGTCCTAAATGTGAATATATCTCATCATAAGTGATCATAATTTATCATAACGACAATATCCCGACGCTACTGTCGGGATATTGTCAATAACAGATTGAAAATGGAGAGTTTTTGTACTAGACAAAAGTGTGATCGACCTCTAATATTCGCCACTTGTTTATTCGTCTGGGATTTATCCCGTCGCAAGGAAGCATAGATATTCAAACTGCCGAAAAGTAACGTTGTTATAAGCACTGCTCGAGTTTGTTTGGATATAGACATCACGCATACAACTGAGGCCCTGTCATGCAGTTATCACTGAAAAATTTGTCAGTACGAACGCAAATTTTGGTTCCGGTATTATTTACCGCGATTGTTTTGTTTATTGCTCTTTGGATTACTAAAAACAATCTTCAAGCAGAGCAAGATGTTATTGCTTCCAACCAAGAATCTTTGGTTTTTCACAAAGACACATTGGCGAGTATTGACGACCAAATTTACCCTCTGCGCATAAGCGCGGTTTACGCTATTTACGATGCTTCTCGTCGTGAGAATTTTCTAACCGAATTGAAAGAAGGCTTAAAGCAAGTTGATGCCGATTTAAGCGCAATTGAAGCCCGAAACCTATTCCGTGACGATGCCGTTAAAGTTCGCCAAGCAATTGAATCCTATGTGCGATATTCAGAGCGCTCAGTTGCTTTCTTCAACCAATACGATCAAGGTTTGAAATCGGATAGCGAGTACCGTGCATTTGTCAAAGAGTATCGCAATGTTGGCCGAGAAATGGTCCAACAAATTAACACGCTATCAAAGCATGTAAACGAGCAAGCTGAACAATCTACTATCAGAAGTCATCAGCAAAATGAACGTGTGCAAAATAACGCTATGTTGACGGTTTTAGCGGTATTTGCTTTCTCATTGATAGGCGCTTGGTTCCTATCTGGCATGATTGTTACACCAATCCAAAAGCTGCAAGAAGTGATGCGTCAGTTAGCAATGGGTAATCTATCAGTACGTGCAGATGTCGATGGGGACAATGAGATCTCTAAGCTGAGCAAAGATGTAAACCAAACCGCAGAGCAGTTATACAACACTGTGGACCAGTTAACCCGTATTAGTGAGGAAGTTGCATCTGCATCGACCGAATTAGCTGCGGTAATGACGCAAGCGGAAGCGAACGCTCAACAAGAGTTGGCGGAGATCGAGCAAGTTGCATCTGCGGTTAACGAGCTTGCAAGTACTGCGAATAATGTGAGTGATAACGCGACCTCTGCTGACGCAACCGCGCGTGAAGCTGATGGACTTGCTCAATCAGGTTTGGCTATCTTCCAAGAAAGTGCGGAAGCAAGTGCGCAAATGTCTCAAGCATTGAACGATGCAGCGCAAGTTGTTTTGCGTCTAAAAGAGCAATCTGTACAGATCAACGATGTTATTGAAGTGATTCGCGGCGTATCTGAGCAGACCAACTTGCTAGCATTGAATGCTGCGATTGAAGCGGCGCGAGCTGGTGAGTCTGGTCGTGGTTTTGCGGTAGTAGCTGATGAAGTACGCATGCTAGCAGCGCGTACTCAAGACTCGACACAAGAGATCCAAACGATCATTGAAAAGCTTCAAGCGCAGTCTGGGCTTGCGAATGACAGTATGCAAGTCAGCCTTGATATGCTTAGCCGCAACAACGAGCTGACGCAACAAGCGAATGAAGCGTTGGTTGGAATTACCGAGTCAGTCGCCAACATCAACGATTCAAACACGCAAGTAGCAACCGCAGCCGAAGAGCAGTCTCAAGTTACTCAAGATATCAATCGCAACGTGGTTAACATGTCGGAGCTTGTAAACCAAAACGTAGCGGGCATCAGCCAGAGTGCAAGTGCGAGTACTGAGCTTTCATTACTTGCAGAGAAGCAGAAAGAGCAATTAAGTTTCTTTAAGCTTTAATTCATCATCTACTTATCAAATCTCTAAATCCCTGAGTGAATGCTCAGGGATTTTTTTGTTTGTAATAATCGGATTTATTATCAATAAGTCTATCTAAAACAGTTAGTTAACAAGATTTTTTTTGCGGGCAATATCACGTTTTGTGATATTGTTTTTACATTTTTTTCGTCAATTTTTTTTTGACGCGAACATTTTTTTTAACTCAACCGATAACTTGATGGTTGAGAGGTATTCATATCGTCATTTTAAGTGGTGTTTTCTTCTATAAGCGCTGTTTATTCAACACGTTGCGTGAAAAATAACAGCTGCTACTATGCCGCCAGTTTTCTCGTTGGTACAGAAAAGTCCTGTTTTTCTGGTGAGAAAGCACATATAAAACAATGATATGGAAAATAAAAATGAAATTAAAAACTTTAGCTGTAGCAGTGGCGCTAATGGCATCAGGATCTCAAGTTGTCGCTTCAGAACTATACAACCAAGATGGCACTTCTCTTGAGATGGGCGGCCGCGCTGAAGCGCGTCTTTCTATGATGGATGGTAAGGCAGAAGACCGTACTCGCATCCGTCTTAACTTCCTAGGCAAACAGGAAATCAATGAAAACCTATACGGTGTTGGTTTTTGGGAAGGTGAGTTCAAAACAAAAGAAGAAGGTGCTGTAGATAACGATAGTGATCTTGAAACTCGTTACGCTTATGCAGGTCTGGGTGGCAAATACGGTGAAGTAACTTACGGTAAAAACGACGGCGCACTAGTGGTTCTTACTGACTTTACTGACATTATGGCTTACCACGGTAACACAGCAGCACTTAAACTGCCTGTTTCTGACCGTACAGATAACATGCTGTCTTACAAAGGCCAATTCGAGCAACTAGCTGTACGCGCTAGCTACCGTTTTGCTGATCGCACAACAGATGCACAAGGCTTTACAGACAACGAGGAAGATGGCTTCTCTCTATCTGGTGTTTACGCGTTTGCTAACACTGGTTTTGAACTAGGTGCTGGTTACGCAGATCAAAACGACAGCGATGAGTTCATGCTAGTAGCTGCATACTCTGTAGGTGACTTCTACTTCGCTGGTAACTACACTGGCGCGGATATGGATGTTGCAGGCAAGACTCTTGATTACAAAGGCTACGAACTAGCCGCTGCTTACACTATGGGTCAAACTGTATTCACTTCTACGTTCAACAAAGGTGAACTAGAAGACGCAGATACTGTAGAAAACCTAGCTGTTGATGTAACTTACTACTTCAAGCCTAACTTCCGTGGCTACGCATCATACAACTTCGATCTAATGGATAACGAAGGCGCTGATGAAAAAGATGAGCTAGCGCTAGGTCTACGTTACGACTTTTAAGTCATGACTCTTATCTAAGACACTGCCTTATTCTTAGTAAATAAAACCCCTTACTGAAAAGTAAGGGGTTTCTTGTTTTCTAGCACTTCAAAGCTTCTTGATAAGCGATAGGGGTTATCAAATCTATCTTTTTAGTGTGAGCTTAGTACCATCAAATTTGAGGTGACTGAGGAGGTTTTTAGCGTTGTTTTTACCAACCTCATCAAACTCCATTCCGTAGCGAGCATAGTGCGTTGATTTTTGTAAATTACAAATACGACCTCGCAACGGCGCTAGCATACGACTTTCTCCGGGCATCGTTAGATCCAATGAAACGTGGTCACCAACCTGAAGTGGTCGGCTCATTGGTGATGTTACAAAACGACAGCCACTACGAGATAAATCTCTTATTTCGCATTCAGTTCGATAGGCTTCTAAACAAACACGCGCTCTCAAATTTACTTCGTAACGCACTTCTTTGCGAAGCTGAAAGACCTGCATAGTGTTGGGTAGGTCTAGCACCAAAATTGGGTACGGATCGCCTAGTCGATGCTGTAATTGGGCCCGAAATGGGATAACGGCCCCTTCACCTCGATGAGAGTAGGCTTTTACATTGATCCAAAAGCCTTCTTGAAAATAGAACTTCAAGTCTTCATCGGAGATGTTCGGAACCTCTATCAATGCAGTATTATTTGAGTGACAGCCAACAAATGTGCTGGTTGTAATAAACTTTGTACCAACGGGGGTGGTGACGTTTAAGCTCACTTCACTGCCATGTTCGACCATTGCCATTGCATCGGTGCTATTTAATGTACTTGCCTGACGTTCTGGTGCCTTCTTGCTTTGCAGAGGTAGCTTGCCGTCTCTGGCAATTGGGCTCATATTTCTCATTATAATTGTCGTACCTGATGTAAGAAGGTAATCGCGTGAGGCGAAGCAGCACTCTCGCATGGTATCGATTTTATTCAGTGATATAGTTTGATTCAATCAATCTGTAACAAAAATTAGAGAGCAAGATATGCATAAAGTAACTCATGAGACCACGAATAGTACATTCTGGGTTGATTTAGAGCAGGGTTATAAAGCCAAGGTGATTTATCAGCTTAAGGGTAATGTCATGCACATTACATCAACGGTTGTTCCTGAAGCACTGCGAGGTAAGGGGTACGGAAAAGTGATGATGGAAGCGGTGTTGCCAGAAATTGAGTCACTCGGTTATCAAATCAAACCAGTTTGCCCATATGTTATTCACTACATGGAGAAGAACCAAACGTGGTCACATCTGATCGCATGATGAGTAACAACCACCAACGCTACCAAAATATTGGCCAGGAACTCAATCTCGGTAATTACCGCTCTGTAGAAGTCATACAATCGCTATGGGGAGGCTATGGGGAGTTAGTCCGAGTTACTTATTCTACTCGTTCGGTGATCATTAAGCATGTAAAACTCCCTAAGCCTTCAGAGCATCCTAGAGGCTGGAATACGGACCGTTCTCATCAAAGAAAGTTGCACTCTTATCAGGTGGAAGTGAATTGGTATGAGTATTTTTCCGGAGGGGTGGATACTCGCTGCCGAGTACCACAAGGTCTAAAAACGTTCCAATCGGAGAATGAATGGCTCATTGTGATGGAAGATCTCGCCGAGGTGGGCTTTCCAAAAGTCATCACAGATGCACAGCTAAAGCATCTACAAGCCTGCCTCACTTGGTTGGCGAACTTTCATGCGCGATACATCAATGTTCGTTCTGATAAGTTGTGGCATATCGGTACATACTGGCACTTAGCAACCAGACCCGACGAGCTTGAAGCATTGCAAGACACTGAGCTACAAAATGCGGCTCAATTGATTGATCAAACGCTTTCGCAAGCTAAGTTTAAAACACTAGTACACGGTGATGCCAAATTGGCGAACTTCTGTTTTGATGAAGAAGAATCAAACGTTGCTGCGGTTGACTTTCAATACGTTGGATGTGGGTGTGCCATGAAAGATGTGGCACTGTTTATGAGTAGTGCCGTTAAGCCAGAACGTTGTGCAGAGATGGAAGTTTGGGTTTTGGATACGTATTTTGCTCAGTTGCAACACGCGCTAATGGGCTATCAACCGAATCTTGACCCTAATGAAGTCGAGCGTGAATGGCGTCCTTTGTTTGCTGTGGCTTGGGCAGACTTTCAGCGATTTGTGAAAGGTTGGAGTCCCGACCACTGGAAGATCAATCCCTACACAGAAGCATTGACTCGCAGAGCGTTGGCTTACTTACGAAAGTGAGTCGAAGTTTAAAAAGAAAAGCCTCCAATTAGTAGGAGGCTTTGTTTTATCTTTGGCCTGGTCTGATGCGCGCCATGTAATAGGTATTGATGAATTCACCATCACGGAAGGAACCGTCAATCGCTTCACCCTCAATTTTAAATCCATGCTTTTTATAAAGCCCAATGGCGGCGTCGTTATCGGCATTGACCTCTATTTGAATTCTTCTCACATTTAACCAGTTATCTGCTAGTTCAGTGACTGTTTCTATCAGTTTGCTACCAATACCGAGTCCGTGGAAACTATCATGTACTCCGATGCCAAACGATGCCGTGTGCATTGTTCTTGGACGTAGAGAGTGATGAAAGCCAATATTTCCGACGACTTTACCATCTATTTCAGCGACATAGCTATAAACACCATCAGGTATGTTTGACAATCTTTCCACCCACATCGCGAGCGAAGGCTTTGGGAGTTGCAGGGTTTCACGTTGTGCTTTTGGTTGTGAATAGATTTCTACGAGTGCTGCTGCGTCTTCGACGGTCGTTGGACGTACGATAATTTCCATGTCTCTCTCCTTCGCTTTTTAGTTTTAATTTTTAATCTAACCACAGTTTTCTTATTTGGATAGTGTTTTCTTATGTTTAATGGATAAATGCCTTTTAAATTAGCTTGTTATGATGTCATTTTTTGAATTTTTAGTAGTGATTTATCATCGAATTGAGCGAGTAGATTGCAAAGGTGTTGAATTATTGTACTGAGAATGGCGCGTACTGCAGAGTATCGTGGTGAATTTCATGTCGCAGTAAATAAACGCATTTAGTCAAACTGTGACGACGGCACTGTGCGTCAGTTGACTTGAATCAATAGAGAAAGGGGTTACCTCCTATGAGGTATAGGGAAACGACACGTTTAGGGCTATTTATGCTTAACTTGATAAGGGAGTTTTGTTGAGGAAATAGTATGAAATCCTCTCAGTCTAAAATATCGCAAAGTCGGCGCCGATTTTTGCGTGATACAGCTCGAACTGCGGCTGGTGTTGGTGCAGCTGCGTGTGTATTGGGCTTACAATCGCTACAAAGCCAAGCTCGAGAAACCAAAGGTGTGCCTATTCGTCCGCCTGGTGCATTGCCGGAAGGCGATTTCGAATCAACTTGTATTCGATGTGGCTTGTGTGTTCAGGCATGTCCTTACGATACCCTGAAACTTGCGACATTACTTTCACCCGTCGCGACTGGCTCACCTTACTTTACTGCACGCGATATTCCCTGCGAAATGTGCGAAGACATTCCTTGTGTTGTCGCTTGTCCGAGTGGGGCGCTGGATCCGAAACTAACCGATATTGATGATGCTCGAATGGGTACAGCGGTTCTTATTGACCATGAAACTTGCCTTAACTGGCAAGGGTTACGATGCGACGTTTGTTATCGCGTTTGTCCGCTGATTGATGAAGCCATTACGTTAGAGATGGTTCACAACGATCGAACTGGCTATCACGCCAAACTTATCCCTACAGTGAATTCCGAAGTGTGTACCGGATGTGGTAAGTGTGAACAAGCGTGCGTGTTGGATGTCGCTGCTATTAAAGTTGTCCCGACGGATTTGGCGAAAGGCAAAGTGGGCAGCCACTACAATTTTGGTTGGAAAGAGATCGACAAACCACTCGAAAATATCCTCCCTAGTGAGACGCCTGTGCCGGAAGGTGCGCTTGAATCGCTAAAAGGAGGTAAGTAATGGCAAAGAATTTAGCTCAAAATGCTGGCAAAGAAGCGCTTGAAAAGCTTGGTTGGTGGCGCGCGCATCGGTTTTTGATTTTACGTCGGCTATGTCAGTTCACCATCATTGCGCTGTTTATGGCTGGGCCGACGCTGGGAATTCTAACTGGTAATCTGTCATCAAGTATGTTGCTCGATAACGTGCCGTTAAGTGACCCGTTAATTGTGCTTCAAGCTTTGGCGACAGGGCATGTTCCGGAGTTTAATGCGTTGTTAGGCGTAGTGATTGTCGTGGTGTTTTACGCGATTTTGGCGCCGCGCGCATTTTGTGCTTGGGTGTGCCCGTTGAACATCGTGACAGACTTGGCGGCGTGGTTGCGTCGAAAGTTCAACATTAAATCGAGCTATCGTTGGTCTCCCATGATTCGTTATTGGCTGATCCCTGTTTTGATGTTGGGCAGTGCGCTATCTGGCGCGATTCTTTGGACATGGTTAGATCCAGTTGCGGCACTTCATCGCGGGTTGGTGTTTGGTATGGGCGCAGGTTGGGTGCTAATCGCCCTAGTGTTTGTGTTGGATTTACTCTTGGTTGAGCATGGGTGGTGTGGGCACTTATGTCCACTGGGGGCTACCTATGGCGTGATAGGCCGAAAAAGCCTGTTGCGCGTTACTGCTGTTCGGCGCGAAGATTGCACCAAATGCATGGATTGCTTTTACGTTTGCCCAGAACCAGAAGTGCTTCGGCAGCCTTTGAAAGAGGGAGATCGTCGAGTTATGGATCAAAACTGCATTAGCTGTGGTCGTTGTTTGGATGTATGTCCAGAACATGTGTTTGAATTTAAAAATCGCCTATCAGTAAAAGTCATTGATTAAGCCACTGAGCACATTTACTCATGCTTTATTTCTCTTGATACTTGAACATCGCGCTTAGCCAGGAGTTAAGCGCGATGTTTATCTTCATAACAATATTCCTCAGCCATATCTGCTTGCTCTGGGCTTAAAATAATAATGATATTGCGAATTTGTTACATTTAAAGCTATGATGATGCCTTCATATTTAAAGGAAACATCATGACTACCTCATCGCACGGCTGGAGAACGCCGCAAAATTTCCTCCTGTTAATTTCCATTATCGTGCCCATTGCTTTTTCTACCTGGATGGCGTTGTTGAACAACTTTGTTATCGAGAAAGCAAACTTTGATGGTGCAGACATAGGCCTATTGCAAAGTGTGCGCGAAATTCCGGGTTTTTTGGCCTTTACCGCCGTGTTTGTATTGCTGTTTATCCGAGAGCAACGCTTTATGCTCGTCTCTTTGGCGATGCTTACGCTTGGTACGGCATTAACAGGTTATTTTCCCACTTTGTACGGTCTACTTTTTACAACCTTGTTAATGTCCACCGGCTTCCATTACTTTGAAACACTCAAGCAGTCTTTGTCTTTACAATGGCTATCTAAAGAAGAAGCGCCAGAAATGCTGGGTAAGTTTATTTCTGTTGGAGCTTTGGCTTCTCTGTTTACCTACGGCGCCATTTGGGTTTCGCTCGAACAGCTCAAACTTGATTTTAAAACGGTCTATTTAATGGCTGGTGGTTTAGGTTTTGTGCTCATTTTGGTGATGGCATTTGCCTTCCCACAATTTAAGACAAAAGTGCCTCAGAACAAGAAGCTCATCCTGCGTAAACGTTACTGGTTATACTATGCGCTTACGTTTATGAGTGGAGCACGCCGTCAAATTTTTACGGTGTTCGCTGGTTTCTTGATGGTAGAGAAGTTTGGTTACTCCGCCGCAGATATTACGTTGTTGTTCCTGATTAACTATGTCTTTAACTTCTTGTTTGCGAAGCGAATAGGCCGTTTTATCGGCGTTGTTGGTGAGCGCAAAGCGTTGATGTTTGAATACGTCGGTTTGATCTTCGTGTTCGTCGGGTACGGTTTGGTGCAAACGGCAGAGTGGGCGGCAGCATTGTATGTTGTCGATCATTTATTTTTCGCGTTAGCGCTTGCGATTAAAACCTACTTCCAGAAAATTGCCGATCCTGCCGATATGGCGTCGACCGCAGGCGTTGCGTTTACGATTAACCATATTGCTGCAGTTGTAATACCTGTTACGTTTGGTGTCATCTGGCTTGTTTCACCTGCGAGCGTATTTTACATCGGCGCTGGTATGGCAGCAGTGAGCTTGCTGTTGTCACTCAATATTCCAGCGAAGCCGGAAGAAGGCAACGAAACTCGCTTGTTGAAGTGGAGTTAAGTTGGTACTCACTATCTAATCGTTAAAGCGAATACCTGTAATTAGACTCGCTAAAAAGGGTGCTTATGCGCCCTTTTCTTTTTATTGCAAATAGATAATCCCTCCAATGGTTGTCAATGCATGCCACGTCCGTTAGGGTTTAGAACTAAGTATTTCGAAATAACTTGGGCATAACTGACGCGAAACAATAAGAGGGGAGCTATACAGTGCAGATACATGGCAGAGAGTTGGATTTAGATCTAGGAAGCCGTCACATCGTTATTCAGCGCCGCTATGAGGCGTTAGGTGCTGCAAACGACCTACTCATTGCTATTTGGTTTTTAATTGGTAGCTTTTTCTTTTTGAATGATTCGTTGATTGAAAGTGGTACTTGGCTTTTCATCGTGGGCAGTGCGCAGTTGATCATTAAGCCCCTGATAAAACTGATGAGTTTAGTTCATGTTGGTCGTTTGAATAAGCAACTTTCTGGCACATCAGCGAGCCGCTGAAATTACCGCTTCTTTTGAATACTTGCAAGCTAGAAGTCAACAGGCGAGTTATCGAGGGGAAAGACGGAAGATAACGTGGTCACAACACTAACCACGTTATGTTCAGTTTGAAGCTTCAGAATTTAAAACGGATACCAGAACAGTTGTGTGTCCATCACACGCTTGCTGATCGCCGCAATCACTATCACCGCAATCCCCGCCATACAGATCATATCGGCTGTGGTTAGTGGTTTTAAGCTGTACCAAGTGCGAGAGGAGTGACGGCCAAAACCACGTAGCGTCATCGCGTTTGAGATTTGATCGGCTCGGTCTAAACTAGAGAAAATCAGAGGTCCAAGAATCTTCGCGACGTTCTTCATACGAGTGAACAACGGAGCCTTCTTGCTCAGTTCTACTCCTCGTGCTTGTTGCGCGTGCATGATGTTAACAAAGTCCTTTTTCACTTCCGGCAAGTAGCGCAGCGTTAAGCTTACGGCATAGGCGATTTTGTAAGGTACACCCAAGCGGTTCAAGCTGGCTGAAAACTCCGTCGGGTGAGTGGTAAATACAAACACCAACGCGATTGGAAACATGCTGAAGTATTTCAACGTCACTGTTACTAGGTAAAACAACGTCTCTTGAGTGAGCGAGTAATTACCGGGTAACGAGAGTAAAACCGTTGATGAGCCCATGAACTCAGTACCTTGTTGCGGTGCTAACGCGAACATAAACAGGGCATTGATCAGTAATACCGTGCCTGTCCCCAGTAAAAGCGGTTTGTAGACATGAAATGGCACTTTGGTCATTTTCAATAAGCCTAAACCAAGCACGATCAACAGCGCGATGATTCGCAAGTCAAATGTGGTCAACACCACCGTTACCCAAGCAATGAAAAGCAAGAACTTAGTAATGCCATTCAACTTATGAAGTGGCGATTGGGTATCGATGTAGTTGATACCAAACTTCATCTTATTGTCTTTCATGCCACCGCTTTCTCTAGTTGGTTTACGTCGTCGCTTTTTTGTTGGCGGTGCGCTTTTTCTACATTGATAAAGTGCTGCATAAAGCCATTGGTGTCCTCGATACCAACTTTCGTAGCCAACTCAAACAAACTTGTGGTAGTGAGGTTTGCTTGGTTTAGTAGCTCTGGACTGCTGAATACCTGCGTCATTGGTGCATCCGCGACTAATTTACTGTCTGCAATCACGATAGAGCGCGAGGTATATTCCAACACTAAATGCATGTCATGAGAGATGATCATTACGGTTACGCCCAACTCGCGATTGAGCTTTTCGATGAAACTCAGCATAGACGTGTAGTTTCGATAGTCCTGACCTGCCGTCGGTTCATCAAGGATCAGAAGCTCTGGTTCCAAGACCAAAATTGACGCAATGGTTACGCGCTTTTTCTGGCCATAACTCAATGCTTCGATTGGCCAGTGACGGTATTTACTCAAACCGCACAGCTCAAGGACTTCAAGTACTTTAGCTTCGATTTGTTTCTCTTCAACGCCACGATTACGGAGGCCGAAGGCCACTTCGTCGAAAATCATGTGATGGGAAATCATGTGATTCGGGTTTTGCATCACCACGCCCACTTTCTGGCTGCGCTCGAAGATGGTCAGTTCGTTAAGATCTTGACCATTCATACTCATTGAGCCGCTATCCGCTTCAATAACGCCCATAATCAGTCTGGTAATGGTCGATTTACCCGAGCCATTTTTGCCAAGTACAGAGACAAACTCGCCACGCTTGATGTCAAAACTCACGTCTTCTAACGCGTTTTTCTCACCGTCGTAAGAATAGGTGAGGCCACGGACTTCAAGCAAAGTCTCGGCTGGCGTTTTGGGCGGTTGTGCTGTTGAACCATCAAACCATGCTTGTACTGCCGGTTTATATTGCTCCAACGGTAAGTTAGTTAAGCTAGAAGGTTTTGCATCGCCCTCAATCGCGCAGCCTGCTTCTTTCAGTGCTGAAATATAAAGCGGTTCGCGGATGCCGTAATCTTCTAGCAGAGGCGACGCTAAAATTTCATCTGGCGTTGTATCGGCAATGATTTTGCCGCTTTCCATCAAGATAATACGGTCAACTGAGCAATGCAGAACGTCTTCAAGACGATGCTCAATGATCACGATGGTTTTGCCCGTTTCGCGGTGTAGATCATCGATGATCTCGATGGTTTTTTTACCCGTTTTAGGGTCAAGCGCAGCTAGTGGTTCATCAAACAAAAGGATATCGACGTCATCGACGAGAATGCCCGCCAAAGAAACACGCTGTTTCTGCCCGCCAGATAAATCGTGGGGTGAGCGTTCTAGCATCTGTTCCAAGTCGACCATTTTGGCCGTGGCTTTGACCAATGGGTACATGTCGATATTTGAAGTTAGCTGGTTCTCCAGCGCAAATGCAATGTCTTCGCCAATGCTCAAACCGACAAATTGGCTGTCCGTATCTTGCAGTACGGTGCCAACTTGCTCAGTGTATTGGTGCATGTCGAAAGGGGCGGTGTCTTGACCATTGATGGTCAATGTTCCACTGGTTTCCCCTTTGATTGCGTGTGGGATCAGTCCGTTAAGACATTGCCCAAGGGTAGATTTACCACTACCACTTGGACCGATAATGACGATTTTCTCTCCTTTCTCTATCCTTAGATTGATATTTTTTAGCGTCGGTTTGTCCAGCGACTCATATCTAAAAGAGAAGTTAGAAAATTCGATTGTCATTCGACATTAAGCCTCTGTTAAGTTACGGCTTTGCTTGTTACGTTTAGCGACAGATTTAAGAATGAAGAAGCCAACAATAGCAATAAGAATGGTGTTACCGATCGCGATAATAGAAAGCTGGGTAAACACTTTAGTGAACGGTTCTGCGTATAAAATCGTGTCGAGGAATGCAGAGCAACCGTAACCAAATACGTTGCCTAATAGCGCAAGTACTACGAATAACGCGAAGTCTTTCATATTGAAATCACCTTTCTCCAAACGGTAGCGCGTTAGAGAAGGGAATAGACCGATAATCAAACCAACAATACCTGAACCAAGTACCCAAGTGAGCCATACGCCCCAACCTGCAAATAGGTCAGTAACCCAGTGACCAATAAAACCAACCAAGAAGCCAACAAGTGGTCCAAATAGTACTGAGAACAATGCTAATACTGCCATTGCTGGTTTTAGCGTTGTGTTTGCAAACACAGGGATGCCAAACATAGGTAAGCCGCCGATACCGTAAAGAGCAGCACCGATTGCAATAACCACAACAGTTTTAGCGGAAAGATTCATAGATAACCTCAGTTCAATAGTCGATTTTAAAGAACGTTCATTTATATTGTTGGAAAGCGTTAGTTATTTGATTGTGTAACATATATTCAAAACAACCAAGCTGCTTATTGTTTGCTCTATTTTTCTTCAGGAAATGTGTGATTTGATTCACGCATCCCTTTGACTGGCTTTGGTTTTAGCAAGCATTAAAAATAAGGCGCGCATTATACAGAATATTAATAAAAGTGGGAATGCTATCTATCTGGATGGCTAGAATGAATCAGGGGCTGATCGTCAGCCCCTGATTACACGGTTTGATGTTATTTTTACCAATAAATGAATGCGCTATATGTTCATTAATGGTCGAGGTATAAATAGTTCTGCCAGCTCTTCATACGAATAAGCACTTTGCGCATCACTGATACGTGAGTAAAGCTGTCTGAATAAACTGCAACTTCAACCGCAGTACCCATTGGTAGGTGGTATCCACTCAAGTCGTCGGTAATTTTCAGCTTCGCAAAAACACGTCCGCTCGTGCGCAAGGCATCAGTCCCAAGCAGAGCGCCTCGCGCTTGAATTTGGCTTTCACCAATGGCTGGAATCACGTCAATGACTTCGCCACGGAACACTTTGCCCGGAATTGCGCGGAACATAAATTCTGCTTCAAAGCCTGGCTTCAAGCGTTGTAATGAGTTCTGTCTGAATGCCGCGGTGTACGTAATGTCTTCGGTATGTACGAAGGTCATTGCCGGGGCAAGTGGCAACGGCACAGCCATAACACCAGGACGCAAAGCCAATTGCGTAACGTAACCATCGGTTGGCGCACGAACGACGGTTTGCTCTAGGTTAAACTCTGCTTTACGCAGCTCGGCAAGAAGTTGCGCGACTTGGGTATTTTCGCCTCCGATTTCAGAGTCCAGAGCGATTTGCGCTTGTTCTTGTTGCAAAATCGCAACGTCTAACATGGCTTCTGCCGCTTTATACGCTTGGCGTCGAGTATCCAAATCTTGTTCAGTAAACGCGCCACGATCAAAGCCCCTTTGATATCGGCTAAATTCCCTTTGTGCTTTATCTCTGTCCGCTTGTGCTTTCAATACAGCAGCTTCTGCCTCTCTTAGATCAGACTCTAAGCCCAACGCACCTTGGCTTGCTTCTTTAACTTTCGCTTCCAGGCGAGCAACTTCTGCTTCAAAAGGGACAGGATCGATTTTGAAAAGAATATCGCCCGTTTTGAGCGGTTGGTTGGCCTGGACTGGCACTTCCACCACGCGGCCACGCACGCCAGAGACGATAGGCGTAGTCGGGAACACTTGGTTACCCAATTGAGTAAATGGGTGGTTGTAGTTCATAAGCAGCACGAGTGTGCCCACTAACACTACGCCGCCAAGTACGGCGGTTGGAACGGTCCATTTGTTTAGAGGAATATTGAAAATTTTAAAAATGGCAATACAAAGAGCTGCGTAAGTCAGAATCAGCAATAAGTCCATTATTCGTCCTCTTTACTTTGTTCAGGCAAAGGCTTTTGCTGAATCTTTTGTTGTTTCAACATCGATACTTGGTTTTTGAGTTCG
Organism: Vibrio sp. Vb0304; assembly: GCF_033338995.1. NCBI lineage: Bacteria > Pseudomonadati > Pseudomonadota > Gammaproteobacteria > Vibrionales > Vibrionaceae > Vibrio > Vibrio sp. Vb0304. The sequence continues at coordinate 325,603 of NZ_JAWOTT010000001.1, forward strand.
TTGACTTCATCGATGAGTTCTTCAAGGCGGTGATGAATGTCGTGTGTTTCTTGTTCTAGTTGTTTAAAACCCCAGCCGCGTTCCTTGCGCCATAATGTTGCCCAGATCCATAAAAATGGCCACAGCGCATGCAAAGTGAAAAGGCTGACCCAGCCAGCGTAGTGAATTGCGTCTTGGTGCGGGTGCTCTCTCTCTTTGGCGATTTCATATGGAATATCATGGATGACAATGATTCCGTAAAAGATCACTAAAGCAACGAAGATGAGTAACCCAAGTGCAAAATAGTCTAGAAACATCTTACCTACCTGTGCGTATTGCGAAATGGAAAATCTACGTAAATTAACAATTTAAGTATTTGTCTTAACTACAGATGAATCAAGCGGTTTTTATGTAGGAATTATGTTTATGCGATGTAAGTATCCACTGATGTTTATTGGCAGCTAAGGTGTTGCTGAGTACTTATTTAAACAAGCAGTGAAGTGATATAGGAAGGATAAGTAAAAAGTATACTAAAGCCCAGGTGTCAACCGGGGCATGGTTTAAAGTTCGGTACAGACTTGGTTTCTGCCATTGGCTTTGGCGCGATAAAGAGCTTTGTCTGCACGATAAAAAGTTCGCTGAGTATTCTCGCCTTCTCGATGCAAGGTAATCCCTATGGATACGGTCAGCCCCCGCTCACCAAGAATATCGTCCCAACCATATTGATAAATCCGTTCACGATAATTCTCGGCATGCATTTCTGCGCGTTCCAGTTGGGTATTCTCAAGGATCACGAGGAACTCTTCACCACCAAATCGTACGCACGATGCGCCTTTAAATCTGAAGTAGGACGCCAGTTCCTGTGACACACTTTTGATCGCTTTGTCGCCCACCAAGTGGCTTAGTTCGTCATTGATGGATTTGAAGTGATCGATATCGATGACCATCAATGCAAATGCAGTATCGTGCAGAAGTAGATCTTTTAGTTTAACTTCTAACCAGCGTCTGTTGTGTAAAGACGTAAGTGGATCGGTAAAGACGTCCTGCTGTAGCTGAGCAACAGTATTTTTATGCTGCTTGGTGGTTTCTTTTAGTTCTTTGTTTTCTAGCTCTGACAAAATGAGTTTGAGTTGTAACTCAAAGCGTGAAAGTCGGCGTAGTTGAGCAGACCCTAACTCACCGATCGGAATATGTTTTACAAGATCAGATTCGATTCTATGCGCTTTTTTTTCACAATTTAATGCTTCTTGATACAACCCTTGAGAGGCGTAAACTTGACTCATCGCGTTATAAAAATGCTGAGTAACGATAGGAGATAGCTGCTTTTGAATCCTTTTACTGATGGAGTCCAACGTTAAATTAGCTAAAGAGGTGTGCCCTACACCGTTTAGACAATACGCAGTCTCAATTTTGACCATCGTAGATAACCAGTATGTCGTGGCACTACCCGTTGTATACTGAACATTCGAAATAGCCAGCAACGCACTGGGGTAGTCTTCTTGCAGACGATGTAATTTGGCTCGGTAGAGGTGAATTTGTGCGGCGAGGTTTTTATCACTGACGAGAATGCTCAGTTCTTCACATTCACTCAATAGCTCTTTGGCGTCTGCGGTACGGTTCAAGCTGATATAACAGGCAAGCATGTACAGCTTGTAACGAAGGCGTAGGGATCGACTGCCAATAGCGTGATCGATAGCATCTATTTTTTGATAATAACGTAATGCACGTTGGTGATCCCCATAGGCATCGCACAAATTACCCATTCCAATAATGGCCAATACGTACTCATCAATATAGCCGTACTCGACGGCGATATTGGTTGAAGCAACATACTCGGTCAATGCCGCATTGTAGTCACCTACTTCAACTAAACGCTCACTCAAGCTTGCTTTCACAGAAAGAATATCTTCCACATCTTCTGGTAAAACAAGCAACTCAAGCGCTTGTTTCAATTCACTAATGCTGTCGTTGAGCTGTTTGATCTCTCTTCGATACTCGGCGCTAATGATATAGCAATGCGCTTTCTCTCGGTTTGTTGACGCAATATGTAACCCTATGTGTTCCCATAGCGTAATCGCTTCTTCACCTGAAACGGAAGAAGGATCGATACCTGCGTCAGTCACCTTGCTAAGCAGTTGTTCCATTCTTCATTACCTCAATATAACTTTCTTCGAGCTGTTCTAACGTGAATGGGAAGGTCAGGATATCTTGCAAATACAGTATCGGTTTAGGGCCTTTGATTCCGCGTCGCTTCCATGGATAGATGTCTAACATCGCTTGGACAGTGCGGTAGACCTCTTCTGCTGCTTGACCTTTTTCTGCAATTAACATTGCTAGCCTGTTACTGGAAATTCTCGAGATGAGGTCGCTAGAGGTTGTCAATGCATGAACGAGCTCGGTACAAACATCGAGAACTTCGGGGTTTGAATGCTGAATCATAATGATGGCGTGGTTAGAGCGTTTGAGCTCCGTTTTAAACAAAACTAACTGTTCCCACCAGTAGGTCTCAGAAACGACATTAGAGAACTGTTTTTCAGGGTCGTATTCGTGTTGAGAGCGAATATGATTGATCAGCTTACGTGCTCGCTGCTCTAGTTGGCGTTTAGAGCCTCTTGCTTTATCCATGCTGATTCGGTGAGTTTGTTCTTTGAGCATTTTGAGTGCGTGCTTACGGTATTTCTTGAACGCGTTAAACGCAGACTCAAAGTCTCCTTGTTCTTCAGCGACTCGTGATTGTTGGAAGCAAATTTGGCTGAGTAGCTCACCGTGGTCGAAACTGAGTGCAGACTCTTCTGCTGCAAGTAGCAACTTGGCAGCGCTGTCTGTATTTTGGCGCAAAAGCTCAAGTCTTGCTCGGCTAATAAAAGAGTGTGCTTTCATCCAAACGAGGTCATGCTCAATGGCGAGCTGGTGGGCTTTTTGGGTGGCTTCTTCGGCCGCATCAAGGCGTTCTAGTCCAAGCAGTGCTAACCCTTTAAAGTCCCAGATCTCGGCTTGCCACGTACTGTCATCATGATCTTTTAATACTTCGGTTGCTCCATCCAGTACCGTAAGCATCTCGACAAACTTATTTAGTAAGTAATAGTCCCAAGCTAATAGGATGCGCGCTTTGCCTTCTAACCAAGCAATACGAACATTGTTTGCCACTTTAACGGCTAACTCATGAGTTGAAGCGGCAAGTTGGTGTTCATTAGTGATGCGCCATACATTACCAAGCCCAATTAGAGATTCGATTTGAATTTCAACATCATCAACAAGAGCAGATTGTTCGAGCGCATTAATCCAATATTGTTGCGCGGAATAATACTTTGCTTGGCCCCAATATTGGAGTGCAAAAAGATGGAGAATTTCCGGGAGATGATCGTCGGTTTCAAGCTGTGTTTGTTTGCTGTAAGCGTCTTTGACGAGTTTTAAGCCTTGTCGGTAATCCATTAGGCACCAACAGCATTGCGCCATGATGAGTAAGGCTTTGATCTCTCCGTCCACAAATAAAATTTGTTCCGCGCGGATACGATATTGCTGCGCAACATTAAAGGTATGTTTAGGGGCCGATTTTATTTGGCCTTTAAGCTTAGTGAGATCATCTTCTAGCTGAATTTGGTTTTTATCCAACGTTCACATCCATGACTATCGAACTGGAAATCACACCTAATATTAAGTGGTTAGATGCATGTTTCTTTACCAAAGCGATGCGGATAACGTTTTGGTAAACGATCAGGGGCCGTAATGTATACCGTTACAACCCCTAATTACTACATCTAAATTACCAATAGAATAGCTACGATAGGAGCTGTTTGATTGTCAAAGGTGCATCAGAGACTTCCAACCTTTGTGCAGCGGTAAGACCTTGTTTATCCTGATAGCACAAATTATGCCAAGCTCTGAATATATCTAAAAGAGGTAAAATACCAGCAGGTCGTAATTTGCGACGTGGCTCGTTAATGAAGCTTTCGAAAAGAATCTGAAAGCGGTTTTGATAAAACTTCACATGACGAGTTGTCGCAACGTTAAACCATTTTTCAGGCTCATTTTGATCGCCAGCGAGGTAGCAAATGCCTTTGTGGTTTTCGTTTTGACTAGAGATTGCCCAGCGATCGCGCCACCAACTCATATAGGCGATATCGACTTTGCCAAAGGGAGTACTCATGTCCCAACTAGCGTCCTCTTCTACGTACATCAAGTCGACACTTTTCTCTTTAATACGAGGTAAACAAACGCTCAGTGCAGCTGAACGTAGTAGGGGATCTTGAGGCATGTATAGAGATACACGTTTGTTTGGGCAGCACATATCAAGTACGTGTAAATAGTGTGCATACGAGGTGTATGGCGGACGGACTAATGCCCCTTTTGAAGGGTAATGAAATACAGATAGATTACCAAGAGGGTCTTCTACGTTACCGCGAGCCAAAATTGTTTGGTATTTTTGGTCAATTCGCTCTCTCAGGTGATGAGAAGGTTCCGCAAGCGGCTCACTTGCTTCCGCTACGTACTCCTGGGAAACAAAACGAGACACCTCATCGTAAGGGTTATGATCGAGAGTTGCGATTGGCTCTTCATCAGCGGAATAATTGACGTGCTGGCAAAGAATATAGCCAGAATGCGCTTCGCCAGAAACAATCCAATACACACCATTATTGCTGTTCGGTTGCAATGCAATATAGTTTGAGGCCAATTCATAATGCGTTGCGTGGTTTACCCAGCGCGCATCAATGGTTGCCAGCTTGCGGCGGCAGCGGCTAGCTATATGGTCAACATGATCGTAAAAGGTTTTTGGGTTAATACTAAGCTTGCGGCAGATTTCTCGTACGGAATATCCCGTAAACAATAAACCCATCAAGTTCTCTTGAAATTGAAGCTTCTTGTTGGCACCAGACCACTTGTCGACAAAGGTACTTTGACACACTTTACAGCGGTAACGTTGGCGATCGCCACTGTAACCGAAAGCGTGATAGAGGTGTTTGTGAGTGTGGACAGAAAGTCCAAAGTTGTCGCAATCATCATTACGGCAAGCAGGCAACCCGTCACTGTGGACGTGCCGCAGGCGATGAAGTTCGTTCACGACATCGCGATTATTAAGTAAGGGGGGGAAAGCTCCACATTCACGGCATACCATCGCCGGACGCTTAGGGTTCGCATGTTGCAGAACGTAACGCTTTGCATCACTCAATCCAAAGTTGTCACACGCCAATGTTTTACAAAAGTTGAGTTGTAACCCATCTGCGTCTTTTGGCAGTTCGCCGTTAGACACAATCGCCCCCTCGGGATAATTCGGGCAGCCAGCATAACTCTGGCTGCAAATTATTACTTACTATTTGTTCTTAGATGTTGATTGCAGTTTCTAGTGCAACTTTCATCATGTCGTTGAACGACTTCTGACGCTCTTCTGAGCTTAGTTTTTCACCACGGATGATGTGGTCAGAAACTGTCAGGATAGTCAGTGCTTTCGCGCCTAGGTCAGCTGCTACGCCGTAGATACCAGCCGCTTCCATGTCTACACCTAGGATGCCTAGTTTTTCCATCTTCTCGAAGATGTCTGCTTCTGGTGTGTAGAACAGGTCAGCAGAGAATACGTTACCTACTTTTACAGGCACTTCCTGAGCGCGCGCTTGGTTAACGGCTTCTTCTAGAAGACCGTAATCAGCGATTGCTGCGAAATCGTGGTTGTTGAAACGGATACGGTTAACTTTAGAGTCTGTAGAAGCACCCATACCGATAACAACGTCCATTAGTTTCACGTCGTCACGTACTGCACCACAGCTACCCACACGGATAACGTTTTTCACGCCGTATTCAGCGATTAGCTCGTGTACGTAGATACAGCAAGACGGGATACCCATGCCGTGGCCCATTACAGAAACTTTTTTGCCTTTGTAAGTGCCAGTAAAGCCGAACATGTTGCGAACGTCACAAACTTGTTTCACATCTTCTAGGAACGTTTCAGCGATGTATTTAGCGCGCAACGGGTCGCCTGGCATTAGAACTGTTTCAGCGAAATCACCTGGTTGTGCGTTAATGTGTGGGGTTGCCATAAGTGCTCTCCAAAGTTTTGTTTTGATAAAACGCCTCTATTATAGAGCGCTATTACCAATTCTGTTGAACTTGTTCGTTTTCGTTGAGGCAATAATATCGGGACGTACAGTAGCCCCTTGAGAGCTTAGTCACAAAAACCACGCATTTAGAAACTGCAACTACTATTGATAACCAAATCTGTTGAAATCAAAAGAGCAATCGATTTGCTTTTGAGCAGTTTGTCGATTGCGCGCACAAATTCTTTGTTTTTGGGCCAAACTTTTTTCTGACAGCTGGTTGATCGAAATACTTTCGAGTGAAGTAAAACGATTAAATTGTACAACTTATTTTCTTGTACAATCTGGAAAGGCTTGCTATAAGTTATACAACAAAACTTTTTGTATAGGGATGCGTCATCATGGAATCTTCAATCAAAGTAGGTATCAGTTCGTGTGTTTTGGGTGAACGAGTGCGTTTTGACTCTGGTCATAAGGTGAGCAACTTTGTGACTAAAGAGCTCAGCCCGTATTTTGACTTTGTTTCGGTATGCCCTGAAGTCGGCGTAGGTATGCCAGTACCCCGTCCAACAATTCGTCTTGTTTCTAATGAAGAGCGTGTTGCATTGGTTGAAACCAAAAATCCAGAAAATGATCATACCGACAATATGCTCACTTACTCGGCCAATAAAGTAGATGAACTTCAAAGCGAGCAGCTTTGTGGTTACATCGTTTGTGCCAAGTCACCAACTTGTGGCATGGAGCGAGTCAAGGTTTACAGCAAGAACAGTGCTGCGAAAGAAGGTGTTGGCTTGTATACACAAACATTGATGCAAAAAATGCCTTGGTTGCCTGTTGAAGAGGATGGCAGACTTAACGACCCTGTATTGAAAGAAAATTTTATTACTCGAGTATTTTGTCTAAATGACTTTTACGACTCGATGGATGGTGAGCCTACTCGTGGCAAAATCATCGACTTTCATTCGCGCTACAAACTGACGTTAATGGCACACCACCCAGAGTCATACCGATCCCTTGGCCGCTTAGTTGCCGATGTCGCTAATTATGAAATTGAAGACTTTTACCAAGAGTATCGTTTAGGACTGATGAAGGCGTTAACGAATCGGGCTAGCCGCAAAAATAACACAAATGTGTTGATGCATTTACAAGGGTACTTCAAACGCTCACTAACTAAAGAAGAAAAAGAAGAGTTAGCGACAGTGATTCACGACTACCGTATTGGAATGCTGCCTCTGCTAGCACCACTTACGTTGATTAAGCATTACTTAAATACTTACCCAGACGAGTATTTAGCAAAACAGAAGTTTTTAGAACCGTATCCGCAGGAGATGAGATTACGCTATGGTTTGTAGTTCAGAAGAAAAACTATACGCGATCCGAGATGTCGCAGAAATCACGGGTGTAAAACCAGTTACGCTGAGAGCTTGGCAACGAAGATACAACTTGATCCAGCCTCAGCGAACTGAAAAAGGACACAGACTCTATCGCCAGCAAGATCTCGATACGATTCGCGAAGTCCAGAGTTGGCTCGCGAAGGGGATTTCGATTGGTAAAGTGAAGGGGTTGCTAGGAAAAAGCGCCGATGTCGAAGTCAAAAACGAGGTTCGCACACTCGAAGAAGTTGAAAACATGCTGCTTGCGCTGTCTACCCTGAATCGAGGAAAAGCAGAGAGTTTACTTGCCTCTGTTCTTAAAGAGTACCCACTAAAACTCGTTATTGATCAGTTTATTAGCCCAGTATTTGATGCGCTAGATATGGTAAAAGGATCGTTGCGATCCTTGCAGGTGGGGTTATTTCAGACTTGTTTAATCACTCGACTTGCCCTTGTTATCGATTCTGAAAACAAAGCCGCTTCCAAAGGAAAGTGTCTGCTCATTAGCTTTGAACAAAACAGAGAATCTGAGAGTTGGATTCAAGCAGCGAAGCTTTGTGAACAAGGGTATCACACGACTTTGATCGATAAGGTTGATGATGTTTCTGGTCTACTAGATCACGAGGTCATTGAAAATGGTTCGTTTATCTACCTTTTCTCCAATAAAGCACTAGCTGCTAAACAAGTAGCGTCCATCAAAATGCTTCACGCACAGCTAGGTGATCGGATGGGGTGCTCTGAAGTGATAGAGAAATTACACCTAACTTAGTAGACAAAAGATAGGAGCTACCATGATTTTAGTATGGTTTCGACGTGACTTGCGTACGTTAGACCACACGGCACTCAAAGCGGCATTGGATTCAGGTCAGCCTGTCGTCGCTTGCTTTATCGCGACGCCAGAGCAGTGGCGGGAGCATCACATGGCGCCGATGCAGGCAGACCTCATTGCTCGTCGCTTAGCTTGTTTGAACGAGGAGCTTGAAAGCCTTAATATTCCTTTTTTGTACAAAGAGGTGCCGTCGTTTTCCGATTGTACAGATGTGATTAGTGGGTGGGCGGAAACACTTGAAGCCACGTCTGTCATGGCAAACATTCACTATGAGGTGAACGAACGAGAGCTCGATACACAAGTAAGTGAAGCGTTAGCTTCTCACGATATCGAATTTGAACTGTTTCATGACAAATGTGTGCACGCGCCAACGACGGTTCTTAATAAGCAAGGCGAATATTTTAAGGTATTTACGCCATTCAAGCGTGCTTGGTTAACGCAGTTCCATATGCCGACGGTAGTAAAACCTCACGAGCAAACGCCACTCAATAAAAAGGTACTCGAACAATTAGAGTCGGCTCGATTTAATTCAAGCTTCACATTTAGCTATCCTCGAGAATCCAGTGAAGACTGGCTGGCTTCGACTAATGATATTTTGAAGCAGCTTAGGGAATTTGCACGGGAGCGCAGTGACGCGTATCAAAGCGAGCGAGACTTTCCAGCTATTGATGGCACTAGCCAACTGTCTCCATACCTTGCGATTGGCGCGCTATCACCAAGGCAGTGTATTGCTCGTTTGTATGCTGAAAATCAACAAAATGACCTTACAGAAGGGAAAGCAACTTGGTTAAGTGAGATCATTTGGCGTGAGTTTTATCAGCACCTATTGGTTTTCGAACCAAAACTCGTCAAAGGCAAAGGATTTATCGATTGGGAGGATAAAATCCAGTGGTCCTATGATGAGAAAGCCTTTGAGCGATGGAAGACAGGAACAACAGGATACCCAATCGTTGATGCAGCAATGCGTCAGCTCAATCAAACAGGCTGGATGCACAACCGATTACGTATGATTGTCGCGAGCTTTCTTACCAAGGACTTACATATTGATTGGCGATGGGGAGAAGCGTACTTCATGAGTAAGCTGGTGGACGGCGATTTTGCAGCGAACAATGGTGGCTGGCAATGGTCTGCTTCTACGGGCTGTGACGGGCAGCCATACTTTCGTATTTTCAACCCGATAAGCCAAGGCGAAAAGTTCGATGCTAATGGTGAATTTGTGCGCCACTGGGTACCAGAAATCAAAAGTGTACCGAACAAATACATCCATAAACCTTGGACTTGGGAGGGCTTTTCTTTACTGGAATATCACAAGCCGATGGTTGATCACAAGACAGAAAGAGAGATAACCTTACAGCTCTTTAAAAGTGCCAAGGAATAGAGTGAAATGCTTAGCAAAAAGCGATCAATGAGTTTCGCAAAACGTACCCTGCTATCTGTGTCGTTATCTTTAGTGAGTGGTCTATCATTCGCTAAGATGTACGAATTACCAGAGGATGGAAGCCGTTTAATTGGTCGCCTTGAAAACCACGTCGTGCAAGAAGGCGAAACCATGGCAAATATCGCTAAGCTCTACGATGTGGGTATGCTAGGTTTAATGGCCGCAAACAAAGGCGTGGATCCCTTCTTACCAGAAGAGGGGCATGTTCTTACTATTCCGACACAGCTAATCCTCCCAGACGTACCTTATAAAGGTATCGTTATTAATCTAGCCGAGCTGCGCTTATATTACTTTCCGAAAGGAGAGAATATTGTCCATGTATTTCCTGTCGGAATTGGCCGAATAGGGCGCGATACCCCAGTAATGACAACGCGTATCAGCCAAAAACGACCGAACCCTACATGGACTCCTCCAGCCTCTATTCGTGCCGAGTACAAAGCAAAGGGCATTGACCTACCAGCCGTTGTTCCTGCGGGGCCTGATAATCCACTTGGTATGTTTGCATTGCGTTTAGCTTACGGGAATGGCGAATACCTAATTCATGGTACCAACAAGGACTTTGGGATTGGTATGCGAGTCAGCGCGGGTTGTATTCGTATGGACCCAAGTGACATTGAGTGGTTATTTGACAAGGTTCGTAACGGCGAAGACGTTAACATCATTAACCAGCCTATCAAAATGACACTTGAGCCTGACAGAAGTGTGTTCTTAGAAGCACATGAGCCTTTGACTCGTAGTAATGGCGAGAAAGATGAACTGAAAGTGCCGAAAGAGTTAAAGTGGTGGTTGGATGAATTCGGTATGAAAAACGTGAAGGCTAAAGCAGCAATCGCTGCACAGAATGGGGTTCCTATCGAAATAACCGCGCCTTAACGGGCGTTAAGACGCGGTACCAAATCTTACTTAGTGTAAGACTGAGCGATGTTATCGATACGCTCGTTAGCACGCTCAGCTTCTTCTTGAGCAGCCATTGCTGCTGCGCCTGATTTTTGAACGTCAGATTGAAGAGCTTGTACGTCTTGGCTTAGTTGGCTAACTTGGTTGCTTAGTTCGTCTAATTTTGCTGCATTTGCTGTAGCTGCGTCATCAGAAGAAGCACAACCGGCTAGTAGAAGTACTGAAGTTGCTGCAGCTGCGATCAACGTTTTGTTCATATAAGAACTCCTTGCTTATAGTGAAAGTCTCGCCACTAACTATTATTTTATACAGTAGCGAGGTTAAATGTGGTTACATTTTATCAGTACATGATGTAGCAAAAGTCAAAAAAACCCAAGAATTTCATGGAGTACCTGACGTCAACTTTTACCTGAACTTAACAAAGTTTAACTACCTATCCTTTATTTCGTTCTCACAACAGTTTTCATAGCAGGTGTATTTGCCACGTTCCTGATATCAATAATTTAGACGATATTGACACAAATGAAAGTTTATTGGCCCAAATAACTGCTATTTAAGTCGTTTTGTTGATGGATAGAAGGCATATTTGAACGGCTTTTCTCTAAACTTCCTGTCCAGCTGCTCATCAAAAAGGCTAGTCTTTACTCTGAACTGAGCCACAAATGATGTTTTACCGTTACCACAGGGAATTAGTTTGTGTGATCTCTATCTATACTCCTATGATTTGCGGTATTATACCGAGCTTTATTTTTTTGCTGCGTTAGAGCGGAAACGACACTACAGAGCGCTCAGACGCTGACTGATTTATTGGAGAATACTTTGCAATTTAAAGATCTAGGCCTAGACAACCGATTGTTGAAGAACCTAAAACACTACGATTTTAAAAAAGCGACTGACATTCAGCAGCAGGCGATTCCTGTTGCGATTGCAGGCAAGGATCTATTGGCATCTTCGAAAACAGGTTCGGGCAAGACTTTGGCGTTTGTATTGCCAATGCTTCATAAGTCTTTAAAGACAAAATCGTTTTCTGCGAAAGACCCTCGCGCGGTAATCCTTGCTCCTACTCGTGAGCTAGCGAAACAAGTATATGGTGAGCTTCGTTCTATGCTAGCTGGCCTATCTTATGAAGCAGCACTGATTTTGGGTGGTGAGAACTTTAACGATCAGGTAAAAGCTCTGCGTCGTTACCCGAAATTTATCGTGGCGACACCAGGACGTTTGGCTGATCACTTAGAGCACCGTTCGCTTTATCTGGATGGTTTGGAAACGCTAATTCTGGACGAAGCAGACCGTATGTTGGATTTGGGCTTTGCACCAGAGCTTCGTCGCATTCATAAAGCAGCCAAGCATCGTCGTCGTCAAACGTTGATGTTCTCTGCGACATTAGATCATGCAGACGTCAATGAAATCGCGGCTGAAATGCTCAATGCGCCAAAGCGAATTGCTATCGGCGTTTCTAACGAAGAACATAAAGATATCACGCAAAAATTTTACTTGTGTGATCACCTAGATCATAAAGAGGCAATTTTAGATCGTGTTCTTTCTGAGGCTGAATACCGTCAAGTTATTATCTTTACGGCAACGCGTGATGATACTGAGCGACTAACAGAAAAGCTGAACGAAAAGAAACTGAAGGCTGTAGCACTAAGTGGTAACTTGAACCAGACTCAACGTAACACCATTATGAGTCAGTTTGAGCGCGCAGTATTTAAGATCCTTGTAACGACTGATGTTGCTTCCCGCGGTTTGGATATTGCAACTGTGACACACGTCATCAACTTCGATATGCCAAAGCATACCGAAGAATACGTACACCGAGTTGGTCGTACTGGTCGTGCTGGAAACAAAGGGGATGCAATCTCTCTTGTTGGTCCAAAAGACTGGGATAGCTTTAAACGTGTAGAAGCATACCTACAACAAGATCTTGAGTTTTCAGTGTTCGAAGATTTGAAAGGTAAGTTTAAAGGCCTTAAGCCACCTAAACCAGATTTCCGCAATAAGAAAGCGACCGCAAAGAAAGCTCGCCCTCAAGCGAAAAAATCGGCGAAAAAACCAGCTAAGCGTGACAAGAGCTTCTACAAAAACGTATCTGTGGGTGATGATGTCTTCATCCCTAAGAAAAAACCAGCGGCACCGAGCTCTGAAGAGTAAAAGCTGCTGTAGTTTCCCACGGATTTTAGTTCTTAAAAATCCGAGTGTTCGCACTCGGATTTTTTATGTCTGTCGCTAGGTGAAATAGCGTTTTTCCATACTCACTCGTTTGTCAGCTTTTATATTTGTCTGGTTGTATATAAACAGCATAGAACGCTAATTTAGAAAGTTATTAAGTTTTATTACCTCGGTCAAAGCAAACGTTTTTCCTCACACACTAGATAAAAATCTCACATGATTATGAAAATGATAATTGATCTCATTTTTATTTAAGGGCAGAATACGCGCCATTGTATTAATCCTATAAATGAATTCGCTCTCTATATGAAATTTACTCATGTTTTTTTAGGGCTCATAATTACCTCTAGTTCTGGCTTTGCTGCTGATGATTTCAACTGGCTTCGAGATGATGCTCGTAAAGATGAGCGAGTTCTTACCTACCTAACAGAACAAAACCACAAAACTGAACAGCACCAAAAAAGTTATCAGACGTTGACAAAAAACCTACTCACGCAGTGGGATACCATGGTGGCAGACAAAGGTGATAAGCCATGGTCGATCGTGAGTGGAAGAGAGTGGACGCTAACGCGTCGCGATGGTCGTTACTTACTATTATCCCGTGCGAGTCAACATGCACCAGAAAACGTGGTGTTCGATTTCGATGAACGACAATCTGCGCATCAGTACTACCAACTTGGTCAATGGCAAGTGAATGGTGACACGCTCCTTTTCACGGAAGATATCGACGGTAGCGAACAATATCGTGCTGTGGTTGTTGATTTACTCTCCGGCCAATCTACGGAACTGGCGACGCACGTCGATAGTGGCGTATTGTTGTCACCTAACGGGAAAGTGGCATTCCTCGTTGCAAAAGAAAAGCGCACTCAGCGACCTCATCAGATCTTACGTATCTCCACTGAATCTTTGGCAAAAACAGTCCTATGGAATGAACCCAAGTCAGATTGGTTACTTTCTTTCTATCGTGCGGCAGATAGCCGTTATGCTGTGCTACAAAGCAACAACGAGTCAACAACAGAGCAGAAGCTTGTCGATCTAGAAACGGGCACTGTCTCAGATTCATTGCGAAAGCCTGAAGTGGGTGTGGAATATTACGCGGATGTGGCGAAAGGTTACATTTATCTTAAAAGCAACCTGGAAGGAAAGTTCGCCCTTTACCAAGCCGAACTCGCACCGCTTGGCGCAACATGGCAACGCTTTACCAATCCTCATGAGCCGCTTGAACAGTTCTACCTTTATGATGCAGGAGTTGTGGCACTTAGCAAGCCAAACAATGTGTCGACTTTGACGGTGTATTCTTACCAAGGTCAGGAAAAAGTGATACTGCCATTGGAACACGATGGTAATGTCGCTTGGCTAAGCACATTGGGCGATTTTGAATCAAACAAAATTCGTATCCGAAGCATGTCGATGACTACGCCTCCTCAGTGGGAAGAGTTCGATGTAAAAACGCTGAATAAATCCTTGTACTCTCAAGATGCTTACCAAGACTTTGATAGTCAGCGTTATGTATCCCAACGTATTTTTATTAAGCACGACGGCGTTTCTGTCCCTGTCTCTTTGGCGTATCGCAAAGACAAATTGCACCCACAATCTCCTGTGATGATTTACGGTTACGGCGCGTATGGTTTTACGATGAAACCGTACTTTATGCCTCAGGTTATCAGTTTACTCGACCAAGGTGTGATTTACGCTATCGCCCATGTCCGTGGCGGTGGGTACTTTGGCGATGAATGGCACGAGCAAGGCCGTGGTGTGCGAAAAGCCAATTCTATTGGTGATTTTGTCGCGGCCGCGAAGGCGCTGCAAACATTCGAACGTGGCAATAGAGAGGTTTTCGCCATCGGTTCTAGTGCTGGTGGTACGTTGGTGGCCGGAGCGGTTAATCAAGATCCTAAATTGTTTTCAGGTGTCGTACTTAAAGTGCCTTTTGTTGATGTGGTTGCAAGTATGTCGGATACCTCACTTCCGCTTACCACACAGCAGTATGGCGAATGGGGTAACCCAACCAAACCTGAACAATTGGCGTTAATGAAGGCGTACGATCCGATTCTCAATATCCATAAAAACGCTTACCCACCCATGTTGGTTCAAGTCGGTTTAATCGATCAGCGCGTGCCATATTGGGAAGGCGCAAAGTATCTCGCTAAAGTTTCAGCGTTAAGTGAGCGCAACGGGCCGTACTTGTTGCAAACTAATTTTAATTCGGGCCACCAAATGGACCCGCGACAAGCGCAAGAACAACAAGCAAAAGAATACGCATTTCTACTATCACTCATTAAAACATCTAAAGCGGAGCAGTAAATGAAGCTTACCCCAGTGTCAGCGGCAGTACTTTTGGTACTTGCTGCCAGTCAAGTGCACGCCGAATCTAAGGTTTTCTCAATGGAAGAGGTGGTGGTAACCGCCAATAAAATCGATCAGCCATTGTCAAAAGTGGCAGGTAGTGTCGCGGTTATCACAAACGAGCAAATCGAAGAAAGAGGCGAGACCGAGCTATATGACGTGCTGCGTAACGAACCTGGTGTAAGCGTGACGGGCGGTGCAGGACGTCCGCAAAACATTACCATCCGTGGTATGACGGGTAACCGCATTATGATCGTTCGTGATGGCATTCGTTCTGCGGATGGCTTCGGTGCGAATGACATTAATGATGCAGTTGGGCGAGATACTTTTGATTTATCCAATTTTGAATCGCTGCAAATCATTAAAGGGGCAAGTTCTTCGGTGCATGGCTCTGGCGCGATCGGCGGTGTGGTGATTTTAGAATCCAGTCAGCCGGGTGATTTCTTAAAAGACAAAGACTTCTACACCGATGTTTCCGGTACTTACACCGACATCAGCAACAAGTACAAAGGCACGAGTAATCTAGCTTTCCGTTCCGGTGATACAGAGAGTTTGTTTAACGTTTCATACTGGCAAGGACAAGAGACACGTAACTTTGATGAAGATTTGTATAACCGCGACCTCGATGGTTACAGCGGTGCTTATACGATCAACCACTTTTTCAATGAAGAGGTGATGTTGAAAGCCAAAGCGGAACTCTACACCCAGAACCAAGAGCGTTTGGAGGGTTCACCGTCCATTCAACCTGATGGAATTTGGCATATTGAAGACTTTGCTGAGGATGAAACCACAGAAGAGTACAGCGCTTATATTGGTGCAGAGCTGACTCCGATTAATCCAACTTGGTTCGAAGAGTTGGATACCAAAGTTTACTGGCGTCACACCGAAGTGGTGGAAGACACCAACCGTTTAATGCGCCAAGTGGATCACAATGGTTTGATCACCAAGCGTCGCGAGCTGGAACACAAAACCTTCATTGACGAAACAATTGGCTTCCGTGGCGATTTCACCAATACGATTTATGCAGCAAATGCTGAGCACCAATTGGCTTACGGTGTTGAGCTTTCTACAGACTATTACGAACGCACAGATAGCGACTCCAAGATTGATTGGAACGGAGTAACACCTTCGACCAAACAACCTTTCGCTCCTGCTCGTGCTTATAACATTGGCTTGTATGTCCGAGACATGGTGGAACTGGATAAATGGACCATCACAGGTGGCCTACGCTTTGATGCGCACCGTCTCACGCCAGACGGTGCGGGTGAAGTGGGCGGCTTCCCATTAAAAGACATGGATAGCTCAGAGGTATCTCCAAGTCTTTCGGTTTCTCGTGAAATGTTTGCCAACAACATCGCTTATGTATCTTATAACCATGGTTACCGTGCTCCGGAATACGATAAAGCGTATGGCTTCGTAAGCCACGACTTTGTGCCGCTCACGCCGTTTGTCATTGCACCAAACATGGATCTAGAAGCTGAAACTTCCGACTCATTTGAAATCGGTAACAAGTTCGATAACGGTCGTGCGTATGTCTATGCGTCTTTGTTCTACAACAAGTTTGAAAACTTCATCGACGTTGTGGCCACGGGCTTTGACTCAAGCAATGGTAATTACATTAAACAATACCAAAACCTCGATGGTGTCGAGACGTATGGTGCAGAGCTTTCTGCAGGTTACGCGATCACTAAGCGATGGAACATCAGCACCAAGTTTGGCTACGTAGATGGCAAAGACGCGGAAGGTGAATACGTTCGAAGCATTACGCCATTCGAAGGTAACGCTCAACTGAAATACGCCGACCAAGACTTCAATGCTTACGTGGCTTGGAACTGGGCCGCGGCAATGGATCGCGTTCCTAAATGCCAGACCACGCTTGGTCTAGCGACAGATTGCGCGCAGACAAGTGCGTGGAATACGTTTGATATCGGCGCAACTTACCACGTTTCCAAAGACCTTCGTGTTAGCGCAAACATCATCAACCTATTCGACAAAGAATACATCCGATACCAAGACGTAGCGGGTATCGTTGAGGAAAGTAAGCGTTACTCAACTGAGCCAGGGCGCTACTTCACGCTGACTGCAAAATACGAATTCTAGGACGAAATCATGAAGCTAAAACCATTGGCGTTTTCACTGCTTATTGCATGTACCCCTGCGGCGCTGGCTGCAGAGTGGGATTATCCCTCAACGGATTCTGTGGTGACCAATGAAGCGCAAGCGAAAACTTATCTAGACAGCCACTACTCAGAAGCGGGCGAGTTTAAGTTCCGTTACAAAACCCAGTCTCAGCTTGGCAAGCATTACAATTTTGATGTTTGGGTTAACGGTGAATATCAAGCACAGCGTGCCCTCGTAGTAACAACCGATAAAAATCATCACGTTGTGCGAGTGTTTAAGAGCCTTGACGATACGATCATTCGCAACGGTAAACCAACGGTTGCAATGGAATTGGAATCGCCTCGCCAACTGCAAGCACAAGAGCCACCGGCTTTGAGCTCTGGAAGTCTGGTTGATGTTGAGGTTTCTTTATTCAACCCAGATCTTCGCACCATGCAACAGCAAGCAGCACCAGAATCGACGTGGTCAGCACTGTCCGATTACCCTCAGCCGATCGAGTACGTAACCAAGTCGATTGAGGTTTTAAAGTCGGGAGGTAAGTTCTATCTCTCTAACCCAAGATTAAAGCAAGTGGATGCGACGGGTTTATTTGCAGCCCCAGCACCTGGTGAAGCGCCTGTACTCGATACGTTGGACTTTCTCAGCGCAGAAGGAGTTCAAGCGTTTGACAGTGTTGATGAGATGCAAAGCACCGAGTTTGGTGACAATGCGTTCCCACAGTTGATGGCTTTTTATCATCTTGATAGCTCGATCCAATATCTGACAAGCCTGACTTACGACTTGTTTGACGAACCGCTTCGTTTTGACGCTCGCGGTTTATCAAAAGATAACTCTACTTACTATTACGGTCCGAAAGCACTCATGCTGGGTGTCGGTGGTGTTTCTCCGGATGCAGTCGATGCTGATGTAGTGATACACGAGCTTGGGCATGGCATTCATTACCAAATCGTACCGGATTGGGCGTACGGTCATACAGGGGCTATCGCAGAGGGTTTTGCTGATTACTGGGCGGGCAGCGCGAGCTACCGCACTCAATATTTGGATGCTTCGCGTCGTGGTCAAGAATTCGAGTTAGATACGGTGTTCAACTGGGACGGTGTGTTCGGAACACGCAAAACAACTCGTAGCTTATGGAACCAAAGAGCTCGTTACTTCGAGGGTTCAGAGTATCCAGCGCACGTTAGTGTGGGCGGTGAACTAGGCGACGAGTTATGGTCAACGCCACTGTTCCAAGCACTTAAAGCATCGGTTGAACGATACGGTGATGATACCGATAACGTGTTCCGCGAGTTTGACGCCATTGTACTTGAAGGCATGTACGGCATTGGTCGTGGCGTGAAAATGCATGATCTGGCGGAATCGACCGTGTTTGCCGCAAAAACTTTGTTCCCAAATAAAGATTACGCCCAATTCCTGACGGACAGCTTCAACAGACACAACTTACTTAAAGCGCCTCTTCGTGTTCGCTATGACGCTCGATACATCGCACAAGGTCAAGACGTTGGTTTGAGCCTGAGCCAAACTGGCCGCGAAGCGAGCATCAAAGGGCAATGGCAGCTAAACAACGCATCCGTTTTCGACTTTGATGAAACGCTTTCTGATTCGACCTCAATGAAGGTGGTGTTACCAAGCGGTCTAACATGTGGCACGCAATTCGATTCCTCTATTTCATTGGATTATCAATTTGCTGAAGGCCTAAAGACTCACCAGTGGAGTGATAAGGTGATGCTGGTTAATGGTACGCCAGAGCTCGATATCCAGCCTCAACCAGTGAACTCCGCTTTGCCGGAACAGGGCGACAGACTGTTCTCTCAGACGCTATCGGACAAGTCACGCACGATTGATGATTCGTTTGCGGTTTACCTGAACATCGAGCATGACTCACTGCAAGATCTGCAAGTGACGCTAGTGTCTCCACAAGGCAAATCGGTCGTGCTACTTAGCCATCAATCAAGCAATACCAAAGGATTTAAAGGTTACTTCACCGCTCAGTATGACGAGGAGTTACGAGCACTTGTCGGTCAACCGAGTTGGGGTACTTGGCGTCTCGAAGTGTCTGACCGCGTGTCAGGGAATTCTGGGGTGTTGAAAGAGTGGGGTGTGAGTCACTTTGCTCAGTATCAGTGTAGTGCTGATACCACTAAAGAAAGCAGTGGCGGTGATTCAGGTGGCAGTGGTTCGCCTTGGACCTTGTTAGGACTTGTCCTGCTTTCAATGGTGAGAGTGATTCGCTCTCGTTAATTAAAATCAAAAGAAGATAAAATCTATGAAGTTTCAATATTCTTTCGTTGCTATGTCACTAGCCCTAGCTGGCTGTGGCGGTGGTTCTGGTGGTGACACGTCGGCACCGACCTATGATGTAGCTGGCACCATCGTTTCTGCAGGTACACTTCTTGATACGCCAGTGTGCATCGATTTAAACCAAAACTACGTTTGTGATACGACCGAGCCGAGTGCTAAAACGGATAATGCCGGTAAATTTAGCCTGACTTCAAGCGACAAAAACGTACTAACCAGCACCATTCTTGCTCAAGTTGATCAAGGTTCGAACCAAACGTTGCGTCTTGCGGCTCCGGGCCAAAACTTAGCAACGGGTAACACGGTCAATGGTGTAACAACGTTGCTCGCAGGTCTTGTGGTTGACGGTAAAACCGTTGCTCAAGCTGAAGAGATTGTGAAAGCACAACTCACCGATGCCGGTGTTTCTCTGTCTGGAACGGTAATGTCTAACGCAGAAGCCAGCGAGCTAGATAAGCTAGAGCAAAACACGGTTGCACTATTAGCTGCAATGCAGCCACAACAAATGACCCAAGGCGTAGCGCTGCTTGCTCAAAGCCTTAGCTTCCAGGGTAAATCATTGGCCTCTGATCTTCTGTCTGAAGTGGAAGTGAGTGCATTTGCTGAAGAAATTGTAGCGGTTGCTGAACAAACGGTTGGTAGTAACGATACGGGCGCCGTTCTTTATTTTGCTGAAGGAGCAGCAGACGTAGCAGAGGTTCAAGCGTCTTACCCTGGTCAAGATGCGGAATACGGCTTCGACAAAGAGGACAAGCAAACGTCGACAGGCGCTGGCTTTAAGTTCGTTAAGCTAGATTCACAAGGTGCAGCTTTAGCAGCAGATGCGACTAAGTGGGCTTGTACTATGGACGAACGTACTGGTCTTGTTTGGGAAAATAAGAGTGCGGATGCGAGCTCAGTTCAATTTAAAGATCGCCTATTTGCGTTTGAGTCTGAAACATTTAAGCCGTATTACGAAGATCTTGAAGTCGTTGGTTGTGTGGATGCTGCTGATGGCATCTGTTCAACAAGCCAATATGTTGAACATATAAACAAGCAATCACTATGTGGCATTAGTGACTGGCGCCTACCAACATACCAAGAGTTCTACGATGTTCTCGACTTAGGTGAGACAGAGAAAGACGCCGACGGCAATGTCTATGGTATGACGACAGCTTACTTCCCTCAACAGGGTAAAGGCAGCCCAGACGCTAATTCAGGTGCTATTTGGCTAAGTGATTTCACATTTAATAATTACTCTCCTGCTAACTACGAAGGTGCACTTCAATTTGCAGTGATTGCAGCGAAGGGCGCTGACCGTGGCCACGTAAGCTTTGTTGAAATTTATTCTGACAAAGTAGAGCGTGACACAGGCACGTCATTCCAATTCCCAATCCGTCTAGTAGCAGTAAAGGGCCAATAAGATGAAGAAATTAATAACTGTACTATCTCTTGCTTTGGCTTCTCAAACTGTAATGGCTGCACAAGAGTGTTCTACTGACTTTGCTAAAACGGCACCTAACACGCGTTATACATATTCTGAGAGCGGTACCGTAACTGACCTGAAAACAGGTCTAACATGGATGCGTTGCCCTGTTGGTTCAACGTGGAATACGGCAAACGAAGCTTGTGATGGCGCTGCGACTAAGATGTCATGGCAGTTAGCGCTATCAACCGCTGAGCAAATCCGCAATGAATCAGGTAATCATGCTTTATATGACTTCGCTGGCAAAAAGAATTGGCGCATACCAAACATTAAGGAGTTAGTCGCGTTGACAGAACGTGCTTGCCATAGCCCTGCGATGAACGGCACTGCATTCGCAAGTGGCTACACGCTAGAGGTGGGTGACTATGCTGGTTACATCTGGAGTAACACACCAAACGGTGATGGCTCAAACGTTATGGTGTTTGATTCATTTAATGGTGAGGTTTACAACTGGAACCCACTAGAGTCAACGAACATTTCCTCTGTTCTGCTGGTTACTGACGAGGAGTAATCACCCCGTTGGATTTTCACGAATCCAGATGTTAATAAGCTCCGCCAGTGCGGAGCTTTTTCTTTTCTGACCTTTGGAGCTTATCGTGTTGTTCAGAGATTTAAACTTGGAACTGCTTAAGCTGATGTTTTTGGTTTTCTGCTAAACCAGACAACTCTTGCGCTGCCGCGGCTGATTGAGTGATCCCAGTGACGTTCTGGCTCACTAGTTCATAGATGTTCGTTAAGTTGTTGTTGATATCAGCCGTGACCTGTTTCTGCTCTTCTGATGCGGTTGCAACTTGAGTGTTGATTGAGTTCAGATCGGCGATAGCATTACTGATATTAGCAAGTGATTGGCTAACTTCTTGTATCAGAGCTTGGTTGTCTGACAACATGGCTAAGCTGGAATGCATACTTTCATTTGCGTGACCAGATTGTTGCTGTAGCTCTTCTATAATGGTTTGGATCTCTTTGGTGGACTCCTGAGTTCGCGCTGCCAGCATACGTACTTCATCGGCCACTACCGCAAAGCCTCGGCCACTTTCGCCCGCTCGTGCAGCTTCAATCGCTGCATTCAGTGCAAGTAGATTCGTTTGCTCAGAAATACCTTCAATCACTTCGATCACGCGACCAATGTGTTCTGATTGATCTTTTAGCGAAGTTACGACGGCAGCGGCTTCGTTAAGTTGTTCCGCCATCTTTTCACTTGCGCGAGTGCTTTCCCCAAACATGCTTATACTTTGTGAGGTTAACGTACGTGCTTGATTTGATGCACTATCGGCTTCTTGTGCATTGGTCGATACTTCAGTTGCGGTCGACTCTAGCTGATTGATCGCCGAGGCTACTTGCTCAACTTCTTGCTTTTCTTGATCCGAGTTGACGCTGCTTTGAGTCATAACAGTTGCTAACTCGGTTGATGCTGATGCCACATCTTCACTAATGCGAACCAATGCGCTTACAGTTTCACGCAGTTTTTCTATGGTCTGGTTTACATCTCGAGCCAGCTGAGACACTTCGTTTTTCCCGATGGCTTCGGCCTTAACTAGTAGGTTTCCCTTCGCGACTTCCTGCATCGTTACTTGAAGGTTACGAACCGGCGCAACGATGTAGCTGGCGAGTACCCAACTAATAAGTGAAGCGGCACTCAAGATCACCGCAAGCGAGACGGCGCTGTAAGTTAGCGTGGTTGAATGTTGTTCGCCATTCGTTTCGACTTCATCGGTGACGATTTGATTCAATTGTTTAGATAGTTTGTCGATGGCGTTGATCATCGCTTCGCCAGCTAATCGATACTCAGCCATTGCATATTCGTACTTTTGATTGAAATCAGAGGTGGTGTAATCAGAAGAGTGTTTAGTGGTGAGCAGAGGTGTCATGGTAACGCGAGTGAAATCAACATAGTGATTCATGGCCTTACGCATAGCATTGACTTCATTTTGAACGCCAGGGAGATGGTCGATGGAGTTAAGAAAATCGCGGTTTTTGTTTTGTCGCTCAGAAAGCTCTTGGTTGAGAGACTGAACATCTTCGGTTCTAAATAGACTATAAATGGCTTTGATGCGCATGGCGTAAGTGTTGTCTACGATGCCGCTAAGTTCCTCTTTGTGAATGATTAGCTTATGGGTGGAAGCCGAAACCTTATTGAATGCTTGATCGAGTTTACCGATTCCGACACTCAGTCCAATGATGAGCAATATAACTGTGAATAGAACAGGCAGAAAAACCTGAAGTTTAATAGAAAGCGTACTAAGAAATTGACGCATGAGATTGACCCTCTATCGGTTTGATTATTATCTTTTTTATAAATAAGCATTTCGATTTTAATTGTTATATTTGCCAAATCAATGAGTTACTCATATCTAATTGTTATGAAATGTACCAAAATCGATGGGGTTATCATCTTGAACATGAGGCAACGTTATAAAAACGTTACGTTCAAATTGAGAGAGGGATAAGTCGCGGAATTAATAGTTAGAAATGACAACGTGTCATAGAGGGTTCAACTAAGTGAAACACAACTGTCATATTCAAATTCTAAAGTGAGCACCGTTCAAGTGAAACACAACGGCAATAAAGCCACTTAAGGAAATTGTGATGAAAAAGACAGTAATCGGTGCAATCGCACTTCTAGGCGCAATGGCAGTGACTCCTGTTTCTGCTAAAGAAACTATCTCTGCAGTGGGTTCTAGCAGCGTAACTCCACTGATGGAAGTTTTCTCTGAAACGTACATGAAGAAGAACCCTAACGTATTTATCGAAGTTCAAGGTCCTGGTTCTTCAGCTGGTGTAAAAGCAGCGAAAAATGGTTCAGCAGACCTTGGTATGTCTTCTCGTAATCTAAAAGACTCTGAAAAAGAATCAACACTAATCGAAGAAGTGGTTGCTCGTGATGGTATCGCAGTGGTTGTTAACCCACAAAACAAACTGCCAGGTCTAACAGCCGAGCAAGTGACTGCAATCTACAAAGGCGAAGTATCAAACTGGAAAGAAGTCGGTGGTGCGGACAAGCCAATCGTAGCCATTACTCGTGACACGGCTTCTGGTACTCGTGGCGCATTTGAAGACATCATGTCTCTAAAAATGAAGATTTCTGGTAAGAAAGTATCAGCTATCTCTCAACGTGCTCAAGTTGCAAACGGTAACGGCGCACTGAAAACAATGGTTGCATCTAACCCATACGCAATCGGCTACATTTCTCTTGGTACTGTAGACAACACTGTTAATGCGCTAGCAATCGACGGCGTTGATGCAACGGTAGCTAACGTTAAAAACGGTTCTTACAAAGTAGCGCGTCCATTCCTTGTTCTTTACAAAGAAGGCAAGCCATCAACAGAAACGCAAAAATTCCTAGACTGGATGCTAACTGACGAAGCGCAAGCGCTAGTTGACCAAAAAGGTTACATCTCAGTTAACTAATCCCATCGGGACTCTAAAGTTTGCTCAGCCCAACGTTTCGGGCTGAGCCTTTTCTATCCATTGTGTTCAACGGCATTGCCCAGAACCGTGAGATTTTTAAATGACCATCGCAACAAATAGTGAAAAGCTTATGAATACTGACGCTAGAGCTATCAGCAAGTCAGGCCTACGCGAGAAGCGTCGTGTAGACTGGAAAGAGCGCATCTTCCACGGCTTGTTCCTAACGAGTGCCGTAATCGGCATTGTTTCATTGGCCGTTATTGCATACTTCATCGTTCGAGAGAGTATTCCGGCATTCCAAGAAGCAGGCGTATCGGGCATTGTCTTAGGACAAAACTGGTTACCACCTGCGCTTTACGGTGTCGCCACCATGATTGTGGCATCTATCGTATCGACGGCTGGTGCTGTCATTGTTGGGGTTCCAATTGGTGTTCTGACCGCCATTTTTATCGCTGAAATCGCACCAAAGCGATTAGCAGACATTATCCGTCCAGCGGTTGAGCTGCTAGCCGGTATTCCTTCAGTGGTCTACGGTTTCTTCGGTCTGGTTATTATCGTTCCATTGATTCAGAAGGTATTTGATGTACCTGCAGGTAACACTATCTTGGCCGGTATTATTGTTCTTGGTGTGATGATTCTACCAACAGTAATTACGGTATCTGAAACGTCTATCCGCGCTGTCCCTCGTACTTATAAAGAAGGTTCTTTGGCACTGGGCGCATCGAAAATCTACACCATCTTTAAATTGCTCGTTCCAGCGGCTCGCTCAGGCATCATGACAGGTGTGATTCTGGGTATCGGTCGTGCATTAGGTGAGACCATGGCGATTATCATGGTTATGGGTAACGCGCCGGCAATGCCAGAAGGCATCTTGGATTCGGCTCGTACACTAACTGCAAACATCGCTATTGAAATGTCTTACGCAAGTGGTGTTCACGCGAACGCACTTTACGCTACAGGTGTAGTACTTCTGGTCTTCATCATGTCGTTGAACGCTGTACTACTGTACCTAAACCGAGAAAAAGCGAAGTAATCGCTCGTTAAAGGTGACTATTATGGATCGCGCAAAACTGAAAAAAGCACGCCAGTTCAAAGATAATGTCTTTAACGCATTTGTCTGGATCTCGGCAGCACTAACGGTAGGTTTTTTGTTCTGGATTATCTGGTACATCCTATCAAACGGTCTACAACACGTAGATTGGAACTTCATTACTGATAACTATACGCGCACAGGTGAAGAGCATGGTATCTTCCCAATGATTGTGGCGACCATTTACATGGTTATCGCTTCTATCGCAGTGGCAGCGCCACTCGGTATCATGACGGCAATCTACTTGACCGAATACGCGAAAGTGGGCAGTCGTTTGGTGAAAATCATCCGATTCTGTACCGAGTCATTGGCGGGTATCCCGTCGATCATTTTCGGCCTGTTTGGTATGACTTTCTTCGTGGCGATTCTTGGCCTTGGCTTCTCGATTCTGTCGGGTGCATTGACGCTAAGCATCCTAATCCTGCCAGTTATCATCCGTACAACGGAAGAAGCGTTGATGGCAGTACCACAAACGTACCGTGAAGGCTCATACGGTCTGGGTGCATCTAAGATTTACACTATCTGGCGTTTGATTCTTCCGAGCGCAATGCCAGGTATCTTAACCTCGGTCATTCTAAGTATTGGTCGTGTCATTGGTGAGTCTGCTCCAGTATTCCTGACAGCAGGTATGGTTGCACGTATTCCGGATTCTTTATTGGATTCAGGTCGTACGCTAACCGTTCACCTATACAAACTGACTACCGAACTGTTTACCGTTGAAGAATGGAATCAGGCTTACGGTACGGCAACAGTGCTTATCGTAGTTGTTCTCTTGATCAACATGGTAACGAAACTGATTGCTAGACGTTTTAACACCGCAACTTACTAACAACACTAATTAAGAACGCACGTTAAAAGACACGAATTCAAGAATTAAGAGATTAAGACAATGAACAAATTTGATATTGAAAACCTAGACCTATTCTACGGTGACAACCAAGCACTGAAATCGATCAACTTACCAATTCCAGTTCGCCAAGTAACTGCACTTATCGGCCCGTCAGGTTGCGGAAAATCAACGCTTCTACGCTGTTTGAACCGAATGAATGATCTAATCGAAGGCGTGAAAATTACAGGTAAATTGGCGATGGACGGCGAAGATATTTACGGCAACATTGATGTTGCTGACCTTCGCATCAAAGTCGGCATGGTATTCCAAAAGCCAAACCCATTCCCGATGAGCATTTACGAGAACGTGGCTTACGGCTTACGTGCTCAAGGTATCAAAGACAAAAAGACAATTGATGAAGTGGTAGAGCGTTCGCTGCGCGGTGCTGCCCTTTGGGATGAGGTGAAAGATCGCCTTAAATCACACGCATTCGGTCTTTCTGGTGGTCAGCAGCAACGTTTATGTATTGCACGTACAATCGCGATGGAGCCGGATGTGATTCTGATGGATGAACCAACGTCGGCACTTGACCCAATTGCGACACACAAAATCGAAGAGTTGATGGAAGAGCTAAAGAAGAACTACACCATCGTTATCGTGACTCACTCAATGCAACAGGCGCGTCGTATCTCTGACCGCACTGCGTTTTTCCTAATGGGTGAACTGGTTGAGCACAACGATACGCAAGTGATCTTTAGCAACCCTCAAGACGACCGTACTCAAGGCTACGTAAATGGTGATTTCGGTTAATCCACCGTATTTCAAGCATAACTAAATAACTATAAGCGATGGTAACTTTGCCCCTCTTGATGAGGGGCCTTTTTCTTTTTAAGTCGTGGGCTTATAACGCCTACCAACACAAAAAATCTTGTAAATAAGTACAACTTTCCTCCCCAGTTTATAAAGTATGTAACTTATGTGAAACATGGCTTTAAAAGTGCTGAAGAGCTCTCGAATGTAACACTAAGTCTGATAATTTTGCGAATGACTTAACAGCTCAAATTTGAACGTATTGATTGCATATCATGGCCTAAGTAGTTTTTTATCGAGGATAAAAAAGTAGATTAGGTTGGTAGGGTGAGTTTAAGAAGTTTTACAAGAAAAGTGTCTTCAACGAGGGACCATCGGTTGCTAGCGGAGGCAATCTTTGATCATTTAGAGAGTCTGTTCTCCCCTCAAGCCCTAGCTATTTTTGAAGATCCTTCAATTAACCCTCGTCATTCAATGAGCTTCTCTCGCGGAGAGCTTTACCCAACCCAAAACTATCCTGAGACATTCTGGGAGTGGGCAAGTCAGTTTGATACCTCTGAAAGCATCATACCTCTGGCGATCAACACTTGTAACTGGAATCACACCCGAGATTTAGGCGGTGATAGTTACATCATGATGCTCGACAACACGCCTATCAAACGTACCTACCTACTGATTCAATCTGTACATGCTCGCACAGCACATAATATCTATGAAGAAAGTTACGACGCAATGCAGCTCGCAGCGGCGCGTTGGCAATGTATTCGTGCTGAAAAAAATGCCTCGAAAGAGATCAGGCACAGAGATATTCGTGAAGCGCAATATGTTGATGAGATTAGCCAACGCGAGCGCTTTATCGAAAATATGAAGTTAGTTCAGCAAGTTGCACTCGAAATCTCTAATCCTGATTCTTTAAAGGACTTGTACTACAAAGCCGTCGAAGCGTTACGTGAACGACTTGGGTTTGATCGCTCTACACTGATGCTTCTCGATATGAAAAAGCGCAGCTTCAGTGGTACATACGGCACGGATGAGTCAGGAATTACGATTGATGAATTTCACACACAATACGATTTACATCAACTTAGCGAGGAGTATATCACCGCGTTATCTAGCCTTGAGAGCAACTTAGTGATTGTAGAAGACGCGCCAATATACACAGCAGGCAAGGTCATCGGGCAGGGCTGGAATGCGATGTTGATTTTACGCGATGGCAATGAACCGTTTGGGTGGTTCGCGCTAGATAACTTTATTCATCGTAAGCCGATAACGGCATATCAAAAACAGATGTTGGACTCGTTTGGTTCACTCTTCTCTCAAATTTACATTCGTAAGCGCCAAGAACAAAACGTACGCATGTTGCATTCAAGCATGGTTGAGTTATCACGTTGCACTACTGTCAGTGGAGTATGCAAATCGGCCGTCACTTTCGCCATTAAAAATCTTGGTATTGATCGAATGGCGGTGTTTTTAACTGATGAAAATTGCTCTTACATGCAAGGAACGTGGGGTACCGATATTCAAGGTAACGTGGTGGATGAATCTTACTTCTTTGGCGAAACCCAAGATTTCTCTCTTATAAATTTGGCTCGCTCAATGCCAAACGAAGTCGCATTTGAAGAATCAGTGCCTATTTATCATGACTGTAATATTGTTGGCTTTGGTTGGGCTGCGATGACGGTATTGACTTCAAATAGCAGTGGTCCTATCGCCTTTATCGCTGTTGATAATTTGCTGACACGTGCGCCGTTAACTTCTCAGTTACGTGAAGTGATTCGTATGTTCGCGTCCAGCTTAGCTGAAGTATTGCAACGTACTCAAGCTCAAGAGGCGATTCGCGAATTAAACGAAAACTTAGAGCTGGAGGTTCAGAACCGAACAAAAGAGTTGGAGGAAGCCAATCGACAGCTTGAGGTACTTTCTAAGCTCGATCCTTTGACGCGTCTTGGTAATCGCCGCATGTTAGAACATGTGATGCAAAAATATTGTGCCCTAGAGTGTGAAGACGACATGTCGTTTGGCCTGATCCTGATTGATATTGACCATTTTGGCTTATTCAATAATCACTATGGTCATCTCGAAGGCGATATCGCATTGATGCGAATTGGCTATATCTTGGATCATCATACCAAAGGTGAAGATGAAGTTTTTTGCCGTATCGGAGGTGAGGAGTTTGCATTGCTCATGATTGGTTCTGAGCAAGAGGAGGCCCGACTGAGAGCAGAGTGCATTCGTCAGTGCATCGAGGGCGAGGGGATAAAGCATCGACATAACCCAGAAGGGGAGTTACTTACCGTTTCAGTCGGTTACTCCTGTTATAAAGCGAAAGGCAAAGACTTTAATTTCGACCATTTATATCAGTTGTCGGATAAGGCACTCTATCAAGCGAAGAATCATGGGCGAAATTGTGTAAGGCGATACGAATACGAGCCCCAAGTGTTTGTTGAGTGAGTTATGTTCATAAGAGCAACTTGATAGGGAAGGGGCGGCGGTTGGTGCTCTAGATAAAACCGCTAAAGCAAATTTGGCCGGATAAGAGAATGGGCAGCTCATTAGAGCTGCCATTGTTATCTAGTTATTTATAGCTTTTCGAGTTGGTGGTCGGTTTTCGTTACGTTTGCTTTGCCAAGGTTTTGAATTTTCGCTAGCAGCGAATCAGGGCTCCAAGGTTGTTGGTTGGCACTAAAATACGCTTGATTCATGGCATTAAGCTCTTGCTTAATTGCTTGTACGTCACCAGGGTTTAACCTGTCTTGATGAGTGGTTAAATACTCATTTACAGAGCGTTCAATTTTCGCAGCATCGCCCTCTTCGATGACTTTTTTTAGCGCGTCGATGCAAAGTGGTTGTTCAGTATTTGAAACCGTTCCACTCGCTGTTATTGACCGCTTTTTCCATGCCCAAATAGCGATTCCCAATGTCATTATCCAAAGCCCTAAGAAAACAAAGGTTAATGTTCTCCAGAGACTGTTTA
This sequence comes from Vibrio sp. Vb0304, assembly GCF_033338995.1. Lineage (NCBI taxonomy): Bacteria > Pseudomonadati > Pseudomonadota > Gammaproteobacteria > Vibrionales > Vibrionaceae > Vibrio > Vibrio sp. Vb0304. The sequence continues at coordinate 355,655 of NZ_JAWOTT010000001.1, forward strand.
CATCGCCGCTTGATTCAGGACTAGGGGCTGACACTAAAGGCGCTGAAAGAGGCGATTCCGGCAACGTGATTAGCCCAGTGTCATTTTTCTCTACGTCTAATGTTAGCTCTGGTAACGTTGTTTTCTTCGCTTCATCATTTTGACTGTCCCACCAGTTCAAGTCGTATCCTGGTAAGGTATATTTCCCGGCCTCTGTAGGAATAATGACTTGCTTCACCGTCATGGTAACGGTGCCATCTCTCGCGCTATCGAACTTAGGTTGTTCGGGATACACGCGCAGTGAACTCGGGTAACTAATATTGACTCGTGGCAGATATTCGGCTTGTGTACCGCGAGCCTTAACTTGAATGGTTCGAGTGAGTGAAGAGCCTTGTTTTACTGTGTTGATTGCGTTAGTCGACAATAGATTACCTTGATCGTCTTGCCAGCTCTGTGTCATTTCTAACGCTGAAGCAGGAAGCCATTCACCTTTAAATTCGCTCGGAATCGGTTTGACCGTGATTGGCATGCGTTCCGCTTTGGTGTTGATAGGCATTATTTTGGTTGAGCCCGTCAAGCTGTCGCCATAAATATAAGAACCGGTCAGTTTAGGACCTATCAAGGTATAAGTGCCTGGTTGATTTGCCGTTAAGCGAAACGACTGCTCTATGACCGCTACTTCTAACCCATTTAAGATCTTCTGTCTTTGTTGTAAGCCACCCAGTGCCTCAAGCTTCATGCCTTCAATCTGCGGAGGTACTATTTGCGGGTTATCTAGGCGTCGAGTGTCCGCTTTAATTAGAAGTTGTATACGTAATGTTGCAGATTGCTGAGGGTAGAGCGTACTGTTGTCGACCGTAATATTGAAGCTAAATAGATCATCAAGATTGGGGTCTGTTTGGCTCGCGTTGACACGTAGTTTGATCGGCTCCGTTTTCATGCCATCAGCGGAAAAACTTGGAATAGTCAGAACACCTTCTTTCATTGGTGCAATTGAGATACTCCACTCGGTACGCACTGATTTTCTTCCGTTAATGTTATTGCTAGAGCGGCCATAACGAGGTTGACCCAAGAAGAAGTCTTTCTCTAGAACATTGAAGTCGATTGAGTCTGAGCTGAGCTCAGTATCTGAAATGATTCTGAGGTTAATCACTTCATTCTTGGCTACTTGTGTTTTATTCACACTAGCTTGAAGTGTCTGTGCCATCACCGAGAAACTGGATATTAGGCTGGCCACAAAAATAAAGACCAGTTTTACGCCTTTGTTCATCACAGGCTTACCACTCCTTTTGAGATTGTTGTGGAGGTTGTTTTTGTTGCGCTTGAAGTTGCATTTGCGCACGGATCAAAAAGCTTGGGTCGCGAGCACTTTCTACTGCTTCTAGTCGACGGAACTCAGGATCATCCTGATGCATTTTTTCGGGATGCGCTTTAGCCTGTATTGGTTCACCTTGATCCTTCACTTGCTTGTCATCTCGTTGCGGTTGATGTTGTTCCGTTTCTTGTTTTTCTTCTTTATTTTCAGAATCTTGCTGATTTTGTGACTGTTGTCCTTGCGCTTCTTTCCCTTCGTTTTGAGACTTTTGTTG